>JAJZOZ010000212.1 GCA_021811405.1 bacterium | reverse complement strand
AAGGTCTCCGAGCCGCTTACCGGCCGCAAGGCGGAATTCACGCTCTACCCGTTCTCCGTAAAGGAGCTCGACGGCCTCTACTCCCCGGTGGAAGCGGCCCGCCTGCTGGAGCGCAGGCTTATCTACGGCATGTACCCGGAAATAGCCCTCGCCGGCGGCGCTCCCGAGCCCCAGCTGAAAAGCCTGGCGCGCAGTTACGCCTACAAGGACATCCTCAAGTACCACAATATCAAGAACCACGAGGTGCTGGAGAAGCTGCTGCAGGCGCTGGCGCTGCAGGTGGGCAGCGAGGTCTCCTACAACGAGCTGGCCTCCCTGCTGGGCGTAGACAAGAACACCGTGGCCTCCTACATCCAGGTCCTGGAAAAGGCTTTCATAGTCTTCAGACTCGGCCCGTTCAGCCGCAATCTGCGCAACGAGCTCAAGAAGCTGCGCAAGATCTATTTCTACGACACCGGCCTGCGCAACGCGCTCATAAACAACCTCAACCCGCTGTCGCTGCGGCAGGACGCCGGCGCGCTCTGGGAGAACTTCGTGATAGCCGAGCGGCGCAAGCTGCTCTCCAACCTGGGCGAGGACAGGCCGGCGTATTTCTGGCGCACCCAGCAGAAGCAGGAGCTGGATTACGTCGAGACCTTCGGCGACGGCCTGCTGGCGGCGGAGATAAAGTGGGGGAAGGCGAAGAAAAGGCCGCCCAGGGCGTTCGCCGAGGCCTATCCGGCGGCCTCTTTCGCTTCCCTGAACAAGGAAAATTACCCGCGGTTCCTGCGCGAAGTCCAGTTTAAGGAGACCACATGAAAGGCATAATCCTCGCCGGAGGCTCCGGCACCAGGCTCTACCCCATGACCGCCGCCGTCTGCAAACAGCTGCTGCCGGTCTACGACAAGCCCATGATCTATTACCCGCTGTCGGCGCTGATGCTGGCCGGCATCCGGGACATCCTGATCATCTCCACGCCCAAGGACCTGCCCCGCTTCCGCGACATCTTCGGCGACGGCTCCGCCTGGGGCCTCAGGCTCAGCTACAAGGAGCAGCCCAAGCCCGAGGGCATAGCCCAGGCCTTCCTGATAGGCGAGGAGTTCACCGGCTCCGACGACGTCTGCCTGGTGCTGGGGGACAACATCTTCTACGGCCACGGCCTGCCCGAGGCCTTCAAGAAGGCCGTGGACGCCGCCAAGGCCGGCGCCGCCACCGTCTTCGGCTACTACGTCAACGACCCGGAGCGCTACGGCGTGGTGGAGTTCGACAAGGCCGGCAAGGCCCTCTCCATCGAGGAGAAGCCCGCCAGCCCCAAGTCCAACTACGCCGTCACCGGCCTCTACTTCTACCCCAACGACGTAGTTAAGACCGCCCGGAGCATAAAGCCCAGCGCCCGCGGCGAGCTGGAGATCACCGACGTCAACCGGGAATACCTCAAGCGCTCCGCCCTCAAGGTGGAGCTGCTCGGCCGCGGCTACGCCTGGCTGGACACCGGCACCTTCGACAGCCTGCTCGAGGCGGGGGAATTCATCGCCACCGTGGAGCGCCGCCAGGGCCTTAAGATAGCCTGCATAGAGGAGATAGCCTATAGTTCCGGCTGGATAGACAAGGCCCGCCTGCTGGCCCTGGCCGAGAACCTCAAGAAGAACAGCTACGGCGACTACCTCAAGAAAGTCGCCAGCGGTCAATAACCCCCTATCGAGGCGAAGCCTCAATAGGAGGCGAAGCCTCGATAGGAACGGAGAATTATGCCTTTTGAATTCGAGAAACTCAAGCTGGACGGGCTGGTGCTGGTGAAGCCCTGGGCTTTCCCCGACGACCGCGGCTTCTTCATGGAGACCTACAAGAAGAGCGACTTCGCCCGCAACGGCATCCCCGAGGAGTTCGTCCAGGACAACCACTCCAAGTCCTCCAAGGGCGTGCTGCGCGGCCTGCACTACCAGCGCGGCGCAGCCGCGCAGGGCAAGCTGGTCCGCTGCATCAGGGGTTCCATCCTCGACGTGGGCGTGGACATCCGCGAAGGCTCGCCCACCTTCGGCAAGTGGCTGGCGGCGGAGCTGTCCGCCGAGAACGCCCACATGCTCTACCTGCCGGCCGGCTTCGCGCACGGCTTCCTGGTGCTCAGCGACACCGCCGAGATAGTCTACAAGTGCACCGCCGAGTACTCTTCCAAGGACGACGGCGGCGTGATCTGGAACGATCCCGACATCGGCATAGACTGGGGCACCACGGCGCCCTCGCTGTCTCCCAAGGACGCCGCCCTGCCGCGCCTCAAGGACGCCAAACTTAAATGAGGACCTTCATCACCGGCTCAAAAGGCCAGCTCGGCGGCGCCTTCGTCCGCTTCTTCGAGGAGAACGGCTGGGACTACGCCGCCGCCGACGTGGACACGCTCGACATCACCGACGGGGACGCCGTGATGGCGGCCATAATGCAGTACCGCCCCGGCCTTATCCTCAACTGCGCGGCCTACAACCAGGTGGACAAGGCCGAGGCCGAGCCCGACAAGGCCTTCGCCGTCAACGCCGAGGGCCCGCGCTACCTGGCCATGGCCGCCCGCAAGCTGGAGAGCACGCTGGTGCACTTCGGCACGGACTACGTCTTCGACGGCGCCAAGGCCGAACCCTATACCGAGGCGGACGCCCCCAACCCGCTCAACGCCTACGGCCGCTCCAAGCTGAAAGGGGAGCAGTACGCGCTCGACGTGCCCGGCGCGCTGGTCTTCCGGCTCAGCTGGGTGTACGGCAGGGGGGAGCAGAACTTCATCCACAAGCTCAAGGGCTGGGCCGCCAAGCCCGGCCCGCTCAGGATCTCCGCCGACGAGGTCTCCGTGCCCACCTATACCGGCGACATCGTGGACACCGTCATGGCCGCCCTCGGCCGCGGCCTCTTCGGGCGCTGGCACCTCACCAATACCGGCCGCTGTTCCCGCTACGACTGGGCCCGCCTGGCCCTTAAAGAGCTGGGCATCGCCAAAGAAGTGGAGCCAGCCAAAATGGCGGACTTCAGCCTGCCGGCCCGGCGCCCGGGCTTCTCGGCCATGTCCAACAAAGCTATTTGCGGCGAGCTCGCCATAGAGATCCCGTCGTGGGAAGAGTCCACCGCTAAATTCATCAGGGAGAACAAATGAACACCATCCTCGTCACCGGCGGCGCCGGCTTCATCGGCTCCAACTTCATCCGCTACGCGCTGGAAGACGCCGGCTTCAAAGGCCGCC
>JAJZOZ010000053.1 GCA_021811405.1 bacterium | reverse complement strand
AGGGCCTTAGGCATGCCCGCGTAGGAGCCGTTCATCTTCAGCCAGTATATCGCTCCGACCTGCCCGGTCTCCGCGGCCAGGACGAGCGGCGTGTTGCCGCCCGGCCCGGCCAGGTTCATGTCGGCGCCGGAGTCGCGCAGTATCTGCATGATCTCGATGCTGCCCTCCCTGGCGGCGTAGCCGAGCGGCGTGCCGTCCGGGTGGCCGCCCTTGCCGGGAAGCGCCGCCACCGCGGCGTTCACCTTGGCCCCCGCCTTTACCAGGTAGGAGACCATCGGGGCCTTGCCTTTCCTTACCGCGATGAAAAGCGCCGGCAGGCCGCGGCGGTCCTCGGCGTTGGCGTGGGCGCCCAGGCGCAGCATGGTCTGCACCCCGTTGATGTCCCCGGAGGCCGCCATCTTTACCAGCTCGGCGTCCATTTCGGCGGGGGTCATCTTGCGCTGCGAGGGGTCGCCGGGAGCGGTCATGCTGGAAGCGGCTACGCCCTTCGCCGGCGTACCGGCGGTCTTCGCGGGGGCCTTTTCCCTGACGGCGGCGGCCTTAGCGGGAGCGCTCTCCACTTTCTTTGCCGGGGCCGGCTCCGACTTGGCCGCGCAAGCCCCGCAGAGCAGGGTCGCCGCGGCCAGCACCGACAGGAAGCGGGCGGGTTTATTCTTCATCGCCGAAACTCTCGTCAGGAGAGCCCTCCGACATGCCCTGCCCCTGCGGCATACCCTGGCCGCGCATCGCGCCCGGGCCGGCCTTCGGCTTCAGGTCTAGCTCCTTGACCACGGCCATCTTGACCGGGTCCACCTTCGTCAAAGTGCCGCCCAGCAGGACGTAGATGAAGTTGCCGTGCACCACCATGGCCGAGCCGCCGCCCATGCCGCCCGGCATCATGCCGCGTCCCATCTGGCCCATGGGCCGCTGCATCCCGCCCAGCTGGCCGCCGCCCTGCCTGGGGCCTCCGCCCATCTGCGCCCGCAGGTAATAGGCCCCGCCCAGCAGCAGGACCGCCGCCGCGGCGGCCGTCGTGAGTTTCTTTTTCATGCAGTTCTCCTTATTCTCCGGGGAGCGCGCCCGGGCCCCGCTTCTTCAGCAGGTCCGGGTCTATGCTCACCACGTAATATATGCCGTTGAGATTGGCCATCGTGTCGCGGATGAACTCGCTCATCGCGGCCGGCGAAGGGTCCTCGCGGAAATCCTTTACCTCGCGCGCCAGCGCGAGCTTCAGCGACTCCTCCGGCGATTTGTAAAGGCTGATGCCGCCGAAGACGTTCCAGTGCCTGCTCTTGTCGGAGCCGTCCTCCTTGTTGCCGGGCAGCAGGAAATTCTCCAGCGCCACCGAGGCCGGCAGCTTGTCCCTGGGTATCGTCTTCACCCAGGCGAAAGGCACGCGCACGGCCTCGTCCAGCAGCCCCACGGCGGCCAGCTTGTCGCCGCCCTTGATGGCCAGCGCCTCCCGGAACAGCAGCACCATCGGCAGGTTGTGGTTCTCCAGCGGCGCGTCCTCCATCTTCCGGGTGGTGCGCGCCGCGGCGCGCAGGTAGCGCCTGTCATACTGCGCGAACAGCAGCAGCCGGCGGAAATCGGCCTTCGTGGAAGTGGTCTTGTAGTACTGCCACCTGGCGCGGTCGGCGTAGTTCTTAAGTTCCAGGAAATTGCGCGGCGGGGCCAGGTTCTCCAGGTCCATCTCCATCTTCATGTCTTCGCGCAGGTACTTCTCCAAAACCTTGAAGACCCCGGACGCGGGGGCTTTCCCCGCCCGGTAATCCCTGAAAAGCCCGGACTCCAGCAGTCGCCTGAGATGGTCGCGGAAGTAGAGGCTCTGCGCGACGAACTCCGGCTGGCCCCGCACGGTCAGCGTCTCGGCGTCCTCGGTCAGGCCCATCAGCTCGAGCAGCAGTTCGTAGTGCCGCCCCTCCCGCCACAGCGCGGCGCACCGCGCTAGCTTTGCGCCCGCGTAGTCCTTCTCCTTCGGGAGCAGCCCCGGCAGCCGGCGGGCGTAGGCCAGCGAGAAGCGTATCCCCTCGCTGTAGACCTCGCGCAGCAGCTGCGCGTCGTAGCCGGAGGAGGCGGCGGCCTTCGCGCGGACGGCGCCGAGCAAGCGCAGCGGGGAGGCGTCCTCCGCCGGGTGGCGGAAGGCGACTACCGGACATTGTACGTACTCCGTCTCGGGGATGTAGCGGAAGAACTCGCGCGGGTAGGGGAAGGGGCGGCCGGCGGCCCGGGCGGTCTCCCTGGCCTTGTACGGGTCCCCGGCGCGGTACAGCTCCCGCAGGAAGGAGACGTCCTCCTCGTCCAGCAGGCCGTTATGGTTGACGTCGGTCCCGTAAGCCGTATCGGCGGGCTGCCCGAAAGGATCGCTCAGCACGGCCGAAAGCCTGTCGTCGTCGGTCTTGTCCCACTTGTGGTCGCCGTTGAAGTCGCCCAGCATCGCCAGGCGCGAGCGCATGTTGATGCGGTTGACCGGCAGCGTGTAATAGCCTACGGCCAGCGCGGCGGCCGTAAACACGGCGGCGTATACCGCCGCTTTGGCTATCTTTTTCAGCTTCATGCCCGCTCCCGGAAAACCATGCACAGATTCTACATTTTTCCGGGGCGGGCGTTGACCCTTACTTGGCCGCGGGCTTATCCTGCACGAACTCCAGCTCCAGCGTTATGTCCACCTTGTCGCCCACCAGGAAGCCGCCGGAGTCCAGCACCTTGTTCCACACCATGCCGAAGTCCTTGCGGTTCACGCTGCCGGTGGCGGTGGCGGCCATGCGCATACTGCCCCACGGGTCCTTCACCGGCCCGCTGGCCTCCACGTCCAGCACCACCGGCTTCGTGACGCCGCGCAGCGTCAGCTCGCCGTGCAGCTTGCCCTTCATCCCCTTCACCCCGGTGAACTTGACGCTCTTGAACGTCATCGCCGGGAACTTGTCCACGTCGAAGAAGTCGGGGCTGCGCAGGTGCTTGTCGCGGTCGGGCTCGTTGGTGTTTATGCTGGCGGTCTCTATGGAAGCCTCGGCCTTCCACAGCGCCGGCTTGCCGGGCACGTAGTCCATCGCGGCGGTGAACTTGTCGAACCGGCCCTCCACCCTGCTTATGCCCATATGAGCGACCTTGAACGTGACCGCGCTATGGGCGGGGTCCGCCTTGTACGTCTCGGCGGAAGCCCAGGACAGCAGCGCCGGCAGCGCCAGCGCGGCAAATATGTACTTTTTCATATGCCCTCCTTAACCTGCTGACATTCTACATATACTCCGCTCATTTGTCATCACTCATGCCGCATAAACCTTTTTTCTATTACTAATTAGTATTATATGCCTAAAAAAAGGGATCAGCGATCCCCCAGCGCCTTCAGCGCGTCAATTACCCCCCGCTTCTCGCGATCCCCCAGCCGGGAAAAGAACTTCCGCAGCACCACGAGGTGTTCCGGGAACAGTGAGGACATCAGCTTCTCCCCCCTGGGGGTCAGCTCCACCAGGGCCGCGCGCCCGTCCTCCTCGTCGCGGCGGCGTCTTACGAGCCCTGCCCGCTCCAGGTTGCGCACCACGACGGTCATGTTGCCCCCGGACGAGAGGGTCTTCGCTATTATCGCGCTTATCCGGGCCGGTCCCTTATGGTAAAGGAACTCCAGCACCCCGAACTGGGCGGACGTGACGCCCCAGCCCGCGAAGCAAGGCGCCAGCCCGGCCTCCAGGGCCTTCACGGTGCGCAGCAGGGCTATGACCATCTTCAGGTCCAGCTCCTCCGCGGGAGAATAGGTATGCCTGCTTTCCATGCCCATAGTATACTACTAATTAGTAGTTTTGTCAAGCCCGGGCTTCAGCCCGGTATGCCGGAGAGCGGCAGAGAGTAGATCCTGAACGGCAGATGCCCGCGGGTCGAAGCGGACTATCTTAATTCCCGCATGGGCGGCGGCCCTCGGCGCGGGCAGGGCTTTCTCCAGCGCCGCTTTCAGGGAGGCGAAGTCCTTCTCCTCGTAGCCCAGAGACTTGAACACGATGCGGCCGCCGCCGTCTATGAGGTAGTTGCGCGGGATGCCGGAAGCGGCGAACTTGGAATAGATGCCGCGCTTCGGGTCCGGGGCCATCGGCAGGGTGAAATGCTTCCCGTCCAGGAACTTCTTCAGCTCGGCAGCGCCGTGCTCGCGTCCCACGGCCAGCAGTACGAAGCGCTTGTCCGTCCTGTAACGCTGCCAGATCTCCTTCTCCAGCCGCGGCATCTCGGCCATGCACGGCGGGCACCAGGTGGCGAAGAAATTTATCAGCAGCACCTTGCCTTTGAGCTTCGCCAGGTCCACCCTGCGGCCGTCGAGCGTCACCGCGCTGAACTCCGGAGCCCGCTGCCCTACCGCCGGTTCCGCCGGCGTCCTGTCCGCGGCCTGCGCCGGGCCGGCCAGCCAGCCGCACAGGGAAAAGATGATAAGCGCCCTCATGAAGTCCTCCTAGCTCAGCCGAACAGGTAAAGCTCCTCTTCGGCGCGCGTGACGCCGGTGTAGAGCCAGCGCCGCCACATATCGTCGTCCATCTTAGGGAAGCGCTCTTCGAACAGCACCACGCGCCGGGCCTGGCCGCCCTGCGCCTTGTGCACGGTCAGAGCGTAGCCGAAATCGAACAGGTCCCCCGTCATCGCGAGCTTCCTGTCCTTCGTAAAATTGACGCCCGTCTTCGCTCCGAACTGCGGCCCGTAGATCAGCCCCTCGTACGGCCTCTCGCGGTCGTCCAGCTGTATCTCGGCGTGGTACCAGTCAGGGCGGTACCTGGCGATATGGATAATGGCGCCGAGCATGCCGTTGTAGATGCCTTTCTTGTGGTTGTTGCGCAGGCAGATGACCCGGTCTCCCGAGGAAGGCTCGGGCGTCTCGAAGCCGCGATTGGCGCGGATGAACTGGTTCAGCCTGTTGCGCGTGGTGTTGTAGCCGCACAGGATCAGCGTCTCCGGGCTCCAGGACTCCAGCAGCTCGCCGGAGCGCTCGGCCGCGTCGCAGTCGTCCTTGAGATATTTCACCACGCCGGGGCCGAAGCGTTCCGGCGGCACCAGCCCGGTGGTGCGCGCGTGCCGCGAAACCTCGATGATGGGGTTGCCGGCCGCCTGCCGGTGTATCTCGGTCAGCAGCAGCTGCGGCCGCTGCATCAGGTTGAAAGCGCCGGCTATGGGCGGCAGCTGGCCGTGGTCGCCTACGGCTATTATGGGAATGTTATAGGAAAGCAGGTCCTGCCAGATGAGCCCGTCCACCATCGAGGCCTCGTCCACTATGACGAGGTCCCGCTCCAGCTCCTCCTTGCGGTCCCAGCCCGTTATCTGGCCTTCCCCGTTCTCGCGCGGCGTGTAGATCAGGCCGTGTATGGTGCCGACGGAGTCCCGGACGAAAAGCGCGCCGCTTTCTTTCAGCTTGTTCTTGAGGTTCTGGGCCGCCTTGCCGGTATAGCTGCAGAACGAGACCCGCGCGGCCTTGTTGAGCTGGGCGAGCTCGTTACGGAGCACGGCGATCAGCGTGGTCTTGCCGGTGCCGGCGTAGCCGCCCAGCGTGATGAAGGGCGGGCGCGCCGGGTCCCTGTACCAGGCCAGCAGCCCGGCCAGCGCTTCCTGCTGGTCCCTGGATAGTTCCACGTTCAGATTCTACCTTTTAACGCGGCGGCAGGGATAAACAGCTGCCCCGGGCAAGGCCGGCCTGGTTGGTCCCCAGCGGGCAGGATTTCGTATAATACGCCCAGGGTATCCGGGGGGCAGGCCGGTCGCGCGCAGGGCTTCTGCACGGACCCGGGTCAGGGGGGTCGATGGGGAACAGTCCTTCAGCTACTTGTTTTATGCCGGCGGAGCGGGCAGCTCAGGCCGCGCTCAGGCGCCAGCAGGAGCTCATCTCCGGCTCGCCGCTGCCCGCCGTGCTGGACGGCATCGTGGATTTCGTGCTGCTCCTGAACCGGCAGAGACAGACTATCTACGCCAATAAGCCTTTCCGGGATTTTCTGGCCGCGAACGGCATCTCGAAACTGCTGGGCCAGCGCCCGGGGGAACTGGCGGACTGCGTTCACGCGTCCGACCCGCCGAACGGCTGCGGCACCACCGAGGCGTGCCTGCGCTGCGGGGCCGCCCAGGCCCTGGCCAAAGCCCTGCAGGGCGGGACCGCGGTGATGGAATGCCGCATCATGTCGTGCAAGGCCGGGGAGGACCTGAATCTGCGGGTCTGCGTGAAGCCTTTTGAGTTCAGGCATGAGAGGCTATTGTTGATGTCCCTGGCCGACATCAGCGCCGAGAAGCGCCACGAGGCGCTGGAGCGCGTCTTCTTCCACGACATTCTCAACACCGCCGGCGCGGTGAAGGGCCTGATAAACCTTATTGACCCGGTGGACCCGGCCAAGGCGGACAAGTACATGCATTCCGCCTCCGACGCCTCGGACAAGCTCATCGAGCAGATCCTCTCGCAGAAGGACCTGCTCGCCGCCGAGAACGGCACGCTGGCGCTGCACCGCTCCGCCGTCTCCTCCCGCGAGTTCCTGGGCGGCGTGGCGATCCTTTTCTCCGGCCACGAGGCCCAGCGCAGGAAGAAGGTGGTCGTCGACCCCGCAAGCGACGACGTCAGCTTCTCCACCGACAAGACGCTGCTGCTGCGGGTGCTGCTCAACATGCTGAAGAACGCGCTGGAAGCGGAGAGGCCGGGCGCCGTGATCACGCTCGCCTGCCGCAGGACCGGGGCCGGAGTGGCTTTCTCGGTGCACAACCCCGGCAGGATGCCCGACGACACGCGCTATCAGGTGTTCCAGAAATCCTTTTCCACCAAAGGCCCGGGACGGGGGCTGGGGACCTACAGCATAAGGCTGCTGACGGAGAAGTACCTGAACGGGAAGGTCTCCTTCACCACCGGGCCGCAGGGCACCACCTTCACGGCGGAGCTTATAATCCTGTCCTAGACCTGGCGCGGATGCGCCGGGCCAGGCCAGCGATTATCGCCAGGTTCAGCAGCGCCACTATGGCGCGCCCGGCGTGCACGCCCCTCAGCAGCGCGGCCAGCTCGAACGGCAGGAAAACACCCGACGAGAGCACCACGAACCACTCCCCCCAGGAATAACGGCGCAGCAGGCACCAGCCCTCCGCCAGGTTGAACGAGCCGTCGGCCAGCAGTGCCCAGAAGACCAGCCTGGCGTGGCGGTGCAGCCCGTCCGAGAGCAGGAGGTCCGCCAGCCGCAGGCTGCCGGCACCCACCAGGTGGTCGCGCAGGGCCTTCAGCGTACCGGCCAGCCAAGGCACCGCGCCGTACCAGAGCAGGTAGCCCAGCATGCCGGCGAACAGCAGCTCGGAAAAACCTTTCACCGCCTTGTAGGTGATTATCCACCGGACGAAGCGGGAGGAGGCGACGGCCCTCATGACGGCCGCTCCGGCCCTTCCGCCGGCGCGTGGAGTGCCGGGGCCTGCGGCGGAGGGGCCTGGCGCCTGCTGCGCAGCAGCGGGGAGGTGCAGGCCCTGTCCAACTCGGCCAGGTCGTCGGGGTAAAGGACCAGGCCGGAGCCGGAGTTAACCGGCGACATCAGAGATTCCATGCCAGGCACGTGCTCCAGCCCCAGGGCGTGCCCCAGCTCGTGCGCCAGAAGACGCACCAGTTGGTCATGGTCCGAGTACTTGTAGATGTCTATCGCGGGCAGGGCCTTGTCCACCCGGTAATGTCCCTCCTCGTACACGCCCATCGCGGAGCCCTCCCGGTTGTACTGCTCCACGTCGAGGTTCAGCTCCACGATCAGCTGGTTGATCGTGGTGGCCATCGCGTTGAGGGTGTCTATGTCGGAGTTCACCGCCCCCTCCTCGCTCTTTATAAGGGCGAAATCGCTCTCCAACTCCGACCTGGCCGAATCCAGGCGGCGCCGCTGCTGCGGGCTGGCGAAGCCGCGCCGGTTATACCTGGCCACGGTGGCGTTGTACTCGGCCTCCCTTTTCCGGTATTCCGCGAGCCTGGCCTCCAGGGAGGACTGGCGCAGGTCCAGCCCGGCCGAAAGCTCGTCGTAGGCGGCCTTGAGAGACTTGTAGGCGGCTATGCTGCGGTCCGTCTTAAGACCCATGCCCCGCAGCTTGTCCAAGGCCTCCTGCCTGCGGTCATAGACCATGTTCACGGCCAGCCCCGCCCCGGAAGGCCCGGCCCTGAAGACCTCCCGCCCGGCGGCCCTGTTCCAGACGGCCGCGGCCTCGGCCAGCGCGGAACCCAGCTCTTCCGCGCTAAGGCCGAAGCGCTGGTCTATGCCTCCGATCGAATAAGTGATCGGCGAACCGCAGGGGAAAATGCCGGAGCGCAGCAGCCTGGCCGCGGAAAGCAGCTGCGGCCCGCGCGTGAGCAGGACCCAGATGGCCGCGTTCAGCACCGCGACCAGCAGGAACAGGTCGAACAGCCTGCGGGCGCCGCTCACCTCTTCCGGCCGTTTTTCATCGCCGGTGGACATGGTCTTAATTTAACATTTTTGCGACGGGAGAGAAAAAACGGCGTCAGGGACGGAAATTCTCCCAGAAGGCCGCGGCCTCGGGGCTTGCCGCCTTAGCGCAGGCGGCCGGGCAGAGCTGGACCAGGTACAGGTCGTAACCGGGGCCGGGCCGGAAGGCCATCACGCGGAAACGCCTGCCGTGCGGCAGTATGGCCTCGTCCTCGCCCTGGTCCACCAGTATGCCCTTCTCCGGGCGGGCGGTATAGATGACCAGCACGGCTTTGCGGGCGCCGTCATCCTCTTCCCCGCCCATCTCCAGCGCGAAGTGTTCGGCGACCTTCAGGGTGAAAGAGGTGGAAACGTAGCCCTTGTCCACGTACTCCTCGCCTTCGGAAAAGGGCTTGTTGCCGTGCCAGCCCAGCCGCAGGCCGCGGAACAATACGGCATCGCGCGGCAGGGACGGCACGTTGGCGAAGACCGTATCCAGGCGCGCCACTATCTTCCTCGCGTCCTCCGGGCCGGTGCCGTACCACTCGTACTCGCCGGGGTAGTAGCGCAGGTAGCCGTTGATCTCGCCGTAGAAGGAATCGTCCTTGCTGGTGTAGGTCTCTATGTCCGCCACCGCCTCCGCGCTCGAGCCGAAGTAATCCGGGGAGGGATAGCCCAGCCCGCCGTAGAGCCTGCGGAAATCATAGACGCGGAGCGGCGCTGCTGCGGCGGCTGGCGCGGGCGCAGGGACACGCAATTCCGACACCGGCAGGGAAGCGGCGCTCAACCCTTCCAGGGCGAAGCCGGAAGCGGACGCGTGATACGGAAAAAGAGAAAGGCCGAGCAGCAGCCAGGCAAAGCGGCGGAGCGATATCTTCACGCTTATATTCTATTTCCTCGGACACAACGGCACAGGGGTCCAAAGTCCCAAGCCGGAACTGTTTTTCGGCCCAAAAGAAAGAGGCCGCCCGAAGGCGGCCCCCCTTCTTGAGCCCGAACTATTTCAGCTTCGCCAGCTCCCCCGCCAGCGCCGAAAGCTCCGTTTTAACCGCGGACCTGTTGAAGTAAGGCCCGCCCTTCAGCGCGTCGCTCACCGCCCTGGAGGCTCCTATGCCGGACGGGGAGGAATCACGCAGGACGGTCCAGGCGCCCAGCAGTGCCTCCTCGAGACCCTCGCCGTACAGGGCGCGGGCCTTGGCCAGCGCCAGCACGGCCAGCGCCTGCTCGTGCAGCGGCACGGTCTTATTGTCGTCCCCTAGGAAGGTGCCGTTCCCGGCCTGCAGCGAGACCAGCTGCCTGGCCAAGGCCGGCGAAGGCGCGGTCAGCAGCTGCCAGGCCAGCCTGGCGGCCGCGCTCTCGCGGTCCTTGCCGCCGGCCCGGCCGATATCGACCTTTACCTTCTCCGGCGAGAGCGCCACTTCGTAAGCAGCCCCGCTTTCGGCCCTGCTGCCGAAGCCGCTGGCCGCGAAGCCGGAAGCCTTGTCCAAGCTGAGCATGCCGCGCGCCGCCGCGACAATGCCCCCCATAGCGGACCCTGCCGGGGCCGAAGCGGGAGCCGCGTTGCCGAAGTACCCCTCGTACCGCGTGCCTTCCGGCAGTTCGCTCTCCACGGGCACCAGCAGCGGCTTGCCGTTGCCGGTAGTGCTGCTCTCGTCAACCGCCACGAAGGAGGTATAATCCGTCACCAGCGAATACTCCAGGCCCAGCATCGTTATCTTTTCCTTCGCGTCGTCTCCGTCGCGGCCGTAGATCTGACGGCTCAGGTCGGTTATCCGCGCCCGGGCCCACAGCGGCGCCATCGCGGCGTTGCCGGTTTCCTTCCCGGGCAGGTCCACCTTCACGTTCATTTTCCAAGGGTTGCCGCGCAGCTTTCCCTTCAGCGTAACCTCGGCGCCGCCGGCTTTGGCGTACTTCGCGTGTATGAACACCGGCTGGCCGGCGAACAGGTCCGGCATCACCGTTGGCTCCGCGTCCGTCACCTCCAGGCCGTTCCAGTCGACCGAAAGGTCGGTCAGCAGGGGCTTCGAGATGCGGTCATAGAACCTGTTGACGATCTTCTCCAGGCTGGCCTGGCTCTCGTTCTGCCTGACGTACTGCACCGTGCCCTTGCCCATCACGGCCAGCTCTTCCATCAGGTGGCGGTTCACCGAGGAGCCCACCCCGAGAGGGAAGATGCGGCTGTTGTTCAGGTGGTCCCTGACGAAGCCGAGTATCTGGTCGTCGTTGCCTATATAGCCGTCGGTCATGAACATCACTATGCGCACGCGCTCCGGGTCCTTCGGGAACTCCAGCACTTTCTGTATTGCCGCCATCATCTCGGTGCCGCCGCCTCCGGAAAGGCTTTCGAGCACCCGGCGCCCGCGCAGTACGTTCGCGGGCGTGTTCGCGAGCGGCCTCTCGAAATGCAGCTTGTTGTCGGAGGCGAAGGTGAGTATCTGGAAGGTGTCGCCGGGGTTCATCCCCTCCAGGCACTTGAGCGCCGCCGCCTTGGCCTGTTCCACCGGCTTGCCCATCATCGAGCCGGACACGTCTATCGCGAACACAAGCTCCTTCGGGGTCACCTGCGACAGCGGGAACTTCGCGTCGGGCTGCACCATCAGCGTCAGGTAGCCCTCCTTGCCGTCCTTGTGCGCCAGCACCGAGGCGCCCACCATGTTGACCGCGGGCTCGTAGGTGAGGATGAAGTCCTTGTTGGGGATGCGGTCCTCCTCGTCGAGCGTGACGCCGTAAGAGTTCGCGCCGAGGTCCTTTATCTCGATCTCGTGCGAGGAGCTGCGCAGCTTCTTCACCGCGAGCCCCGCGTTCAGCTTCACCTCCACCGAGATGTCCCGCCCGGAGCGCTCCCCCGGCCTGACCACAGGCGGCGTGATGCGCGAGGCGTCCGGGACCTGGTCAGTGTCGGGCGCCCAGCCGGTGCCGCTCTTGCCCTTGGCGTTGCCGGGGATATAGCGCGGACCGACGGTCATAGGGAAGACGAACCTGTAGACGCCGCTGTCGTAGCCCAGGTCCTGTATGTAGCGCAGCTCCACCTTTATCTCCTTGCCGGGGGGCAGATTGGCCACCGACTGCGTGAAGATATTGGGCCGCTCCTGGTCCAGCAGGGCCGCCGTCTTGCCCTGGGCCTTCGCCCGTTCGTAGACCTCGCGCGCCTCGGCCTTCTTCTTTATCTGTCCCTTTATGCGGCGGTCGGCCACGGTCAGCGTCATCTCGTTGACCGCGGCGTTCTCCGGCAGCGGGAAGACGTATACCGCCTCAATGGGCTGGTCGGAGGGGTTGGAGAAGACCTGCGTCACCCGCACCTCCGCCACGAAGCCGGAGATCTCCGCCTTGACGTCAGTATGCTTGAGCGGGAGTATGCGCTCGCCGCCCGTCACCTGCATCGAGCCCTCGCCGAGGTCCTGCAGTTCCGCCCGGGCCGCGGGGGCCAGCGCCAGCAGCAGGGCCGCCGCCGCTTTCCTTATGAGAGTCTTGGTTTTCATATCTCCTCCTGTTGACCGCCTTCCCCCTATAGACACCGGTTCCGCGAAAAAGTTCCAAAATTCCCGAATGCCTAGGCGCAGCCGTGCCCGGCTTACCTCACCGGGCACGCGGTCGCGAACACCGTTCGCGCCGCTCGTCACTCGGCCTCGTCGCGATGCAAGCCTCGGCCTCCGCGACGGCCCGTCTCGGAAAGCCGGGCACGTCTGCGCAAGAACCCATGAATCACGGCGAAGTTCCAGCCGCTCGCCGGTTTTGCTAAACTTTCCCGGGGAACATATAGGAATGAACTGCAGCCCTGGAACTTTTTTCACCATCCGGTGTCATTACAAAGAGGCGGTCGGAGGCGGCTACGGACGCTGAAGAGCTCTTTGAACGGTTCTCGCCGATGGTCTACAACCTGGCGCTGCGCCTCTCGGGCAACCCGAGCGACGCGCAGGACATAGCCCAGGACGCTTTCCTCAAGGCGGTGAAAGGCCTGGCGGGCCTGCGCGAGGACGGCGCGGCCGGCACCTGGCTGTACCGCATCACGATGAACGTCTGGAAGAACCGCGTGCGCGGCGAGAAGCGGCGCTCCATCTGGAAAACGCTGTCCCTGGACTGGGGCGGCGACGGCGACGACCCGCCGCTGCAGGTGAAGTCCCCGGAGCCGCCGGTGGACGCCGCGATGGAGAAGCTGGACGAGAAGGCCGCGCTCGAGAAGGCGATGGCGCAGCTGGACCCGGAGGACAGGGCCATACTGCTGCTGCGAGAGGTGGAGGGCCTCTCCTACCAGGAGATAGCCGAGATCACGGAGAAGCCCCTCGGCACGGTGAAGTCGGGCATTTCGAGGGCGCGCGAGGCGCTGAGGCTCAGGCTGGTGAAGGAAAATGGAACATAATCTTTGCAGGGAGAACCTTTCCGCCTACCTGGACGGCGAGCTGACCCAGAAGGAGCGGCTGGAGCTGGAGACGCACCTGGCCGGCTGCGCCGACTGCCGCGCGGAGCTCGGCCAGCTCAAGGCCGTCTCAGAGCTGGTGAAGGCGCACGCGATGGAGCCGGTGCTGCCGGCGCTGAAGCGGGCGATGCTGGAGAAGAAGGGCGCGTCTTTCGGCTGGCTGAAGCCGGCGCTGGCGCTTTCGGCCGCCGCGGCCGTGGTGGCCGTCATAGTCAACGTCACCGGCGTGCGCGACAGCGCCCTGCTGACGTCTTCCGGCTTCGGTTCGCGCGGCGGCACGGATGGCGGGCTCTACGACATGAATATTACGGGCTCGGCTCCGGAGGAAAGCTCTCTCGCCGATACCGGCCTCGCCGGCAAGAAAGAGGCTCCGGCCATGCGGGCGGAGCCCGTATGGCACGCGGCCGATGCTGCCGGCGGCGGCCAGGGCGGGGCCCTGTCGGCCCTGATCCCGGCGGAAAACAAAAGGGTAACAGCCGCCGCCTCGGTGCGCGGGGCGATGTCACAGCCCAAGTTCGCCTCCGCCATGGCGGCCGCGGAAAAGGAAGCCATATCCACAGCGGAGCTCAATGAAAGTGTACACCTGGACAAATCGGCCGGCGCGGGATACTCCACCGGCGCCGCCGGGAATTCCTACAAGGCCCGGGCTTACCCGGCCGCCGCTCCCGCCGCTGCCCGGGAGTACCGCGGCCCGGTCTGCGTGCAGGTTCGCGAACCGGCTTCACTGAACGAGGCCGACGCTAAGATGGAAGGAGCGAAAGGTTTCCTGAAGAGCGCGGGGGCAAAGGTAATGGAAACGGCGCCGGGAGAACTGCGTTTCGTGAAGGACGACGGAAGAACGGTTACCGTGCCCCGCTCGGCCTGCCGCTACGGCTTCATCTTCTTCGACGGGGTCAAGGACCCGCTGGTGGTCACGGACTTAGGCGCCCTGCCGGCCCGCTACCGCGCCTACTTCGGAAAATAACGAAGGCCGCCCCTTGGCGGCCCCGCCGGGCTGCCGGTTCTTAAGCGCTATTTCACCGCCGCCCTGGACTTCAGCCAGCCCGTTATGATCTTAACGGTTCCCGGGTCCAGCTTCCGGCCTTCCGCGTTGTACGAAAGGCCGTCCTGCGCGGTAAGCTGCTCTCTCGGCTTCGGCTCGTACTTCAGGACATGGTTGGCGTTCGCGGGGTAAACGAAGCTCGCGTCCTTGTTCTTTGAAAGCGCGGCTTCCAGCGGGCCTCCGTCCAGCTTCGGGTCTATCTGAACATCTTTTTTCCCGATGAGCACCAGCACTGGAACGCGGACCTTGGCTGCCAGGGCCGCCGGGTCCGCAGTCAGCAGCTCGCGCGTGAACGGCAGGCTGGCCGGCGCGCTGAAGCCGGCGACCAGGTTATTTATCCCGGCCGGCAAGGCGGGGTCAGGGGAGAAAGGCAGGCCGGCCTGGAACTTCGCCATCAGCTTGTCGAAACGCGCCATTATATCCGCGCCGTCAGGAAGACCTGCCACCTGGGCCCCTATCTGCGTGCGCATAACGTCCAGCATCCGCCGGCCGGGGGCGCCGGTCAGCACCAGGCCGGCGAAGGAGGGTTTACCGGCGAGCTGGCAATTCAGGGCGTGTATGGCTCCCTCGCTGTTCGTGAGGGCGTAGACCCGGGACGGGTCCACGCCGGGCTGCTCCTTCAGCATCGCCGCGGCCCCCTCCACTTCTTCCATATGGCTCAGCATGCTCAGCTTGCCGGCCAGCAGCGGCAGGTTGCCGGCGGCGTAAGGGCCCGTAAAACGCTTGTCGTAGCGGATCACCGCGAAGCCCGCGTTCGCCAGCTCCCCGGCCAGCAGGCGGGCGCTGCAGTTCTTGCCCGGCAGCAGGGGCGAACACCAGTCCCGGTCGGTCGGCCCGCTGCCCGGCACCATCACTACCCCGGGGAAAGGGCCTTTCCCTTCAGGCATGACGACGGTAGCCGCGGCGGTCGTGGCTCCTATGCTCCACGTTACGTCGCGCGAAACCACTCCGGCGCGGAGCGGGGCCGCCAGCAGCATGACCGAAAAGAATAATCTTCCCATACTTCTCTCCTTGTTCCGCGTCTTCGTGCAACGTCAGCGGGAGGCCTTCGCCGAGAACACGCAGCCTTTGCCGGCCGAGGCCGCGGGCCTGGGGCCGCCCGGCTCCAGCACCATGCTGCCGCTGGAATCGGCCAGCGTCTCCGCGCCTTCTTTCAACTGCAGGGTGTATTGCAGCTCGAACTCCCCGTCGGCGCCGGCGGCGGCCGGCAGCAGGCCTATCATGAACTTGAGCGGCTCCTCGTCGGAGCCGCCGTAGACGACCGCGCTGTACTGCTCGTTCGGCAGGTAGGCGAAGCTGACGGGGTAGGAATACCGCCCGCATTTCAGTTTCGCGTCCAGCACCCCGGACCCGGGCCTGGGCGGCTTTCCCTCGTATTCCCCCTCCAGCTCGAGTATCAGCTTCCAGCCGCCGGCGTCGGCGGCCAGCACCGGCTTGCCCGGGAGCAGCAGCACCTTGCCAGCCGCCTGGAAAGGAGGCCTGGCCCTGTTCTTCCCCGCCACCTCCGCCTGGTAGTCGAGCCGGAAGACCCCTTCCCGCGGGGAGTCCAGGTAGGTCTTGAAGATCACGTCGCTGGAGGCCCCCGGCCCGCGGGCGCCGGCCTTGCCGTCGTACGCCGCCTGCCTGCCGGGAGAGTTCTTGAGGGAAACGGAGTAGGTCTGCCGCCCGTTGACGGCCTTCATTCTGACGGTCCAGTCTTCGGCCCGCGCTGGCAGAGCCGCGGACAGCGCCACCGCTATGAAAAGCGCGCTTTTCATTTGCAGAAGCGCGAGGCCAGCTCGGTGATGGCCTCTACGCGGGAAGGCTTGGTAAGCACGTCCACGGCCCCGACCGCCCCGGCCTTGCCGGTCATGTCCGGCATGCCGGTGATTATCGCCACCGGTATGCCGGCCAGCTCCGGGTCCTGCTGCTGGACCTTGCGGAATTCCCAGCCGTTCATCTCGGGCATCATCAGGTCCAGCAGTATCAGGCCTGGCGCGTTAGAGGAGTTCTTCAGGTAATCTAGCGCCTCGCGGCCGTTGGCGGCGACCACGGTATCGTAGCCCTGCGCGCCCAGTGTGGCGCTGATCATGTCGCAGACGTTCTTGTCGTCGTCCACCACGAGCACGGTGGCGTTGCCGTTGTCTTTCATATTCCCCGTTCCTTATGATAACAAATCTGGCCGGGTCAGGGGCGCCGGACGACCCTTCCGGCGGCTACGCCTCGAACTAGCCTGAACAAAAAGGCCGCCGGGAGGCGGCCTTTCTCTTTTCCGGCGTACTTCAGTCGCCGGCAGGCGCGTAGGTCTGCCGCGGGCCCAGGAAACCGCGCAGCCGCAGGTGTTCCACCAGCACGGAAGGCAGCATCTTGGCCGCGTAAAAGCGATGGCCGGTGCCGGCGGTGAAGACCTTGAGGGCGTTGGTGCTGCAGGAATTGAAGAAAGTGTTGTACTTCTCCCCGGAGTGGTCGCGCGCGGCCTCTTTTATCCCCTCTTCCAGCAGGCGCAGCTTCTCCTCGCGGCTTATCTTCAGCGGGTAGACGTCCACGGTGTACTTGTTGATCAGCGAGGTCTCGAGGAAGCTGTCCCAGGAGACCGCGTTCCAGACCAGCGGGTAATGTTTCCTGAGGCCGGCGGTGAACGGCAGGTACGGCTCGCCCTTCTTCTCCCACGGCAGGGCCTCTAGCACCAGGCCGCGCATCGGCTTGCCGGCCGACTCCGCGCCGTCCTTGAAAGTGAACATCAGGTAGCTGTGGCCCACGCCGCCGGAGCGGTAGCCCCAGTAGGCCTCGTCCAGCCTGCTCACGTCTATCCTGGCCTCGCGCCAGGAGTAGCGCTGAGCGTCCTTATCCTGCAGCTCGAAGCGCACCCCGCCTATCACGCGTATGTCGCCCAAGGAGGAGACCAGCGAGGCGGGCTTGCGGTCCTGCACGTAGTCGGGGTAGGTCTCCCGCGGCAGCGGCGCGGGGGCCGGGGCCTCGCGCAGGTCCGCGGCGGAATAGCCGGGCAGCCCGTCCAAGGCGGGGCCGGCGTAGGCGGCGGCGCCGAAAAGCGGCGCCGCGGAAAGGAGAGCTGTCAGGGTATGGAACAGTCGGCGGTTCTTCATCCGGAGATAGTATACGCCGCCGTACGCCGCCTGTAATGAGGCTTTGGTACCAGGCCGCCGCGGTCTTTGGGCCTACGCTAGGCCAGCAGGGCCGGCAGGGCGGAGATATCCCTGAGCTCGCGGAAGCGGGCGGGGTCCGGAGAAGCGTTCTCCACGCGCTCGTGGCGCCAGGTCACGCTGAACGGGATATGGACGCCGCTGCCGCCCAGCGCCAGCACCGGCAGTATGTCGGACTTCATCGAGTTGCCCACCATCAGGAAGTGCCGCGGCTCCACGGCCAGCGCGGCCAGCAGCTCGCGGTAATCCTCCTCGCGCTTGTCGCTGAGTATCTCCACGCGGTGGAAGCAGGCCTTCAGGCCGGAGCGCTCCAGTTTGCGCTCCTGGTCCAGCAGGTCGCCCTTGGTTATCAGCACCAGCCGGTAGCGGCCTTTCAGCGCGGTCAGCACTTCCATTACTCCGGGCAGCAGCTCGATGGGGAAATCCAGCAGGCGGCGGCCTGAGTCCAGCAGACGGCGCAGCGCGGCGGCTGGCACCTTGTCCCCGCCTATGCGCAGCGCGGTCTCCACCAGCGAGAGCATCACGCTCTTGGCGCCGTAGCCGTAGAGCTTCATGTTGGCCATCTCGGTGGCGTACAGCTCCTCGGCCGCCTTTTCCGGGGACGTCCAGGGCGACATCAGCCCGCAGAACTCCCGGCCCACGGCCTGGTAATGCGGCTCGTTGACCCAGAGGGTGTCGTCGGCGTCGAAGCCGATGACCTTGATGTCCTTCATGCCTATTTCAGCAGCGGCAGGGAGATAGTAACCGCGGCGCCGCCGCCGGCGGCGTTGCCGGCCTTCGCGGAGCCGCCGTGCAGCTCCAGGAACTTGCGCACTATCGGCAGGCCGAGGCCTATGCCGCGGGGCCTGGTGGTGTAGAAGGGCTCGAAAGCCTTCTCCCCGTCGCCGCCGGCGAAGCCGGGGCCGGTGTCGGTAAAGGTCATGTGCGCGAACCTGTCGTCGTGGGAGA
>JAJZOZ010000211.1 GCA_021811405.1 bacterium | reverse complement strand
GGCTCGGCGCTGCGCAAGCCTCGCCCTCACGACGGTTTTGCTTATCCGGGGTCACGATCTCCCGCCTGCGGGCTACTCTGACAGCTCCGACTTGCCGCGCAGCTTCCGGTGATAGGTTATACCGAAGCGGTGCGCCTCGTCCCGCAATGCCTGCAGCAGCCGCAGGCCCGGGTGCGCCCGGTCGAGCAAAATGGGCCTGGCGTGCAGCGGTGAATAGATCTCCTCGAGCCGCTTGGCCAGGCTGATCACCGGTATCTTCAGCTTCGCGGCCGAGAGGGCTTTCATCGCGGCCGCCAGCTGGCCCGGCCCGCCGTCTATCAGAAGGAGGTCGGGAACCTCGGCCCCGGGCTTCTTCAGCTGGGCCAGGCGCCGGCCCACTATCTCCTCTATCATCGCGAAATCGTTGGAGCCGGATCCTGTGTTCTCGAACTGTATTTTATAATGCCGGTAATGCGCCGCGTGCTTCTCTCCGTTGACGAAGCAGACCGAAGAACCGACGGCCTGCCTGCCGAAGAGGCTGGAGGTGTCGAAGGCCTCTATATGCGCCGGGGGGCGCTTCAGGCCGAGCGCGTCCTTCAGGGCCGTGACCGCCCCGGTGCGCACAGTGGCCTTCTCCAGGAAATCCGGCTCCAGCTGGCCCACCAGCACCCGCTCGCGCATGTGGTCGAAGGCGGTCAGGAAGTCGCGGTAGAGCCCGGCCTCCTCGTATTTCAGTTCCTCCGAGGCCTTCTTCATCTTCGCCGCGAAGCCGGAGCGCAGCTTCTCGAAATCCCCGCGCAGGAAGTCGGCCACGCGGCCGGCCAAGGCCTGGTAGTCCTCCCGCGAGATGCGTCCCGCGCAGGGGGCGGTGCACTGGCCGGTGTGGAAGTAAAGACAGGCCTTGATCTTCCGCTCTTCCAGCGGTTTGGCGAGCGAGAAGTCCCAGCGGCAGCGCCGCAGGTCTATGAACTTGATGCGCCACAGGAAGGCCAGCAGCTTCCTCAGCGGCTCTACCTTCGGGTACGGGCCGAAATAGAGGCCGTGGCCGCGCAGCTTGCGGCGGGTGAACTGCAGGCGGGGGAAGTCCTCCTTCGTCAGCTCTATGTAGGGATAGGTCTTGGAGTCCTTCCACATCGCGTTGAAGAAGGGCTGGAGCTTGTGTATCAGCTGGTGCTCGGTGAGCAGGGCCTCGCGCTCGCTCGCCGAGGTTATATAGTCTATGCGGCGTATCAGGGCGGTAAGGCTGGGCACCTTGCCGCGCTTGTCCGCCGGGCGCTCGCCGAAGTACTGCGCCACCCTCTTGCGCAGGCTCTTGGCCTTGCCCACGTAGAGCACGGCGCCTGAGGCGTCGCGCATCAGGTAGACGCCGGGCGCGTCGGGCAGGTGCGACAGGTCCATCAGAACCTCCCCGCCGTCAGCAGCCTGCGCTCTTCGACCTTGAGAAGGCGGAGCGCGAGGAAATATACCGCAACCGCTCCCGGCACGGCGGCTCCGGTCACGGCCAGCGGCCCGGCTCCGGCCAGCAGATCTTTGAGCAGAAGCGCCGTTGACGCGGCCGCGGCGGCCGAGATGACCGGCCGCCAGATCGGCAGGTGGAAGAAGGGGCTGAAGCCGGAAGTCCTTTTGAGGTCGAACAGGAAGGCCGCGGCGGCGGCCCAGGAGCTGAGCGACGTCGCGAGCATCAGCCCCGAGGCCCCCATCCCGCCCATGAAGGCCAGGCAGAGCACCGCGTTCAGCAGCAGCTGCGCCGTTATTATGACGAGCGGTCCTTTCGGCCTGCCAAGGGCGTACAGGGAGGAGGCGGCCACCTTGTTGAAGCCGTAGGCGGGCAGGCCGAGGCCCAGCCAGAAAAGCGCCCCGGCCGTCATCGCGCTCTGTTCCGGGGAGAAGCGGCCGTGCTCGAACAGGGCGCGGCAGATGGGGAGGGCCGTCACCGCGATACCCGCCGCCGCGGGCAGCATGATGAGCCAGGAGGCCGACATGGCCTCGGCCAGGCGCTCCCTGAAGCCGCGCATGTCGCCGGCCGCCCTGCTGCCGGCCAGGTCGGGCAGGGACACGGTGGCCGCGGCCGCCGCGAACAGCGAGACCGGGAACTGTACCAGCCTGGCCGCGTTGTAGATGGCGGTAATGGAGCCCGCCGGCAGGAAACTGGCGTAGAGCGTATTGACCAGCATGGAGACCTGGTCCTGGGCCAGCGTCACGGCCGCCGGGGCCGCGGCCAGCAGGGCCGGGGCCGCGCGCAGGCTGCTGAGAGGGTTGGAGAACTTAAGGCCGTACCCCTGGCGGAAAAGCAGGGGCAGCAGCAGGCCAGCCTGCAGCAGGCCGGAGGCGGAGGCGGCGGCCGCCACCAGGACGATGCGGCCCCTGGCGTCCAGCTGGGCGAAGAAGCCCGCGCGGAAAGAGAGCAGCATGCCTATGATCAGCAGCGAGAACGCGGCCGGGGCCAGGGCGGGCAGGAAGAACTTCCGGGCGGAGTTCAGCGCCGCGGTGAACAGGGCCGAGACGTTGACGAAGAGTATGTGCGGCATCAGCACCGCCGCCAAGAGGGCGGTCAGCTCGAACTTGTCCGGGGAACCGCGGAAGCCCCACGCGCTCAGCGCCGCGAATTCGCGCCTGAACAGCACCCCGGCCGCGGCGAGCGCGGCCGACAGGAAAAATACTATGGTCCAGGAGGAGGCGAAGAAGCCCCGGGCCGCCTCCGGCCCTTTGAGCTTCTCCTCCTCCAGGCGCGGTATGAAGACGGCGTTTATGGCCCCTTCGCCGCCGGTCCTGCGGAACATGTTGACCAGCCGGAAGGCCGCGTAATAGGCGTCCGCCAGGGCCCCGCCGCCGAAAACGGCCACCAGCAGGGCGTCCCTGGCGTAGCCCAGGGCCTTGGTGACCAGGTTGGCCGCCGTGATGCCGGCCAGGCCCCTGGAGAAGCCGCCCGCCGTGGCGGCCGGGACCGGTGCATTTGCATTTTCCGTCATAGAATGATAAACTATGTCCACTATGGCAAAACTCAAGACCGGCAGGCACACCAGCGCTATCAAGGCCTGGCGCAAATCAGAAAAACTGGCTTCCAGGAACCGGGGCGTCAAGGCCCGCATCCACGACACCGCCAAGGATTTCGGCGCTCTCGTCGCCAAGAAGGACATGGAGAACGCGCAGAAGATGCTCCCGAAGGCCTACTCGCTGCTCGACAAGGCCGCGAAGACCGGCACCCTGCACTGGAAGGCCGCCGCCCG
>JAJZOZ010000052.1 GCA_021811405.1 bacterium | reverse complement strand
CGCACCGTGCTCCAGTTCACGCCGTCGGTGGACCTGTCCACCCTGTAGCGGGAACCCCCGCCGGCGGGCCAGCCCAGCGTCATCGTGTAGGAGCCGGTGCTGGTGATGGCCAGCGAGGCCGGCGCGTCGACCAGCGTGGAGGCGGCGGCCTCGGCGTAGTCGCCCTCGCCGTCGTAGGCGGTGACGGAGCGCACGCGCCGGACGTACCGGGCGTTGGCGCTGGAAAGGCCCACCTCGTCGTAATAAGTGGCGGAGGCGGCCAGCCCGGAGGCGATCAGGCCGTCCGTGGAGGTGTAGAGATTGTAGGACATGACCCCCGAGTAGGTCTCGGTCCACCACCAGCGTATCGAGCCGGTGCCGGTGGCCACGGCGAAGAACGTCGGCGCGCCGTGCGTGGTCATCGTGCTCTCGGCGAAGCTGTAATCAGTGCGATGTCCGGAAGTGGCGGTGGACAGGCCTACGGTCTGCACGCCCAGCAGGTTGATGGCCCCTATGCGGTAGGTGTAGGTGGTGAACGGCAGCAGGCCGTCGTCGTAGAACTTGTTGCCGGTCACGCTGGAGACGAACACCCACGGGCCCTTGGAGCCCAGCGTGGTGGAGCGCTCCACGCGGTACTGCGTGGCCGGCACCTGCGGCTCGTTCCACCACAGGCCCAGGCCGTGCGGCGCTATGGTGGCGAAGGCCACATCGTTGGGCGGGGTGGCGAAGGTATACCCGTCCGCATTGGTGCCGTAGCTGCCGTAGTTGTTGTAGTAGTATTCGGTTTCCTGCGGGCTGGCGTCGTAATGCGGGTTGCCGGCCACCCAGGCGGGGTCCTGCTGCGAGGCCCAGATCGTGATGGTGTGCGTGCTGTTGGTCATCAGGTAGTCGAGGCTGTACTCGCGGCTGGCCACGCCGGCCAGGAAATCGGTCGGGTCCCAGTAGACGCTGCCGTCCGGGCGGTAATGCAGGTCCCCCAGCGTGTAGCCGCTGATGTATTCGGGGTTCGTGTAGGTGGAGGTGGACCAGGTGCAGTGCATGGCCGTATCCGTCCAGGAAGTGCAAGTATAGCTGGACGGGGTTACGGGCCGGGTCATGACCCTGTAAAGCCGCGTATATGCGAAAGGATTGTAAGCGTCGGCGGGGGTCTGCTCGCCGTCCCCGTTGATCGCGCCGACGCGCAGGTCGAACTTGGTATTGTCCGTCAGGCCGGAAATGGTCTGCGGCGGTCCGCCGACTATGGAGGAGGTCACGGCCACGGCGAAACCGCCGGTGGTGGAATGGTCTATCACGTACTGGCTCGCGATGCCCACCTGGGGCCCGGTGGCGGTCCAGACGGTATCCCAGGTCAGGGAGATATAGTTCTCGCCGAGGTGGACCGCGTCGTAGGGATCCGGGTCCGGCCAGATCACCGTAGTGGTAGGGGCTGAAACGGCGTAGGTGTATTTCTGGTAGGGAGCGGAAGGCTCGCTATCCAGGTAGCCCACCGCCTTGAGCCAGCGGGCATGACGGGAGTTCGCCACCGGGGAGGTGCTGTCTATATAGACCTCCAGCCAGTAGCTGGTATTGGCCGTCAGCGTGGCGATCATCTCGCCCTTGTCTCCGGCCAGGGGCAGTTCCCCTTCCGCCGCTATGGTGGAATGGAACACTTTAAAGCCGGTGATATCCGTGCCGGCGAACATGTCCTTGTCCCAGCGCCATTCGACGGTGTAGGAGGAGACGGCCACGGCCGCGAAGCTCGCCGGGGTCAGCGGCGGGGTGGTGAAGGTCCTGGTGGAGCTGTAGAGGCCGGGCGTCACCTCGTCGTCGCCGTTCACGGCGGCCATCCTTATCATGTACTGCTTGTTGCTCTGGACTGGGAAGGTGTCCCAGGGCACGAAGAAGGTGCGGTTGCGCACGTAGGTGGTGCCGCCGTCCGTGGAGCACTCCATGGCGTACGCGCTGGCGTATACGGGGTTGGGGAACCAGTAGGCCGGCGGGATCTCGGCGTAGGCGCTGGTGGACATGATGGTGCCGTAGCGCTTGGCCCAGGGCAGGGAAAGGGAGTTCGTGGTCGGGGCGGCCACGGGAGCGTCGGTGGAAATGGCTATCTGGGCCGGCGGGACCGCGTAGGTATACTTCTCGATGTGGTAGGAATCGCTGCCTTCGTCGGTGGCGTCGTAGACGGTCACCCAGCGGGTGACGGAGGAGTCCGCGCCGAGGCCCGAGTCTATGTAATAGCTGGTGTCCAGCGCCAGGGGTATGTAGGCGCCGGCGGCGCTGGAGGTATAGAGCTTATAGCCGGTCAGGCCGGAGCCGGTGAAGGAGCCGGTGGACCAGGACCACTGGATGGCGGAGGTGGAGACGGCGGTCGCGGTGAAGCCGGGGACTACGCTGATGGCGGGGTTGGCCGAGGCGCGCAGCGTCCGCTGGGAAGTTCTGGATATGCGTCCGCCGGCGCCGGCCGGGCCCGGCCAGGCCAAAAGCAGTGCCAGCGGCAGTACGGACAACAGCGCTCTGAATTTTCTTGCCCCCATTCTATCTCCCCGGTAAAAAAAATAGGAAAACGGACGGGCCTGATGCCCGGCAGCTTATAGAACAGGATTGTACCACTTAAACGGCCTTATTGCCATATATAAACGCGTTTTTAATGAGCGGGCCGCGCGGGACGCAAAAAAGCGGGCGGTCCGGTCGGACCGCCCGCGCTTGCCGGTGATCCGCCCAGCTCAGGGCTTGGCGGCGTTGAGGGCGTTGGTAAGACAGTCCACGTAGGCCATCAGCTGCTGCAGGCTGGCGCCCTCCGGGGGCTTAACGCAGCCGCTCATGAACTCCAGGCCGGGGGCGGAGACGCCCTTCATTTCCTTCAGCAGGTCGTCCCACTTTGTGTCCCTGGCCCAGGCCAGCTGATCGTATTTCTCGTTATAGCCCTGCTCGGGCAGGTAGATCGCCAGGCCGTGCGAGGCCTCGTCGCGGCCGTAGCCTTCCTTGTAAGCCGTATTGCTGACGACCATCGCGCCCAGCGCGTCCGTCATCGCGCGGCCGCTGTCGGCCAGGGCCGGGTCCGCCTCGGAGGCCAGCCTGGCGAAGTCCGAGAGGTCCTTGTTGTCCTTGTCGGCGTAGGAGGCCGCGCCGTAGAACTTGGCCTTTATCTGCGGCTTTTTGCCGGAGGCCAGCAGCGCGTCGGTCCAGGCGCCGAAGGCCGACATGAAGGCCGGCAGGGCCGAGACCTTCACCGCGGACAGCGTGACCTTCTTGCCCTTGGAGCCGTAGAACGAATCGTAGGCGGAGACCATGCCGGCCGCCAGCTCGCCCGCGCTCCTGGAGCCGGAGGCGAAAGCCGGGAGGAAGGCGTCGTAGGGGTAACCGAGCCCGGGGATGGTCTCCTCGGAACCGACTATGTAGTCGGCGTTGTCCTTGACCTCGTAGACCAGCTCGGCCATCTGCATCAGGCAGGCGTCGTAGCCCAGTATGTCCACCTTGCCGATCTCCTTCATCGCCATGCCCAGCTCGGGAGTGGAGATGTGGTTCTTGGTCTCGAAATCGTAGGAGATGCCCTTGCTGACCGCCTTCGTGGTCACCCAGCCGGAGCCGTGGTTCCAGATGATCAGCGCGTAATGCCTGGCGGGATAGTTCTTCATCCCCCACTTGGCGAAATCCGCCAGGTGGCGCCAGTCGCCCATGTCCACCTTGTCGAAGGTCTGCACGGCCTTGGACTTTATCTTCTCCTCGTTGGTATCCTTCGTCACGTAGTAACGGCGCGAGCCGGTCCAGTCGCCGTCGAAATGCACGTCGTTCTGCTGGCCGTTCATGCGGCCGGTCTCGGTGATGATGTTCAGGGAGTCGCCGGAACCGACAAGCTCCATCTTGTTGAGGTTATAGAGGCCCGCCACCTCCAGGTCGTTCTTGCCGTTCATATAGACCATCACGGTCCATTCCTTGACCGGCTGCGGCTTATCTTCGTCGTGATGGGAGAACCAGCCTTTGGTCCCGGCCGGGGCCGCGGCCTCTGGCGCGTCGGCGCCCGCCAGGGCGCCCTTCACGTCGAAGCCCCTGTCAAAATCCATGCCGGCGAAGGCCCAGGGCCCGCCGGAGAAGAAGATAGCCAGAACCGCCGCTAAGCGCTTTATCATCGAACCTCCCGTGAATTCCATGATGATAGTATAGCGGCTCCGGCGGCGCGCCGACAGCGGCCAAGGGCCTACCGGGAGGCCGTATTTAGGGACATGGTCATATGGGCCCAACGGGACGCAAAAAAGGACCGCCGGGGCAGCCGGCGGTCCTCTGGTCGGGGAGACTCACTCCTCTTTTTTTTCCAGCACCAGCGTCTTCGTGCCGTCCTTTTCTTCCTTCAGGGTATAGACCCGGCCTTTCTGGCGCTCGAACGCCGGTTCGGGCACTACCGCCTTCGTTTCGGAGGAGATATAGAAGGTCGCGCGGGCCATCTTGTCCCCGCTGTTTATCTCCACGAGATATTCCACGTTCCGCTTCAGCTTTTTTGGGCCTTCCACGCGCGTGAATTCAGGGTATTTCCTGGCGTATTTTATCTGGCTGAGGACGGGCGGCTTCCGGTCCTTCACCGGGGCCGACATATCGAAGCCCAGCAGCCAGAGGGCTTTTACCTTGCGGGGTCCGGGTTTCTTGTCCTTTTGCGCCTCCGACAGGCGCACGAACTCTATGGGGCAGGGCTCTTCCAGCACGAAATACAGCTCCCCCTTCATCATGACCACGTCCACCGGCACCATCTTGGCGGCGCGCGCCTGCGGGGCGCAAGCCGCCAGGAGAAGAAGCAGGATAAGCCGTATCGCGTTTCGCGTCATAATTTTCCCGGTTCAGGGGCCCCTATTTAAGCAGTCCCTGCGCGCGCAGCAGGGCCGCCACCTGCTCGCTGTCGGCGTCGGAGAGCGAGCCTGAGTAGTAATCCTGCACCATGCGGGCCTGCTGCTCTATCCCGTACTTATTGAAAGGCTTGCCGGGCTCCAGCTGGTACGAATAAGCACCCTGCCCCTTGCGCAGCTGCTCTATCACGGACTTGGCGGCGTAGCTCCAGCCGTCCTTCTGGTACTGGTAGACATGGGTCATCTCGTGCACGTTCCAGTCCGTCATGGTCTCCGGGTTGTAAACGGAGACGCCGTTCTCGTTAGGGTAATATATAGTATTTCCCCAGGTTACGGCGGCCCCGCCGTGGGTAAGGATGCGCCCCCACAGCGTCATGTCCTTGCCGGTTATGATCCTCACCTTCGAGTAGTCTATCTTGTCGCCGTAAATGCTGCGCGCCGCCTCCAGCTCGGTGTCGTTCAGCGGGCGCCCTTTTCCGCTCTTCACCTTGGCCGGACCGTTATCGCCGTCCGAACCGCCTATGCTTTCAGGGGCCGTGTGCTTGATGGTGGAGGCCGTGGAGCCCCTGTCCGCGGCCAGCGCCAGGATCTTGCCGTCGCCGGTCCCGGGAGCGCCGGCGGCGCCGCCGGGCGTCCCGGTCCCGCCGTGCTGGTCCGCGTTATCGTAGAAACCGGAGAGGTCCCCGCTCTCGATATTCCCGCCGCCGCTGCCGGCCAGATGGTCCAACCCTCCGGAGGAAGCGACCGAGGAGGCCGCCTTAGGCTTGACCCCCGCGTCCTTGTCGTAAGACGCCTTGGCGGTCTTGACGGTCTCCACGACCTCCGGGAGCAGGTACCGCTCCAGCACCGCCACGTCAGCCTCCTCAAGGGGCTGGGTCTCCGCCTTGCGCAGCGTGGACCTTACCGCCGAGAACTTGCGCAGGTAGGCTTCGGCGGCCTCGTCGTCTATCCAGTTGGAGAAAGTCCCCGCCCTGGCTTTGGGATCGCCTTCCAGGGCCTTCTGCAGCTCGCGCAAGTCCCACTTCTTCATGGCCTCCTTGTAGTCGGCCAGCACTTCCTTGTAGCGTTCCGCGGCGGGCGCCTTTACGCTCTGCAGGCGGCTTTTCTGGTCCTTCTCCCCCAGGGAATCCCAGCTCTCCTCGAGCTCCGGCGAGGACTCGCGCAGATAGCTGAACTCCTGGGCGTAGTCGGCCGAACCCCACGGGACGCCGTCATCCTCCCCGGCTGAAACTAACCCCGCCGGGAACAGGAGCACGGCCGAAAGCAGAACGGCTGAAGGCTTCATTTTTTTCCCCGAACCCCCGCTCCGGGAGTATCGCCTGACGCGGCCGGTCGTCCTCGCGACCGGTAACGATAGTATAACCCCGGCAAATTGACGTGTCAAGGGGGAGTTGCCAAGTCCCGGCGGCCGCGCTTTTACTATAATTTACGGTATGAAACTATCTTCCTTTCTGCTGCCGCTCCTGCTGCCCGCGTGCCTTTCGGCCGCCGTCAAGAAGCCGGCGGCCAACCTGGCGGACCGGAAAGCCCCGGAGGTTCCGGAAGCGCCGATAATCCTGACTACCTCCACCCCCGGCTTCTGCATCCTGGGGGCCCAGTCCGGCAAGTCATATTCAGGGGAAGCGGCCTTCAAGGCCGTACTCTGGAAGAACGACGTGATCTACGTCGGCGAGACCCACGACGAGGAGCAGGACCACCGGGCCCAGCTGGAGGCGCTGAAAGCGCTGCGCATAGCCCGCGGCAGCCGTATAGCTGTGGCTTTCGAGATGCTGGACTACACGGCCCAGCCGGCGCTGGACGACTACCTGGCGGGGAAGATAAGCGAAGCCGAGTTCCAGGAAAAGACCGGCTGGCGGAGCGGCAAGGGGTTCGACTATTCCCTGTACAAGCCGTTGCTGGACTTCGCGGCGGCCAACCGCCTGCGCGGCCTGGCTCTCAACATACCCAAGGCCACAGTGCACAAGATCGCCCGCAGCGGCCTGCAGAGCCTGACGGCGGACGAGAGGCAGGCCCTCCCCAAGGAGGTCAACATCACCTCCCACAAGAAGTACAACGACTACCTCAAGGAGTCTTTCACCCTGCACTCCGGCACCTCGGTGCCGAAGGACCTCGCCTTCGAGAACTACCGGGCCTCGATGGGCGCCTGGAACGAGGCGATGGGCGCCCGCATAGCCGATTTCATCGCCGCGAACCCCGGCTTCGCCGTGCTGGTCATCACCGGCAACGGCCACCTGATGTACAACGCGGCCATCCCTGCCTCCGTGAAAGCGCGCACCGGGAAGCTGCGCCAGGTCTCTTTCTACACCGAGCAGGCCGAGTCCTGCCCGGAGAAGCTGCGGGACGCCAATAAGAACGTAGCCAACTATATCTGGTACATAAAGCACCCCGTCCCGCCCGCCGCCGCGCCCGTGCAGGCCAGCACCGCGGCGCCGGCCGCGGCCGGCAATTAGCCCGTCGGGCAGTGGACGGCCAAAAGGGTATAATATCCCCAGGCGCCGGAGCGGCCCGCAAAGATTTAATTGAGCAGACAAAGGAGAACCTCATGGCATTCAATCTTCGCAACAGGCATTTTCTGAAAGAACTGGACTTCACCCGGGAGGAACTGGTCTTCCTGCTGAAACTGGCGGCGGACCTCAAGGCCGCCAAGTACGCCGGCACCGAGCGCCAGCGCCTCAAGGGCAAGAACATAGCGCTGATCTTCGAGAAGACCTCCACGCGCACGCGCTGCGCCTTCGAGGTGGCCGCCCACGACCAGGGCGCGCACGTGACCTACCTGGAGCCGACCGGCAGCCAGATGGGCCACAAGGAGACCGTCAAGGACACGGCCCGCGTGCTCGGCCGCATGTACGACGGCATCGAGTACCGCGGTTTCGGCCAGGAGATAGTCGAGGAGCTGGCGAAGTACGCCGGCGTGCCGGTCTGGAACGGCCTGACCAACCAGTGGCACCCCACGCAGATGCTCGCCGACGTGCTGACGATGACGGAGCACTGCGACAAGCCGCTTTCCAAGATAGCCTACGCCTACGTGGGCGACGCCCGCTTCAACATGGGCCGCTCGCTGCTGGTCATAGGCTCCATCCTCGGCATGGACGTGCGCATAGGCGCGCCGAAGGGCCTGCAGCCGGACGCCGAGCTCGTCGCCAGGTGCAAGGAGATAGCCAGGAGCTCCGGAGCCCGCGTCACCGTGACCGACAAGGTGGACGCCGCCGTGAAGGGCGTGGACTATCTGCACACCGACGTCTGGGTGTCGATGGGCGAGCCGAAGGAAGTGTGGGCCGAGCGCATCAAGCTGCTTAAGCCCTACCAGGTGAACCCGGCCATGATGAAGAAGACCGGCAACAGGAACGTGAAGTTCATGCACTGCCTGCCGGCTTTCCACAACGCCGACACCAAGGTGGGCGCGCAGGTCTCGGAGCAGTTCGGCCTGAAGAACGGCATAGAGGTGACGGAGGACGTCTTCGAGTCGCCCGCGTGCATAGCGTTCGACCAGGCGGAGAACCGCATGCACACCATCAAGGCCGTGATGGTGGCCACGCTGGGCGCGTAACGCTCCGCGAGCATAAAAAAGCCCCGGGCCGCCCCGGGGCTTTTCTTGTTCAAATAACCTTTCAATTGCGCGGCTGCATATTAGTCATTTTTGGACGTTCAGGACTGGTAGGCCGCCAGGGCTTCAACGAGCGCGTCGGCGTCCGCCTGGGAATTGTAGGGCTGTATGGATATCCGCACGAAGCGCCGGTCGCCGAAGGCGCTCACCGGCACTTCTATGCGGCGTTCGGAGGACAGCCAGCGGGACAGCCGCTCCGCCCCCTCCGGCGGCACCGGTATCGGCACCATCTGCGCGAAATCCCCGCCGTCAGCTATAGGCTCAAGGCCGTTGGCCGCCAGCACGCGGCCCTGCGTCTCCAGTGCCAGGTCGTGACAGGCCTTCAGCCGCTCCGCCCAGCCGTATTTGCGCCTGAACTCGATGGCCGCCGGCACCGCCAGGAAAGCCGCAATGTCGCGGGTGCCCTGCCACTGGTGGCGGCGCTCGAAAGGCTCCCGCCCGGCGTACGCCTCCTGCTCCGCGTTGGCGGCCGTGCGCTCGCTGTAGCCCCAGCTGGTGACCAGTCCTTCTATCAGCCCCTGTGCCCCCGGCCTGACGTGCAGGAAAGCGCTGCCCTTCGGCGCCATCAGCCACTTGTGGCAGTTGCCCACGTAGAAGTCCGCCCCCACTTTCTCCAGGTCGAGCTCCAGCTGGCCGGGAGCATGCGCCCCGTCCACCATAGTGAGTATGCCCGCGGCCCTGGCCCTCGCGCACAGCTCCTCCACCGGGAAGACCAGCGCCGTCCCCGAGGTGATATGGCTGACGAAGATAAGCCGCGTGCGCGGGGTCACGCGGGCCCAGACCCTGTCTACGAACGAGGCGCGGTCGAACGGCAGCGGGATGGCCGCCTTTACGTAGGCCGCGCCGGCCCCGCGGCAGGCCAGGGCCCAGGTATTGTCGCAGGCGCCGTACTCGTGGTCGGTGGAGAGCACCTCGTCGCCGGGGGCCAGCTTCAGGGATTTGGCGACGGTATTCACGCCGTAAGTGGAGTTAGGGATGAACGCCAGGTCCCGCGGCCGGGCGCCGAGGAACCGCCCCAGTTCCGAGCGCGCCCGCAGCAGCAGCTCCCCGGAGCGGCGCCCGAGGAATTCCACCGGGTTGCGCTCCAGCTCCAGCTGCCTGGCCTGGTAGACCTCGAATACTTCCCTCGGGCAGGCCCCGAACGAGCCGTGGTTGAGGAATATAATATCCGGGGACAGCAGGAAAAGAGAGCGTATCCTAGCGGCTTCTTCGGCGTTCACGGTCATATGGGTATCGGCGTCCTTAATTCAAGAAAAAGGCCCGCGGAAGCGGGCCTTTTACGCGGGCCGGGCCCGTTCACTTCGGCAGCGGCTGGGTCCAGACCGCGTAGCGGTCGCCGCTGGCGGCCAGCGTCCAGCCCGAGCCGGGGTTCCAGCCCCAGTTACGGCCTATCTTCACCACCACGCGCCCCTTGTCCCCGTCTATCACGGCGGCGTAGAGCTCGTTGGTGGCGGCCAGTATGCCCATGCGGCTGGTGGAGGTTATACCGGCGGCGCGGCGGACGTTCATCAGCGCGAGGATCCTGTTCTGGTAGTCCTGGCCCCAGTCGAAGAAATGCGGCCAGAACACGCAGGGCACGCCTGGGTGCGTCAGGATATAAGCGTAGCCCATCAGGCGCTGGGCCTTGTACTCGGGAGAGGCGTTCTTGATGAAGTTCGGGTCGCGGGGACTGGTATCGTGGTTCTCGACGAAGGTCACTGCCTTGGCCGGCCACCAGCCTATCAGACCGGAAGGGCGGCCGTTGTCGTTTAGCATCTCGTAGCGCTCGTTCTCGATGGCCGAGATCAGGTTGAACTTGGTGGGGAAATCGAAGGCGCTGGAGGCGTTGGCCTTGCCCGGGGAGTTGTCGGTGCCGTCCACCCAGTTGGTGACCACCTGGCGGTTGCCGTCGTACACCTCGCCGACCGTGAACACCGGGGCTGAGGCGTTGTTATAGTCCCCCACGTGGTACGGCGCGTAGCCTTTCACCATGTCGTAACGCCAGCCGTCGAAACCTATGCTGTTCTTGAGCCAGCGCATGAAGACCTTGGAATCCTTCTGCACTATGGGGTCGCGGTGGTCCAGGTCGCGGCAGCCGAAGTCGCCCTGGCCCTCGTCGTCGTTCTGGCTCTTGGGGGACCCCTGCCACTCGTCGTTGCGCACGATCACGCTGCTCGGCCAGTCCGGGTTGGTGAAGTCCGCCCAGTCCTTGCTGCCGTTGCGGTGGTTGAGCACCACGTCGGCCAGCACCAGCACTCCGTTCGAGTGCATGGCGTTGACGGCGCGGATAAGCCTGTCCTTTACGCCCCACTGCGAATCCAGGTTGTACCACTCGGTCGGGTAATAGCTGCCGCGCGAGACCGGCGGGAACCAGATCAGCCCGAAGCCGTCGCGGCCTATCTCGGCGGCCTTGCTCTCGAGCTCGCCCCACCAGCCGTTGGCCGGGTGGTACCAGTAGTTGTCGGCGTACCAGTGGAAGCCCTGCAGCATTATCATCGGGTTGGCCCCGTTGTCTATGCGCTGCTGCGCCTTGGGCTTGAAAGCGCCGTCGGAATAGAGGCGTTCCGCCTGCAGCCAGTCGGCGCGGGCGGGGGTAAGCAGCGGGGAATTCTGCAGGCGCCGCGGAACCGGCAGCGCGAGATCGAATTTGCCCTCGCCGGCCTGGGACCGGAGCTGGTCCGCGGCTGGCAGGGCGTTGACGGAAAGGCTCGAGAATATCAGCGTGAGGAAAAGCGGGAAGGCGTCGCGACGGAAATGGTTTGACCGCATCTTTTCACCCCTCTGCAGGATATACCGACATTATAGTATACCTGGCGGCAGGGGCGCCGCCAGAGCCATTGGACCCAGCGCGGCCTAGGCCCGGCAGGCTAGCAGGGAATAAGGTCCACGCTGAAGGCGGACTCGTTGAGCACCAGGTTCAGGGAGCGGCCGGAAGTCTCGCCGTAGATATAGTTGTTCTCTTTAAGCGAAGAGTTCCAGCGAGCGAACTCCTCCCTGGGCCAGGCCCAGATCTCCACCTTCTCCGGGTTGCGGATCTCCTTGTTCACCAGCTCGCGCTGGCGGAGTCCCGCATCCCGCGACTCCTTGATGACTATAAGGCGGCCTTCCTTGACGCGGCGGGCGACCTTGGTCAGCTTGTTCATGGCTACGTTGCCGCATTCTATCCAGACCTTTATCCCGCCTACGCCGTCCGGCACCAGCAGGTCCGGCTGGAAGCCTATATCCGCCAGCAGCGGGTCCGACGGGCCGGGCTCCACGGGATCGCCGCCGAAGAACAGCGCGGCGGCCGCCAGCCGCAGAGCGAGGTGCTCGTGGGTCTCCTCGTCGGTGCCGACTATGATGACGCGGCGCGTGCCGTTGTTTATGTTGAGCTCGCAGCGCAAAGTCATGGTCAGAGCTTTTCCAGCAGCTTCAGCGCGGCGGCAGAGCGCGAAGCCGCGCGGCCTTTCATCGGAGATATCGTTTTCCTGACCCCCGGTCCCTTAAGCGAAATTTTATACGGCTGCCCGAGCCTGCCCGCGATCAGGCCGTAGGCGGTCAGTTCGGCGAGGTCTTCGGCCCAGGACCTGGAGCCGTAAAGCGAGACGAACGGGCTTTTCACGAGCCCAGCGTAGAGGCCAGGGGCCTGCGCCGCGGGGATCTTCGGCCCGCCCAGGCCGTAAAAGGTGATGTCCGAACGCCCCGCGTAATCACTCCCCGCCATGGGGACGGAATACTCTTTCCAGACGCCGGTAAAGAGCCCGCCGTCCCCGCGGAACGGAGCGCGGTATCCCTCAGGCATCCCGGGGTCCACGAAAGGGGTGACCCCTCTGATATAGTCCACGGCGTGGGCCCCCTCGTGAAAAAGGGCGTAGGCCAGCCCCCTGTACTTCGAGCCGGCGTCCACCGTCACCTTCCAGCCTTCGGCCGGGACGAAGCAGCTGTTCTCGCGCTCGCTCAGCGTCTCCGACAGGGATTGTTTGAGCGACTTCGGGTTCAGGACCATGCTGAAGTATACCGTCCCGGTGGAGTCCGCCACCCAGCTGGTCATGCCGTTGCCCATGAAGCCGCTCACGAAATAGAGGCCGACGCACTTCTCCCGGAAGACCCGCTCGGCTACCGGCGGCATCAGCCCGAGGTATTCTATCACCAGCCTCTTCTCGGCCTCGGTAGGCGCGTATGCGCCGTAATCAGGGCGGCCGTCGATCTCGCGGTACTGCTTCAGCAGGCCGTCAGGCGGCGGGCCGATGCGGTCTTCCAGCCTCGAAGAAGGGTCGTAGCGGTAGGCCTCCAGGCTCGACATCCCCGGCGGCTGCGCCACCGCCGCGTCGCCGGCCGAACAGGTCCCGGCAAGCGGCAGGAACAGGGCCAGCGCCGCGGCGCGGACCAGGCTATTGTTCACCCTTGCCCTCCAGGTAAAGCTCCATCACGCAGCGGGCGCAGTCGAACTCCAGCCGGAACTTCCGCCCTTCCGCGTCCTCCATGAACAGAGGCTCCACTTCCTTGCCCTTCCTGCAGAGGCCCAGGCGGCGCCTGATGCAGAAGCGGGTGGTCATCAGCGGCTTGCCGGCGAGGTCCGCCCCGCCCTCCGCCGCCATGCCGATCTCCTTGACGCCGTGGCGCTTGTAGAACGCGGCCGCCTTGGAGTTCAGCACGTTGCCGCGGAAGTCCAGTTTTTCCTCCGGGTAGGGATGGGCGGTGGGAACTATCTTCGTCTCTTCGCGCGGGACCGGCAGCGCTGCCGCGGCCTTGCCCAGCGCCGCCAGCGCGTCCCGGCGCAGGTCGTTGAGGGCGGCCACGGGCAGGAAATACGGCCTGGAGAGCTTTATGTCGAGCGACTCCAGGTAATAGTCCGTCTCGCCCAGCCTGGAGAGCTGCTTGCGGACCGTGTCCAGCGCGGCCTCGGGCTTCTGGGCCGGGGACTTCACCCCCCGCCAGCGGGCCTCGGCCGAGGCGCCCAGCTCGTCGGAGGCCTTCAGCACGAAGCCTCCCTCGTAGTCCGAGAACTCCAGCTTCAGCGCGAACAGGCGCCGCGGCGCGCCGCGCTCCATCGCGCGCATGAACTCCCTGTCCAGGTTGCGGTAGACCTGCGCGCCGTTCTCCATCCCTTTCATGTTGTTCACGCGAACGCGGCCGTCGGAAACGCCGTTGACGAGGGAGCCGGCCAGCACGCCGCCCCTGTCGAAATAGGTTATGCCGTCGCCCGGGTGCAGCTTCGCGGCCTCGCGCAGGCGGAAGGAGCCGTTCTTGACGTCGGAGGCGGGACCCAGCGGCTCGCCCACGAACTTGGGCGTGTCCGGCGAGGCTATATCCGCCGGGTTGCCGTCCACGAAATACTCGGTATAGCCCCGGTTGAAGGTCTTGGCCGGGTCGGGTTCGAAGCCGGCGACGCTCCTGCCGAACGAGGAGCGGGAATAGCCCTTCTTCGCCATCACCTTGTCCAGCTCGCGGCGGTAGAAGGAGACCACGTTGCGCACGTAATCCCTGTCCTTGAGCCTGCCCTCGATCTTGAAGGAGGTTATGCCGGCCGCGGCCAGGTGGGAAAGCCTGCGCGAAAGGTTCAGGTCCTTGAGGGACAGCAGGTGCTTGTTCACGGCCAGCGTTTCCCCGGAGGCGTCCTTCAGCGTATAGAGCTTGCGGCAGGGCTGGGCGCACTCTCCGCGGTTGCCGCTGCGCCCGCCCAGCGCGTAGCTGAGGTAGCACTGGCCCGAGTAGCAGACGCACAGCGCGCCGTGCACGAAGAACTCCAGCTCCGCAGAGGTCTTCGCGCGGACGGCCTTCACTTCCTCGAGGGTGAGTTCCCGGGCGAGTATGATCCGTTTGAAGCCGGCCTTCTCGAGGAACAGGACCTTCTCCGGGGTGGAGTTATGGCACTGCGTGCTGGCGATCAGCGGGATAGGCGGCAGGTCCAGCTCCAGCAGGCCCATGTCCTGCACGATCAGGCCGGAGGCGCCCGCCTCCCAGAGCTGGCGCGCCAGCCTCTGCGCGCGCGGCAGTTCCTCGTCCGAAAGTATGGTGTTCAGCGCTGCGTATACCCTGGCGCGGTAGCGCCCGGCGTAGGAGCAGAGTTTCTCTATGTCCTGTATGGAGTTGCCGGCCGAAACGCGCGCGCCGAAGCGCTCCGCGCCTATATAGACCGCGTCGGCGCCGCAATTGACGGCTTCCTGGCCGCAGGCCAGGTCCTTGGCCGGGGCCAGCAGTTCGAGCTCGTTCTTTTTCATCGGTGGCGGTCAGCCGGAGACGCGGCCGGAGCGGCCCGTGCTGCTGGAATCCGGCAGGCCGGCGTAATCGGCTTCTATTTTGTAGTACTTGAAGGTGGTCTTGGCCACCTTGGAAATGAAGGCCTTGGCGCTGGAATAGCTGGGCACCCTGCCGGTCAGCACCGCTATCACGTAGTCGCCCCTCGGCGAGAACACTATGCCCACGTCGTGGCACGAGCGGCGCAACAGGCCGGTCTTATGCCCTATCTCCCAGCCCATCGGCAGGCCGCGGCGCAGGCGGCTGCGGCTCTTGTTGTGCTTGAGCACGTCGAGCATCTGCTCGCTGGCCTGCTTGTCCACCAGCCGGCCGGCGTAGATCCTCTCCATCAGGTCCGCCATCTCCCGGGCCGTGGTGTAGTTCTCGTTCTTCACCGGCCTGGAGGTCAGGCTCATGCCGTCGGGGGTGATATTGGTGTACTTGAGGCCCATGCCGGGGAAGGCCCGCTCGAGGTAGTCCATGCCGACGGTGTTTATCAGCATCCGCGTGGCGGTGTTGTCGCTCTCGGTTATCATCTTGTAGATGATCTCCATCACCGAGAGCGAGGTGCCGTTGCGCACCCACTTCAGCGACCCGGAACCCCCTACGCGGTAGGCGTTGGTAAGCCTGATCTGCGTATCCAGCGAGATGGCCCCGGCGCGGATCTTCTCGAAGACGGCGGCCATGATAGGCACCTTGATAAGGCTGGCGGAAGGGAACCGCTTGTCCGCGTTGTACTCCCAGGTCTTGCCGGTCTGGAGGTCCTTCAGATAGATGCCGACCTCCCCGCGGTAATTCCGCGACAGGTCCTGCAGGCCCGCCACCATCTCCGTCCATTCCTCTTCGTTGATGGGGGCCTCGACCAGCTTTTTCTCCGGCTCCGGGTTCAGGCTCTCGGCTATCAGCGAGACCGCCTTGTAGGCCGCCCAGACCCCGGCCGCGCCTATCAGCAGGGCCAGCAGCAGCTTGAAGAAGGGGAAGCGCCGCGCCGCCGGCCTGGCTGCCGGCGGCGGTACGCGGTGCTGCGGATGGGGACGGCGCTGCTGCACTGGTCTGCTCCGTGGCGAGGGCTCTTCAGCGGACCTTCAGGTCGAGGGCGTCGCCCTCTCCCTTGTAATCCACCTTCACCACGTCGCCCTGCTTCATCGAGCTGTTCAGCAGGAACTCCGCCATCGGGTCCTCGAGGTAGCGCTGCACGGTGCGCAGCAGCGGGCGCGCGCCGTAGTTCGGGTCGAAACCCTTCTTGACGAGGAAGTCCTTGGCGGCCTGCGAGATCGTGAACTTCACGCTCTTCTCCTCGAGCTTCTTCTCCACCTTCGCCAGGCTGAGCTCTAGGATCTTGGCGGTGTCCTCCTCGGTCAGCGGGCGGAACACGACCACCTCGTCGAGGCGGTTGATGAACTCGGGGTTGAAGACGCGCTTCACCTCGTCCATCACGGTGCCCTTCATCTCCTTGTAGTCCTTCTCCTTGTCCTCGGTGGGCATGAAGCCGAGGGTCTTGCCCTTCGTGATCATGCGGGCGCCGACGTTGGAGGTCATGATGATGATGGCGTTCTTGAAGCTGACCTTGTGGCCGAGGCTGTCGGTCAGCGTGCCCTCGTCCATGATCTGCAGCAGGATGTTGAAGACGTCCGGGTGGGCCTTCTCGATCTCGTCGAGCACTACGACCGAGTACGGTTTGCGGCGCACGAGCTCGGTGAGCTTGCCGCCCTCCTCGTAGCCGACGTAGCCGGGGGGCGCGCCGATCAGGCGGCTCACGGAGAACTTCTCCATGTACTCCGACATGTCGATGCGGACCATCGCCTCCTCGTTGCCGAACAGGAAGTCCGCGAGCACGCGCGCGAGCTCGGTCTTGCCGACGCCCGTCGGGCCCAGGAAGATGAAGTTGCCGATCGGGCGCTTGGCGTCCTTCATGCCGGTGCGGCTGCGCTTGATGGCCTGCGCCACGATGCGCACGGCCTCGTCCTGGCCGATCAGGCGCTTGTGCAGCTCGTCCTCCATGTGCTGCAGCTTCTGCGTCTCGGTCTCCGTCATGCGGGTGACCGGGATGCCGGTCCACTTGGAGGCTATCTGCGCTATGTCCTCCTCGGTGACCTCCGGGAAGACCTTGTCGCGGCCCTCGCGCCACTTCTTGCGGGCTTCCTCGAGGGCCTTCTTGAGCTCTTTCTCCTTGTCGCGCAGCTTCGCGGCCTTCTCGTACTCCTGGCCGTAGATGGCGGCGTTCTTCTCCTTGGCCGTCTCCTCTATCTCCGCCTCCTTCTCCTTGAACTCGGGCGGGGCTACGGACAGCTTCAGGCGCGCGCGGCTGCCGGCCTCGTCGAGCAGGTCTATGGCCTTGTCCGGGAGCGCGCGGTCGGTGATATATTTATCGGAGAGCTGCGCCGCGGCGAAGATGGCGGGGTCGGTGTACTTGCACTTGTGGTGGCTTTCGTACTTGTCCTGCAGGCCTTTCAGTATCTCTATCGTCTCTTCCACGGTAGGAGACTCCACCACGACGGGCTGGAAGCGGCGCTCGAGCGCCGGGTCGTGCTCGATGTGCTTGCGGAACTCGTCGAACGTGGTCGCGCCGATGCACTGCAGCTCGCCGCGCGCGAGCGCGGGCTTGAGCATGTTGGACGCGTCTATCGCGCCCTCGGCCGCGCCGGCGCCGATGACGGTGTGCAGCTCGTCGATGAACATGATGATCGAGTTCTTGGCCTTGCGGATCTCCTCGATGATGCCCTTGAGGCGCTGCTCGAACTCGCCGCGGTACTTAGTGCCCGCGACTATCGACGCGAGGTCCAGCGACAGCAGGCGCTTGCCGGCCAGCGTGTCGGAGATGTCCCCGGAGGACAGCTTCTGCGCGAGGCCCTCGACTATGGCGGTCTTGCCCACGCCGGGCTCGCCGACGAGCACCGGGTTATTCTTCGTGCGGCGGCCGAGCACCTGGATCAGGCGGTCGATCTCGTTGGCGCGGCCTATGACCGGGTCGAGCTTGCCTTCCTTGGCCATCTGCGTCATGTCGCGCGCGAACTCGTCCAGGATCGGGGTCTTCGTCTTGGTCTTGGTGGCGGTATGGCCGTGGCTCTTGGACTGCGGGGCCTGCTGCTCCTTCGCGGAATCCTTCTGCTCCATCTCGCCGAGGATGTTCAGCACCTCCTCGCGCACGGTCTCGAGCTTGAGGCCGAGGTTCTCGAGCACGCGGGCGGCCACGCCCTCCTCCTCGCGGATCAGGCCGAGCAGGATGTGCTCGGTGCCGATGTAGGAGTGGCTCATGTGCTGGGCCTCCTCGACGGCGTACTCGAGGACTTTCTTCGCGCGCGGGGTGAACGGGATCTCGCCCAGCAGCATCATGTTGTCGCCG
>JAJZOZ010000210.1 GCA_021811405.1 bacterium | reverse complement strand
GCCGAGCGGAGGAACTTTGCCGGAAAGGACGATCTTGGACGGTTTGGCGTTGCAGACCTCTTTTTCCGCCTGCGAAATGGTGCGGTTGCTAGCCTCAAGGGCTACGGGCGCGGCGGACATTTCCTTCTTCCCCTTCGCGCCGCTGTAAAAACCGTCGAGTACCTTCCCGGCTTCGCCAAGGTTCTTCTCCATATCGATGGAGGATATTTTACTACTTGTCTCCGTAAGGTTGCCCATCGTGCCGGTTTCCGCCGCATAGGCCGTAGCGCCGAAGGCGCACGCGGCTATTACCGTTAACCCCGCCGCCAGAATATTGCTCTTTTTCATGGTCATTTTCTCCTGCATCTTTGAGATTTGTGCTGCTATGACCGTTGCGGAGCAATTTATATGCCAATTGTGCGCGCGGCTATAAAGCGCGGCGCCGCCGCTCGTTGGGAGCGGAGGCGCCGGCGTTATCCCGCCTTGCGGCGCGGCTATTCCTTGACCTGGGTGCCGAGGAAGACCGGCAGGGTCATCTGGCCCACCTGGTCCTGCAGCTCCTCTATCTCGTCGATGTGGCCGTCCTCGTCGTTGAGGATCTCCTGCAGGAAGTCGCGCGTGGCGTAGTCCTTGACCTCGCCGGCCAGGATGATGGCCTCGTTGTAGGCCTTTATGGCGCCGGCCTCGGATTCGTGGTCGTTGGCCAGCTGCCGGGGCACCTCGGCGCCTATGTTGATCTTCCTGAGCTCGCTGACGGTGGGCGTGCCCTCCAGGAAGAGGATGCGCCCTATCAGTTTCTCGGCGTGCTTCATCTCCACGATGGCGCGCTTCTCGAACTGCTTGTGCAGTTTCTGGTAGCCCCAGTTGGCGCACATCTCGGAGTGCACCATGTACTGGTTGATGGCCGTGAGCTCGTCGGCCAGCAGCGAATTCAGCGACTTTATCAGTTCAGCGTTACCTTTCATTTTGTACCTCTCTTTTTGTTTTTTCGCCGGGCTATTGCAGCTCCAGCGAGACGCGGCAGTTCTTGTCGGCGGCCGGGTCCGTCCCGGCCAGCGGCGCGGAAGAGCCCGCCGCCACCACCTTGAAGCGGGACTCCGGCAGGTCGGAATTGGCCATGATGTACTTGACTACGGCCTCGGCCCGCGCCTTGGACAGGGCCGTGTTGCCCTGGAAGGAGCCGGAAGGCTCCTCCGTGCCGCGCCTGGAGGCGTGGCCGGTCACGGTCACCTGCTTGTCGGCGGGCGCGAGCTCCACGGCCTTCACCAGCGCCGGGATCACGGTCTTCTTCATGAACTCGCCGACGTTGACCCCCGCGACCGTGTACTTGGGGTCGTCGAGGTTCAGCTCGGCCGAGTTGTAGGCGAAAGGTATGTCCTTTACCGCCTTGTTGAAGGCCGTCCTGGCCGCCAGGTAGGCCGCCCCGCCGGCGCCGGCCGCCTTCTGCTTTAGCGCGTCGGCGCCCGGCAGCTGCGCCAGCGCGGTCCCGGCGGCTAAAGCCATCACCGCAGTCATCACCGTTACTTTCTTCATTTTCCCCTCCTTATTACTTTCCCCCGAAAACGGTCACTTCAGGTCGGAGGCGCAGTGCGCGCACTTCACGGCCTTTGCCGGTATGACGGACAGGCACAGCGGGCATTCCTTGGTCGCGGGCGCGGCGTCCGGGTGCGGCCGCTCGAAGCGCCGCTTCAGCGCGTTCATCTGGCTGACCACCAGGAACATCGCGCCGGCCACTATCAGGAAGTCTATCACGGTGTTCAGGAAAACGCCGTACTTTATTACGGCGGCGCCGGCCTTCTGCGCCTCGGCCAGGCTCGGGTAGGACGCGCCGGACAGGTTGATGTAGAGGCTGGAGAAGTCCACGCCTCCGGTCAGCTTGCCTATCGGCGGCATGATCACGTCGTTGACCAGCGACGAGACTATCTTGCCGAAGGCGCCGCCTATGATGACGCCTACGGCCATGTCCACGACGTTGCCGCGCAGGATGAATTCCTTGAAATCCTTGAGCATGGCTCCTCCCGTCAGTAATTCACTATGACCGCCACCGAGGTGGTGGTATCGGTCTTCTTGAAGCCCGGCGTGGGGCTGTTGACGAACTTCCACAGGTACGAGGCCTTCAGCGAGAAGTGGCTGTTTATCGAGGCGGTCAGCGAGGTTTCGGCGTTCATGCGGTAGCCGTTGGAGTCCTTGAGGTTACCGAGGTATTCCAGGTCCTGGCTGGCGTTGGCCGTGGGCGAGAGGGTGCGGACGTACTTGGCGTAGCCGCGGTAGGTGCCGAAGCTCTGGTTGGCGGCGCGCAGCCGGTCCTCGAAGATGTAGCCGCCGCCGGCCTCCACCGAGAGCTTGTCGTCGGCGGAGTCCAGCAGGTGCCGGCCCACGCCGAGCGCGAAGTCCCAGCGGTCCAGGATGCCGGCGAAGCGGTCCTTGTCCCAGGCGGTCTTCTCGAAGGCGTAGTTCTTGCCTTCCAGCTTCAGGCTCACCTTCTCCGAGGCGTTGTACTGCTCGGCGGTGACGGAGTTGCCGCTCTCGGTGCCAAGGCCGGCCGCGGCCAGCTCCAGGGCCGCCTTGCGCCAGTCGTAGGTGAAGAGGTTCTTGGCGGCCGTGGTGGCCGTCTTGGAATTGCCCGAGGTCTGTACGTAAGAAAGCTCGGCCGAATCCTTCCAGTTCCGGGTATCCTGCGCGTGAGCCGAAGCCGCCGCCATGAGGCACGCGGCGAAGATGATAGCCTTGTTCATTTGCCCTCCATCCCCCCTGATATTACGGGACGGGCCCGTATCCCCATTATAGGAAATACGGGCCCGGAATCAATATCGTTATGGGGTCAGTCGGCCGCTGTGTGGGCTACGTACCAGACGTGGTCGGCCAGGCCGGCGTCCTCCGCGGCCGGGGCCGCGGGGCAGGCGTCGGCGCCCTGCGTGTAGAAGGTGGCCGTGGGCACGCCGGGCAGGCGGGCCGAGAAGGAGGCCGTGATGGCGGCGTTGTAGACCACGTGGCCGGTGCCGGCCACGGCCAGCGCGGCGTAGTCCGGGTCGGCGCGCAGGAAGTCGGCCAGGCGGGCGCCCATCGTCTCGTTCCAGGCCGACATCGCGGCCAGGTAGTTCTCGAACTTGAACATGTCGGACATGTGGCCCTGGAAGGACTGGCGCACGTAGGCGACGTAGCGCTCGTCGGAGTTGACCTGCATGCCGGCGGGCAGGAAAGCGCTCTCCCCGGGGGTCAGCGAGGCCAGGCCGG
>JAJZOZ010000209.1 GCA_021811405.1 bacterium | reverse complement strand
CGGCACGCTCTTCTCCTCCGCCTTCGAGTGCGCAGTGGAGCGGAAGCTCCCGTCGCGCTACCTCGTGGCGGCTTTCGCTTTCTTCCTCGGGGGCATGGCTTTCCTGCTGTGACCCGGCGGGCGGTAAAAAAAATTGGCTGGGAGAACGCCCGGTTTCTTTACTAGAATCTCAATGTCGGTTTGGACGGCGCGGCCCGGCCGCGGCGTATAATATATGGCAAAGATCTGCAGAGTTAACCTGGTGCACGTCTCCGACCCGGAGGTGTACGGCAATCCCCTTTCGCTGGGCTACCTGAAGGCCTACGCCGATTCCATCTTCGGCAAGAAGGTGGATATACGCATAGTCGAAAGCCCCAAGCGCTGGAGCGGCCGCGGGACGGACAAGGTCTGCGCCGGCATACTGGAGGGCAAGCCGGACATCGTGGGCTTCTCCTGCTACCTGTGGAACGTGCTGGCCGTGATCGAGCTCTGCAAGGAGCTCAAGCGCAGGTCGCCGAAGACGCGCATAGTGCTGGGCGGGCCGGACGCCAGCACCAGGGGCGCGCCGATACTGGAGGAGACCGGCGCCGACGCGCTGGTGATGGGCGAGGGCGAGCTCACGTTCGCCGAGCTGATACTGAAGACGATAGTGAAGAAGCCCTGGGAGGGGACGGCCGGCACGATAACCTTCTCGAAGGGCGGGATGGTGGAAGGCCCGCAGCGCCCGCCGATAGCCAACCTGGACATCGTCCCCTCGCCGTACCTGGCCGGCATCTTCGACGGCAAGCCTTACAAGTTCCTCGTGCACGAGACCTCCCGCGGCTGCCCCTTCAACTGCAGCTTCTGCGTCTGGACCAGCAAGGGCAAGATCAGGCGCTTCTCGATGACGCGCGCCAGGCAGGAGATAGAGTGGATAATCCGGAACAACGCGCTGGGCCGCAGCCGCCTCTCGGGCGACTCCACTATGCACGTCTTCCTGGCCGACCAGGACCTGACGATGGACGAGACCCGGGCCGAGGAGATACTCGGCATGATCCGGAAGGGCGCCAACGGCGAGAACCTGGTCTGGATCATAGAATGCGACCTCAAGTTCTGGACGCCGCGCATAGCCGCGGCCGGCAATTTCTCCGGAGTATCCTTCTGTTTCGGCATACAGTCCACCGACCGTAATATAGTGCGGGCCACGGGCCGCACGCCCCTTACCCTGGAGCAGATGATGCAGAAGCTATACGTCGCCAAGGAGCAGGCGCCGAAGGCCTATTTCCTGCTGCAGCTGATGCTCGGCCTGCCGGGCGACAGCCTGAAGGGCTTCATCGAGAGCCTGCGCTGGTGCCTCGACGTCTGCGCCGACCTGCAGACCACGCCGGTGGTCACCGGCTCACCCGAGCACCTGCGCCGCTTTTCCCCCGATTTCCAGCTCTACTTCACTTCCGGGGTGCAGATCTTCCCGGTCTCCGTCTTCCCCGGCACCCAGCTGGAGAAGGACGCCGCCAAGCTGGGCGTGGACTGGGACAGGAAGCCGCCCTATTACGTGAAGTCCACCAGGGAGTTCCCGGCGAAGGACATGGAGAACTGCGTCGCCCTGATAAGATCCCTGGAGAACTTCACCGGGCGCCTCTACAGCCGGCCGGTGGTGCAGATGACGCTCGATACCGACTGAGCCGGCCGCCTTGCGGCCCAGCCAGCGCATGGACCAACTCACAGCAGGCCTGCCCGAGAACATAAAGGACGCCCGGGACCGCGGCGAGCTCGGGCTCGCCCGCGGCCTGATAGACCGCGCTCTCCGCTCCCGCCGGCCGGCCGCCGCCGCGGCGCGGCTCAGGCTGGAGCGGGAGAGGCTGGAGCGCCTGCGCGCCTCCTGCCCGTACGGCAGGAAGGCCGCCCTCCGGATACTGCGCGGCCGCCTGAAAGGGTTCCGGGACCGCGAGCTGGACGGGTGGATAAAGGCCGGCGTCGTCTCGCCAAGGAACATCGACGGGAGGGAGCGCTTCGAGGAGTCTTTCGCCTCCAACGCGGTCTTCCGCCTGCCCTCCCTCCGGAACCGGCTGAAGAAGGGCGCCGCGCCGGCGGACGCCGGGCTGGAGAGGGTGCTGGAGCGCGCGGAGCGGCTGGCGCGCGGCGCCGCCCCCGCCAGCTACAGGGTGAGGGCCAGGATAACCCTTGCGCTCAAGAAGGAACCCGGCGGCGCGGTGCGCTGCTGGCTGCCTTTCCCCCGCGTAGGGGACCAGGTCTCCTCGGCCAGGCTGCTGGCCGCCTCGCAGGAGAAATACGCTTTGGCCGCGCCCGGCGCCCCGCAGCGCACCATCTTCTTCGAGGGCCGCGCCAGGAGGTTCTGGGCGGAGTTCGAGTACGTCATCTCGGAGTGGGTGACGCGGCCCGGCAAAGGCGGGCGCGTGCCGCCCGGGGCCGCCGGCTGCCTGCGCGAGGAGCCGCCGCATATAGTTTTCACCCCGCGCGTCCGCGGCCTCGCGGCGGAGATAACGGGAAAAGAGCGGGACCCGTACCTGAAGGCCCGCCGCATTTACGACTGGCTGACCCGGAACTTCACCTATAATTTTACGCCGCCCTACTGCCTCTTCGACAATATTTCCGAGGAAGCACTGACCTCCCTGCGCGGCGACTGCGGCTTCCAGGCGCTGGCCTTCATCACGCTATGCCGCGCGGCCGGCGTACCGGCCCGCTGGCAGTCCGGCTGGGCGGCGCGCCCGGAGCGGGGCTCGCCGCACGACTGGGCGCTGTTCTACGCCGGCCGCTGGCGCCCGGCGGACCTCTCTTTCGGCAACAAGATGGCGGCCGCCGGCCGGGAGAGGCTGCGCCGCTTCTACTTCGGCTCCCTGGACGCCGGCAGGATGGTGGCGAATTCCGGGTTCGGGGCAGGGTTCCGGCCAGCGAAGAAGTTCTGGCGCAGCGACCCGGCCGACAACCAGCTGGGCGAGGCGGAGACGGGCTCGCGGAACCTGTACTACGGCGAATTCAGGACCAGGATAAAGATAATTTCCTTCGAGAGGATGCCATGAAATATTTGACCCTGCTGCTGCTGTTCTCAACTTCGCTGCTCCAGGCCCAGCAGAAGGACGTCTTCAGGCCGGAGTCGCTGCTGCCGGACCATATCCCCGTGGCCAGGCCGGCGCTCGGGGAGCTCACGGCCGCCCTGCGGGCCAGGAAAGAGCGCCTCGGCCTCGACGGGCTGCCGGGCCCGGGCGGAAAAGTGTCGCGGGCGCTGCTGCTGCTGCCCTCGGACAGGTCCGGTC
>JAJZOZ010000051.1 GCA_021811405.1 bacterium | reverse complement strand
CGGGTCCGTCACCTTGTAGCTGCGGAAGCGGCCGTCGGCGCCGGTCAGGGCGAAATGGCAGATCTGCCCGCGCCAGCCTTCCACCAGCGACACCGCGGCCGAGTCCGGCCTGAGCGGGCCGCAGTCCGCCTTCGGCGGGCCCGGCGGCAGCGAGTCCAGCCAGCCCGCTATCAGCTCGGCCGACTTCTGCATCTCGCGCCAGCGCACCCGCGCGCGCGAGTGCACGTCGCCGGTGCCGGAAAGCGACATGTTGAAGCCCTCGTAGGGGCCGACGGGGAAGTTGCGGCGGGAGTCCAGCGCCACTCCGGAGGCGCGCGCCGCCGGGCCCACCAGCCCTATGCCCTCGGCGGCCGCCTTCGGCACCGTGCCCGTCCCGGCGAAGCGGTCGGCCACCGAGGCCGTCTGCCAGAGCAGCGAGACCGCCCCGTCCGCGTCGCGCATCGCGGCGGCCAGCCGCAGTTTCAGTTCCTTTATCAGCGCGGGGTCCAGGTCGAACTCCACGCCGCCCGGCCTGAACATCCCGCGGGCGAAACGATTGCCGCAGATCAGCGCCGTCATGTTCAGGAGATCGCCCCTGATGCGGCCGCAGAAGGAGGCCGTCGGCAGGTAGGCCACGTCGCCGGCCAGCGCGCCGAGGTCGCCGGTGTGGTTGGCGAGGCGCTCCAGCTCCAGCATCACCGCGCGCAGCGCCTGCGCCCTGGGCGGGACGGCCGCCCCGCAGAGGGCCTCCACCGCCGCGCAGTAGGCCCAGGCGTGGCCGGCCGTGGTGTCGCCGGCCAGCGTCTCGGCGTAGTGGATGGACCGCGCGTCGGGTCCCGCGGCCAGCGCGCGCTCGGCGCCGCGGTGCTGGTAGCCCAGCATGATCTCCAGGTGGAAGACGCGCTCTCCGTGGCACTGGAAGCGGAAATGGCCCGGCTCTATCACGCCGGCGTGCACCGGCCCCACCGCCACCTCGTGCACCTGGCTGCCGTGCACGGTGAAGTAGTCGGCCACGCCCGGCTCGGCGCCGGGCTTATCGAAGCGCACCGGCTTCAGCCACGGGTGGCCCTCCGGCTTCAGGCCGGACTGCTCGCAGATCTCGCGCTCGAACAGGTGCAGCTGCGGGTACGAGGAGGTCAGCGCCGGGAAAGGGCCGGAGACCAGCGTGGAATAGACCTCCAGCCTGCCCTCCCGGTCGAAGGCCAGCGCCAGCACCAGCCGCCGGGCCGCTCCCTCCGGCACCGCGAAATAGGAGACGGCCCTGCCGCCAGCGCCCAGCCGCGCCGCGGCGGCCGCGAAGAACTCCGTCGGCTCCAGGTGCGAGGAGCGCGGGTCGAAGGCCGAAAGATGCTCTATGTTCACCGCGCGCCTCCCAGGCAGGCGGCCGCGCCCTTCAGCAGGGCGTCCAGCCAGCCGGGTATGAACAGCCCGGCCGCCGCCGCGAGAACGAAGAACGCGGCCGCCGGCAGCAGCATGCCGCGGCTCTCCGCGAAGGGCTGCTCGCCCGGCTTCGCCTCGCGCTCCCCGAAGACCATCGCTATGAAGTAGCGCGCCATGCTGGCCGCCAGCACGGCGAGGAAGAAGAGGAACACGGCCGCGGCGGCGTAGCGCCCGCGCGCCAGCATCTCGCGCAGCACTATGAACTTGGCCAGGAACACGCCGGACGGCGGCATGCCCGAGATCAGGAAGAAGCCAGCCAGCCACAGCGCGGCCGTCAACGGCGCCCTGCCGCGCAGGCCCCTGACGCCCGCTATCTCCTTGGTCTTCTCGGCGGCCAGCACCTGGCCGGACGAGAAGAACAGCCCGGCCTTGGTCAGCGAGTGGCTGACCGCCCCTAGCACGGCGCCGTAGGCCGCGGCCCCGCCCAGCCCCGCGCCGGCGGCCAGGATGCCCATGTGCTCTATGCTGGAATAGGCCAGCATGCGCTTGTAGTCGCGCTGGCCCACCATGAACAGCGCCGCGGTGGCCACAGAGAACAGGCCGAACAGCAGCAGCAGGCCGCCGGTGAAATCGGAGAGCCCCGCGCCCGCGCAGACGGCGGATACGCGCAGTATGCCGAGGAAGGCGCAGTTGAGCAGCGCGCCCGACAGCAGGGCCGACACCACCGCCGGCGACTCGCTGTGCGCGTCGGGCAGCCAGGTGTGGAAGGGGGAGAGGCCCATCTTGGTGCCGTAGCCCACGAAGAGGAACAGGAAAGCGGCCTTCAGCAGCGGGCGGTCCAGCGAGGCGGCCGCGCCCAGCAGCGAGCGGTAATCCAGGCCGGCGCCGCTCTTCAGCCCGGCCGCGCCCAGCAGCAGGTTGCCCATCAGCGCCAGCGCTATGCCCACCGAGCAGATCAGCAGGTATTTCCAGGTGGCCTCGAGAGAGCGCTTGTGCCGGTGGAAGTAGATCAGCGGCGCCGAGAGCAGCGTGGTGGCCTCCACGGCCGCCCACAGCATGCCGAGATGGCGGCTCGCGGCCACGGCGCTCATCGCCGCCAGGAAGAACAGCAGGCAGCCGGTGAAGACCGCCTCCGGGGCGTTCGTGAACAGGAAGAGCTCCTCCCCGCCTCCGGGGGCGCGTTTCTCGGCGGCCAGGTAGCGCACGGCGTAATGCGCCGCGCCCAGGAAGAGCAGCGAGGTCACGCAGAGGAACAGCAGGCCCAGCGCGTCCAGGCCGAAATAGGCCCCGGCTTCCGCCGCGCCTCCGGCCAGGAAGGCCCGCGCGAGCAGCGCGGTGAGCAGCGAATGGGCCCAGGCCGTCAGCAGCAGCAGGCGCCGGCGGGCGGAGTCGCTCCGTATAAGGAAGGCCAGCACCCCGGCGGCCGCCGGCAGGAGCAGCAGGGCGGCGGTCATCGCGCGTCCTCCCCGCGGCGCCAGTCGGAGAGCTCCGACAGCTCCGCCGTGTCTATATGGTCGAACTCGCGGCTGATATGGAAGATCGCTATGCCCATCACGAACACCGCGACGAACACGTCCAGCAGGATCGCCAGCTCCACCATCAGCGGCTGCTCCACGAACAGCGCCAGGCCGAAGATGTAGATGCCGTTCTCGATGACGAGGTAGCCCAGCACCTGCGTGATGGCCTTGGTGCGGGTGGTGATCAGCAGGAAGCCGGAGAAGATCGTGGCCAGCGAGGCCGGCACTATCCAGGCCACCTGCGCCTGCGGCAGCGGCAGGCGGGAGCCCATCCACGACGAGGCCAGGAACGCTCCGAGGCAGAGCAGGATGGAGGCCGGGTAACTTATCAGCGGCTCCATGTCCTTGCGCGCGCCGCTGCGGTCGCGGGCGCGCATCAGCAGCCAGGGGAACACCGCGCCCTTCAGCAGCGCTATCCCGGCGGCGAAGGCGGCGGCCCTCGCGTGCGGCGCGCCGTGCCCGGCCAGCAGCGGCAGCAGCGCGGCCAGCACGCCCTGCACGGCCACCAGCCGGATGCAGCCGGCCAGCGAGCCGGTCACCGCCAGCGCCAGGTCCAGCAGTATGATCAGCACTATCGACAGTTCGGCGAAGGTGTGCATCATCTCCCCAGCTGGAATATCAGCGCCAGCGCGGCGAAAGCGAAAGCCGTTATCAGCATGTAAGGCACCTTCAGCAGGCGCAGGCGGGCCATGGCGGACTCGGTCACGCCCACCGCCACAGCCATCCCCAGCACCAGGCCGACGAACAGCGCGCACTCGTAAGGACCGCCGCCGGCGCGCGGCAGCAGCATGCCCGCTATCAGCGAACTGAAGAGCCAGAGCTTCAGCGAGGCCCCGTACAGGATGCAGGCCAGGTCCGGGCCGCTGTGGTCCAGCACCATGACCTCGTGGATCATCGTCAGTTCCAGGTGCGTGTTCGGGTCGTCGGCGGGCACGCGCGAGTTCTCCGCCAGCAGCACGATGAAGAGCGAGGCCGTCAGCAGGGCCAGCACCGGGACGGCGGCGCGCCAGGTGTCGCCGGCGAGCGCGGCGAACACGCCGGAGAAGGACAGGCTGCCGGTGATGCGCGCCAGCGCGGCCAGGCACAGGAAGAGGGCGGGCTCCGCGAACACGGCGAACTGCATCTCGCGGCTGGCGCCCATCCCCTCGAAGGCCGAACCCGTGTCCAGCGCGGCCAGCACGGTCAGGAACCTCGCCAGCCCCAGCAGGTAGACCACGAGCACCAGGTCCCCCTCGAAGCCGAACAGCGGCCTGCCGCCGGCGAAAGGCAGCGCCGCCGCGGCCGCCAGCAGGGCCGCCAGCCCCGCGGCCGGCGAAGCGCGGAAAACCCACGTCGTGGTGCGGCTGTACACCGGCGTCTTCCGGGCCAGCTTGAAGAGGTCGTAGTAGAGCTGCAGCAGCGGCTGGCCGCGGCGCCCGCCGAAGAAGGCCTTTACGCGGTTGATCACGCCGGGCAGCAGCGGGGCCAGGGCCAGCGCGGCCAGGAAATTCAGGGCGGGTCTCACAGTTTCCATAGCAGCAGCGCCAGCAGCGTCAGCACGATATAGAGGATGTAGATCTGCAGCCGGCCGTGCTGCAGCCAGGTGAAGCGGTACGCCAGCTCGCGCACGCGGTGCGCGGCCGGGCTGTAGAGCTTGTTGTAGACCAGCGCCTGCGCCTCGGTGGAGAACGAGGCGCCGCTGGGGAAGTAGCCGCGTATCTCCGGCTCCCGGCCCAGGCTGCGCAGCAGCGGTTGGAAGAAGTCGGTGAGCGGCTGGGAGAAAGAGGACGCCCCGTACTGCATGCGCGCGGTGGGCCGGGCGTAGCCGCAGTCCCAGGTGGGGCCTTCGGCCGAGCCCCGGCGGCACATCAGCCAAGCGCGCAGCGCGGCCGCCAGCGCCAGCAGCGCGGTCAGCCCGGCGAAGCCGGCCGAGACGAAGGCCACCGGCAGCGCGGCCTGGCCGGCCAGCGCGGCTCCCGCGCCGGGGAAGGCCGCCTCTGCGGCGTTGGCCAGCGGGCGCAGCAGGAAGGGGGAGGCCAGGCCGGCCGCCAGGCAGGCCGCGGCCAGCGCGTACATCGCGCCCAGCATCGGCGCGCCGGCTTCGTGCGCGGCCGAGCACTTGGAGGAGCGCGGCTCGCCCAGGAAGACCGCGCCGAAGGCCTTCGCGAAACAGCCGCCGGCCAGCGCGCCCGCGGCCGCCAGCGCCAGCATGGCCCCGGCGCCCCACTGCGCCGTGGCGCGGCCCTCCAGCAGCGCGCGGAAGGCGGCCAGGTAGATGAGGAGCTCGCCGACGAAGCCGTTGAAGGGCGGCAGCGCCGTGATGGCGGCCGAGCCAGCCAGGAAGCAGGCCGAGGTGCCCGGCATCTTCTTCGACAGCCCGCCCAGCGCCTCCAGCTCGCCCAGCCCGGCGGAATGGATCACGGCGCCGGCCCCCATGAACAGCAGGCCCTTGAACAGCGAATGGTTGAGGACGTGCAGCAGCGCGCCGGCCAGGCCCAGCGCCGCCAGCGCCGCCGAGCCGCGCGAGAGGCCTATCATGCCCAGGCCGAGGCCCAGCAGTATTATCCCGACGTTCTCTATGCTGGAATAGGCCAGCAGGCGCTTCAGGTCGTGCTGCGCCAGCGCGAACAGCACCCCGCCCAGCGCGGAGACCGCGCCCAGCGCCAGCACCAGCGCGCCCCACCATTCCGGCCAGGGCGCCAGGAAGCCCAGCGTCCGCAGCAGGCCGTATATCCCCATCTTTATCATCACGCCGCTCATCACGGCGGAGACGTGGCTGGGCGCGGCCGGGTGCGCCTCGGGCAGCCAGACGTGCAGCGGCATGAAGCCGGCCTTCAGGCCGAAGCCGGTCAGCGCCAGCAGGAAGACGGCCGCCTTGCGCGCGCCCTCCGGCCGGCAGAAGGAGGCGAAGTCCAGCGAGCCCGAGGGGGCGGCCAGCAGGCCGAAGGCGGCCAGCAGCAGCAGCGCGCCGCCGGCGCCCACGGCCAGGTAGATGAAGCCGGCCCTGCGGGCCTGCTGCTTCCCGCCGTCGAACAGCACCAGCAGGAAGGAGGAAAGCGCCATCAGCTCCCAGCCCGTCATGAACAGCACCGCGTTGGAGGCCAGCAGCACCAGCGCCATCGCGGCCGTCAGCAGGTTGAACTGCGCCCAGGCCGGCGCGGCGCGGCCGGAGGCCTCGTAAGGCTTCATGTAGCCCGCGCCGTAGACGGCGGCCAGGCCGGTCAGCAGGAACAGCGGCGCCAGGAAGAAGGCGGACAGCGGGTCCAGCGAAAGGGAGAAGGAGCCCATCGGCACCGGCCAGGGCAGGGAGAGCGTTTCGGGGCGGCCGCTGAGAAGCACGCCGGCCGCTCCGGGCAGGCCGGCCAGCGCCGCGCCCACGGCGCCTATAACGCCGAAAGCCCGCGCGCGGGCGGGGCTGCCGATGAACAGTAAGGAGAGCGCTGAGCTGACTAGCAGCAGGGCCAGGGAGAATAGGACCAGGGGCATTTTTGTCGACTGAATTGTGTGTTCAGTGGTCGGTCCGTTCTTCCCGTCGTAGTCGAAGCATGAAAATGAACTGCTAATAGTCTAAGAAAGTGCCGCCGCGTCTGTCAAATCCCCCAATGAAGCGCCCGGAAAAGGAAAAGGCCGCGCGGGGCGGCCCTTTCCTTTATATATAGGCAGGAGTTCAGCGGTAATGGGCGTCGCCGTAGCTGTCCCACCACACCAGCCTGCCGTCCTCGCGCAGGTCGAAGCGCTGGCAGCGGGAGGCTATCTGCTCCTTGTTGAGGTACAGCGCGCCGTAATTGTCGGTCCAGGCCACGTCGCCGGTGCGGTCGGCCGCCATGAAGCGGCCGGCGCGGCCGAGCTCCACGTCGTTCTTGTAGAGCGTGCCGTAGTTGTCCTGCCACACCACGTCGCCGGTATGGCCCGTGATCTGGTAGTTCGAGGAGCGGCCCAGCTCCCTGCCGTCCTTGTACAGGGCGCCGTAGTTATCGGTCCAGGCCACGCTGCCGGTGTAGTCCGACACCTTGAAGCTCTGCGCGCGGCCTATCTCCGCCTTGTTCTTCATCAGCGTGCCGTAGTTGTCCTTCCAGAAGACGTCGCCGGTATAGAGCGCCAGCTCGAAATTCTGCGCCCGGCCGAGAACGGCCTTGCCGCGGTAGAGGGTGCCGGAGGTGTCGGTCCAGGCAGTCTCGCCGTTGCAGGCGCCCTTGTACTGCGAAGGCCTGTCGCCCAGCTTCTCGCCGTTGGCGAAGAGATAGCCGTCCTGCACGTAGAGGACGGGCATGTTCTTGCAGTCCTCGGGCAGCACGTAGGGATGCGGGTGCTTGATGACGTTGACGGGCGCGGGCAGGGCCGGGGCCTCCGCCTCCAGGGCCTGCGAGGCCGCGGCGGGCAGGCCGAGCGCCCTGGCGCCGGAAAGGGCGCTGGTGTAGACGGCCGAGCCCTGCGCGAAAACGGCGCCGGAGCCGGCCAGTACCATGGCTAACGCTAATACTTTCTTCATGCTTCCTCCTGAACTTGCAAAGCTTTTACCCCAGCGGTAATTATAGTTTTGATCGGCAGGCCGGCGCATAAGGCGAAAGGCCCAGCCGCGTATAGGAAAAAAGGCCCAGGGGGCCGTCAGCTGTCCTGCAGGCGGCGCAGTTCCTGGTCCGTGTCGCTCAGGCGCGCGGCCTCCACGGCGGCCAGCCGCCTGTAGAAGGCCGCGCCCACCGCCGGGTCGCGGCGCGTAACCTCCTCGAAGGCCGCCCCGTCTATGGCGTAAAGCTCGGCGTCGCTCAGCGCCAGCGCGTCGGCCGAGCGGGGCGAGCCCGCCAGGAAGGAGGTCTCGCCGAAGAAGTCTCCCGGCCCCAGCACGGCCAGGTGGTGCAGGCGGTGCGTGCCCTTGAGCGGCAGCACTATGCGCACCTGCCCGCGGCGTATCAGGAACAGCTCCGCGCCCGCGTCCTTGCGGCGGAACACCGCCTCGCCCGCCTTCACGCGCCGCTCGGCGAAGGCCTTCCGCAGGCCGGCCAGCGAGGAAGGCTCCAGCCCGCGCAGGAAGTCTATCTGCGAAAGGTCGAGCGGGGCCGCGTCCGCGGCGCGCTCCAGGCCGCCCTCCTTGAGCGCCTCGGCCTCCGCCCACTCCAGCGCGTCGTGCAGCGTGTCGAAGACGCGCCCGGCCTTCCCTTCGCCGGCCAGGCCCAGCGTTTTGAAATAGGCGCGCAGGTCCTGGCCGCTGGGCAGGTTGGGCGGCAGGTGCGAGAAGGCCAGCTTGCCGCCGCGCTCGCGCAGCATGCGCTCCACCTGCTCCAGCATGTGCACCGCGGTCAGGTCCACCGAGGTCACGCGCCGCATGTCCAGGATGATCCTCCTGCGCCTGCACAGGTCGTCCTCTATCTCGCTGAAGAGCTGGTCCGTGGTGCCGAAGAAGAGGCTGCCCTGCAGCTCCAGCACCAGCGTCTCGGCCCCGCGCGCGGCCAGCACCTCGCGTTCGGCCGGCAGCCTCCGCTGCGTGGAGAACAGGTGGTCCCCGGCGGTCCTGCGGCGTATCACGCCGCTGCGGGTCTGCTCGCGCAGGAACAGGAGGATGGAAAGCCCTATGCCCACGCCGGCCGCCGTTATCAGGTCCGAGGCCAGCGCCGTGCCGGCCACCGCCGCCACCACCGCGAAGTCCAGCACGGTGGAGCGGGCCAGCGCCAGCTTCAGGCTGGGCCGGTCTATCATGCGCGCGCCCACCACCGTCAGTATGCCGGCCAGCGCCGCCAGCGGAATGTGGCCTATCGCCGAGCCCAGCGCGAACGCCGCCGCCAGCGAGAACAGGCCCTCCAGCACGCCCGCCCAGCGCGTCTTGCCGCCGCTCATTATGCTGATCATGCTGGCGCCTATCTCGCCCGAGCCCGGCATGCCGCCGACCAGCGCCGACAGCGCGTTGCCGGCGCCCTGGCCGGCCAGCTCGCGGTCGGAGTCGTAGCGGGCGCCCACCAGGAAATTCGTCACCACGCAGCTCTTCAGCGTGTCTATGGCCAGCAGCACGGAGAGCGTCAGCGCCGGGGCCAGCAGCGCGCGCAGGTCGGAGAAGTCCAGCGCGCGCAGCGCGCCGAAGGCCGAGGAGGCGTTGGCGAAGATGGCGCCCGGGCTCACCGACAGCGCGCCTATCACCAGCGGGTTGCCGCCCAGCCTCATCAGCTCCGGCCGCGTCAGCGAGAAGGCGGCGAATACCAGCGTGCCCGCGCCAATGCCCACTATGGCCTCGGGGATCCTCTTCGTCACGCGCGGCGCGGCCAGCGTGGCCGCGGCCGTGGCCAGCGCGGCCGCCACGGCAGGCCATTGCCACAGGCCGGGGGTAAGCAGGCCGTGCAGGGCGTGCGCGCCCTTCGGCAGGCCGAAGAAAGGCCCTATCTGCGAGAGCATCACTATCAGCCCCACGCCGGTCATGTAGCCGGCCACCACCGGATAAGGGATGTATTTTATGAGCTTGCCGCCGCCGAGGGCCCCGTAGAGCGCCTGCAGCAGGCCGCAGAACAGCCCCACAAGCAGCAGCGAGGCTATCACGGCCGAAGGCTCCATGCCGCCGCCAGCCAGCCTGGCGCAGAGCGCGGCCATCACGGCCGCGGCCGGGGCGCTCGGGCCGGAGATCAGCCGCGGCGCGCCGCCCACCGCCGGGACGGTGAGACCTATGGCGGCCGTGCCCAGCACGCCGGCCATCGCGCCCGCGGCCGCGTAGCCGGGGCCCAGCGGGGCGTACATGGCCACGCCGAAGGCTATGGCCGACGGCAGCGCCACCAGCATGGCCGCCAGCCCGGCCCACGCGTCCGACCATTCGAAGTTCTTTTTCATATCCCCGTCAATTCTCCCCTTGGCGCCCGGGAGTATATTATCAAAAATCTGCCGGGCAGACAGCGCCATCCCGACAAGCCCTTGTCGGGGAGCTCTGCTAAGCTATTTCAGGGGGTCACTTGCCGCGCTTGGAGTAAGGGCGCAGTGCTTCGCGCAGGATCAGGTAGGTCCGCTTCTGCTGTTCAGCCGGCCGGTCCTTGACCATGCCCAGTATGCGCTTTTCCCAGGTGGAGGGGGAGAGCCTGGGCGGCTTTTCCTGCAGAAGGTCGGAGATCTTCACCTTGAGGGCATGCGCCAGCTTCTCAAGGGTGGCGATGCTTATCTTCTTGGTGCCGCGCTCTATCTGGCCTATGTAGCTGGGGTGCAGGCCGGCCCTTTCGCCAAGCTCCTCCTGCGACCAGCCCGCCCCCGCGCGGTACGCCCTCACCGCGGCGCCGAGCGCCGCGTAGATGTCGGTCTTCATGATGCCTTATATTCTTGTAATAACCGCCGGCTCTTTCCAGAGCCTTCAAGGTTTAATGATAGCAAACCTTATGGTATTGACATAGCCGCGGCGATTTTATAGGTTCTTAGGGGCGGGCGGCCGCCAGGGGGAGATCATGGGAGAAAGGACCATACTGGTGGTGGACGACGAAGCCTCGTGGCAGAACATACTTTCCAGGTTCTTCGGACATTACGGCTACGAGGTGCTCACGGCTTCTTCCTGCGCGCAGGCGGCCGAGCTGCTGCGCCTGCATCGCCCGGATTGCCTTGTGCTGGACTACGCCCTCGCGGACGGCACGGCCGAGGAAGTGTGCCGCCTGGTCCGGCTCGACCCGCGGCTGGCCGGCATGCCCATAGTGGTCTTCTCGGGTGAGCCCTCGGCCGAAGCCTGCCTGGAAGGCCCTTACCGCGCCGACAGGCTGTTCTTCAAGGGCGAAGCCCTGTCCTACCTGCTGCTGCTGGTGGTCTCGCTGCTTCGCGGCGAATGACGTAACATGAAGCGAGGCGCTGGCAAGCCCCTGTTGTGCCCCTGTGCCCCAGCCCTTGACAATGCCATATGTATTTGTGAAAATCGGAAAATCAGCATAGGGGCTGGGTTCACTAGACTATTAGCAGAATATTTAAGGATACGGCATATGTATAAACTTGTTGCTGTGCTTTTCCTGCTTTTTCAGGTGGGAACGAGGACAGCTTTCGCTCTTGAAGTGGATTTTGATGGAAATGGCGCCAAGAATTCAGAGATTGTCGATGTTTTGCACCAAAAGGATAATTCGCTTTCTTCTAAGACAATGCCTGACAGAGATGCTCAGAAAGTTAGTTTGAAGGCATCAATGCTTACTGGGGACGGGGAATTGGTTGAAGTTCACCCCGTCGCTGTTTGGCAGGATAAAGATGGTGGGTCAGTTCAACATTATGAATTTAGCCCAGGTACTATAGTACGGTGGGAAATAACTTGTGGGCCATATAATCTTGGGAAGTGGTTTTTTAAGGAAACTTATAATCAAGGGCAAGACGAACATACTGGTCACTTCTATCACCCAAATCCTGCTCCATCACTTATGATGACAGGATTTTCCACTTCTCCCAGCCAGCCTACTGGCGCGATATATTCCCCGGTTGATAGTCCTTTTGTCACCCCGACCTTTTCTTCACCGGACCCGGTTTATTTCTGGATAAAACTCCCTATGTATGCCACAAGGATAACTGAATGGGATGAGGCATTCGGTGCATGTTCAAATTCACTTGAGAGTCTTATCGATGTGAAAGTTCCTAATTTAGTTAAAATGGCTACAGGGACTTCTTATATCCTCTATAATTCAGTTTTGGCGGCCCAATATCATCCTGAAAGTCATTGGGGGCAGAAGTCATTTATCGACGAGTTAACTACTATTGCCAATGACTATCATGCCGCGTTCCCAAAAGCAAAGCCTATTCGAATTAATGATATAAGTCTTCCATGGGGAGGAAGGTTTGACCTGAAGCTGGGATGGGGAGTGGATTCCCATGGTCAGCAATCCCAGGAGTCTCATACGGGACATAGGCTGGGGGTGGAAGGTGATATTTCAAAAATTAGTGTGCCAAAGGCCAATCGCGAAAAACTTCTGGAGATAATTTGTAAAACCACAAACTTCGTTTATTCTGAAGGTGATGCGCCTGGAGAAAGCGAATGCTATCACGTAAGGTCTAAGTTCGCTGAATTGGAATTCCCGTTCGTGAATTTCGATGAGGCCTGGGATGGTAGGCGGAAGCAATGTTGTAAGAATAATACTGTGGACGTGGATCCGGAAGTCCTAAAGGTATGCGTTTCAGACCCTAAGCCTTCGACTCAGCCATAATGTCGCGCACGTTTTTCCCCCTTGCTTGTATAAGCGCCCTCTTCCTGAACGCCATTTCTGTTATTAACGCGGCGTCACAGGTAAATACTTCAGATAACCACATTGACGCACAGGTTGTTTCTGAATATTCGCTTATACCGGAACGGCTACGAGAGTTGAAAACGGATTGCCGGATGAACGAGCTTAAAATACCGGGCAATGTTAGGACCACTTTAAAACAATGGAATCCGGAGTTTAGCGTATGGAATTCCAGCGACTACAGCATTAGTGCCTGCCTGGACGAGCTCTTTCGCCCCTCTTCTTCGCTGAACCTGAATCTAGGGATAGGCGATTTCAATGGAGATGGTAAGCTTGACTATGTCATTGCGGGACATGACAAGAAGGAGGAATCGCTCATCGTAGTTCTATCCACTGGAGATGCCAAATTTGAAGTCGCCCCAATCTGTGTGTCTCCTGGTTCTGGAACGAAGCTGGTTACAGATTGCGGTCTTCTTTACAGTAGAAATCTGGGTTCCCGTCCCAACATTGCTGTTTATATGGTGCTTCCCAAGGGAACTTGGTTTAGTGGCAGTACCGGAGAGGATTCCGGCGGGGCTTCTTTTAAGATAAAACGTGACGCATTTATCGTAGCGCGTGTAGATCATAAGTTCGGAACAGTAGAAAAAAACGGATTCCAACATCAATCTCCGTTCGCTTCGCGGTTGTTATTCCGGTGGGTGGGCCATAATGACAAGCTGTATATGGAGTATCAAAGAAGCGCTCCTGAGCTCTATTCTAAATTGGAATTTGTCGCATATTTCGCTTGTGCGGTCCGCTTCCGAGGCAAAGGGGAGGAGTCTTTCCCCGCGGATACAGAAGGGTATTGAACGGATTTGCGTGCGAGTTAAGATCGCCAAGGAGATGCCATGAAAGCGGAATTTAAGTTGAGTATGTGCCTTATTTTATTTGCTTCAGTCCCTTCATTCTCAGCTGAACCAGTCGTTAATTTCGATGGCATTAGCAAAGGTGTCAAAGACTTGAAGGCTTTCATCTCGGAGAATATCCAAACTTCCACAACTCCAAGCATAATTAGAGAGATCCAATCTGAACCTGGTAAGTGGGTAGAACTTAAACCTGCGGCTGCCTGGAACGATTTGGATGGGGGGCTTAGGCAGCAGTTTGAAGTGTTTCCCGGGATGGCGGTTCGGTGGCATATGAGGTGTCCTAAAGGGAAATGGTCCGCGAAGATATCCTATGATATGTTCCCGGATCAAATTGGCGGACATTATCATTATGATATGCAACCTTCTCCGCTTTTTGCCACCGATCTTTCAGTAACGCCATCCACTTCTCCGTTCCATTCCGCCCCAAGTCCAATAACTTTGCCTGAAATGCAGGGAAACACGACCTATTACTACTGGCAGGGATATCCGGCTTTTGCGACCAGGATAGTGGAGCATTATGAGGCTTCTGGCGCCTGTCAGTTCTCGCAGAGCGACTATATCGATGTCATGGTCAAGGGTTTGCTTGACATGCCTTCCGGCAACAATTACGTACTGGATGACTCTCAGGATGTTATAGGTTATCACCCGGATACGCATTATGGGATGCAAGTGCTTATCGATACGCTGACTAGTGTCGCAAATAGTTACAAAGCAACATTTCCTGATGCGGAGCCATTGCATATTGAGGATATGAGTCTGCCTTGGGGCGGAATTATCGATACTGGATATAACTGGAATACGCCGCATGCCGGCCATACAATCGGCGCTGATGCGGACATTAACCGAGATTTAATACCTCAACAAAATCGTGAAAAGCTTCTTGAAATAATGTGCGCTCTTACTCCGGGAGTGTATCTCGAACAGGATACATCTGCTGATATCCCGCATTTCCATTTGCGCGTCTATGGGAGAAATGTCAACGAACTCCAAGCGTTAAATCAGGAGGAACGGCGTGTTTTACCCTGCTGTAATGGGAATTCGGTGGATCCAGCTAACTTGAATGCGTGTGTTTCTTATAAACCTCCATTGCCATTGAAAAGATAGCGGGGAAGTAAGATGTGACACTATTGCGGCCATTCTTTATTGACTTTAAAATGGCTTTCAGATTAACCAGAGAGGGCATGGAATTCCTAAATCTGTGCTCTCTTTGTTTTATAATAGAACAATGGGCAAGCCGGCAAAGACTTCACCAAAATTTCATCCCGTGCTGGAGGGGGACAAGGCCCTCAGGTTCCCGCACGCCCTGCTGATAAGCGCCTCCGCCGGCTCCGGCAAGACCTACACCCTCACGCAGCGTTACGTGCAGTTCCTGCTTTCGGAGCGCGTGCCCGGCAACGACCTCTCCGGCATACTGGCGGTCACCTTCACCAATAACGCGGCCAAGGAGATGAAGGCCCGCATACTCTCCTGGCTCAAGGACCTCGCCCTCGGCCGCGACGAGGAGAAGCTCAAGGAGACCATGGAGCTGGTCTCCCTGCCGAAGGCGGAGATAGTCAAGCGCGCGGGCCTCCTCGTAGAGCGCATCATAGACAACTACTCGGACTTCCACATCCAGACCATAGACAGCTTTCTGGCCCGCGTTATGACGGCCAGCGTGGACGAGCTGAAGCTGCCGCTCAAGGCCGAGATAACCATGGCCTACGACGTGCTGATAGACCTGGCCTTATACAGCATGTTCTCGCGCATAGGGCGGGACCTGCCGGCGGAGGAAGTGGACAAGTTCCTCGCCGTGCTGCCCAAGACCGGCTCCTACCCTTGGAACCCGGCCCAGCGCATAAAGGAGAACTTCAACAGCTTCCTCAACCAGGAGGGCAAGACGGCGGGCGAACTCGCCGCCCCGCCGGTGAACTACGAGGACCTGCTCAAGGCCAAGTTCCGCGCGGTGCATAAGCACGCCGAAGGCCTCATCAAGCATTTCGGGAAAGAGTTCGTTAAGGAGAAGGCCGCCGCCGCCATGGAAGCCGGCAACATAACTGATTTCCTCGCGGCCTACAGCTTCCAGTACGGCATCTTCAACGGGGTTAAGCGCGGTAAGTTCCCGCCCGGCTGGGAGAAAGACATCGCCCGCTTAAGCGACCTCGTCATAGAGCTTACGGAGTTGAACGCCGTGGCCTATTACCACCCCTACGTGGGCATCTACGACCGGTTTAAGGCGGAGCTCGAGCGCGTAAAGCGCGGCAAGACGGACGTCATCCACATAAACGACATAGCCAAGAAGCTCGCGGCCTATATTAACGCTAAGAACGTGCCGGAGATCTACCTTAAGCTGGGCGAGCGCATCAGCCATTTCCTGATAGACGAGTTCCAGGACACCAACCGCCTGCAGTGGGACGTGATACGCCCGCTGGTGGAGGAGGGGCTGTCCAAGGAGGGCTCGCTGTTCGTGGTGGGGGACATCAAGCAGGCCATCTACATGTTCAGGAACGCGGACTACAAGATCATGCGCGACCTGCTGGACAAGGCCGAGGGGAAGAAGGAGACGGCGGACAATCTTTCGCTCGAGCCGCTGGGCAACGAGCTTAAGTTCAAGAACCTGCCGGTGAACTACCGCTCGGACGGCGAGCTGCTGAAATATGTGGACCGTATTTTCAAGGAGAAGCTGAAAGGCTCGGAGCTGGTGGGCGAGGACATCACGGAGCTGACGAGCTACAGCCAGAAGGTGCAGGCTGACCGGGTTAAGGACGGCTACGTTAAGACCACGGTGATGGAGACTGAGTCGCTCGACGAGCCGGCGGGCCAGCGGGAATGGCTGGTGGAGGCGGTAAAGGGTGCCGCGAAACGCTACCCGCTGGGGGAAATTGCCATCCTCGTGGGGAAGAATAAGCGCATAGAGCCGGTGGTGGAATGGCTGACGGCCGAGGGTATTCCGGTGGCTTCGCTTAGCTCGCTGGATATTCGCAAGCGCAAGGCGGTGGCGGAGCTTGTCAGCTTCCTGAAGTTCCTGGAGACGCCGGCCGACGATCTTTCTTTCGCTGAGTTCATTACCGGGGATGTTTTCACGCGGCTGACTGGGTTGAAGGCGGAGGAGCTGCGGGGCTTCATCTTCGGGGCGCGCCAGGCGGACAAGGACGCGCTGCTGTACGCGGCTTTCCGCAACCACGATAAATACAAGGAATACTGGGACAGGTTCCTGGACGGTTCTTTCCGCAAGGTGGGCTACCTGCCGCTGTACGAGCTGGTGTCGCTGGTGTACGCGGACCTGAAGCTTTTCAACCATTTCCCGGAGGAGCAGGCTTTTCTTTCGCGCTTTCTTGAGGCTGTTACGGCGCTGGAGGCGGAGGGGGTTACTAGCCCGCGTTCTTTTATAGAGTACGCGGCTGGCGAGGACGAGGACAAGGCGGCGCTGTTCTCTATCGCCCTGCCGGAGTATATTGACGCGGTGCGGGTGATGACTTTCCATAAGTCGAAGGGGCTGGGCTTCTCGGTGGTGATAAACCTGATGTACGAGGAGAAGCCGAACAGCGACGCTATTTATTTCGAGGAGAAAGACGGGGCTATCAGCGTTTACCACATTACGAAGGACGCGGCTGCGGAGAGCGTTAACCTTGGGCGGGTGTTCAACGCGAAGAAGGCGGACGAGAATGTTCAGGAGCTGAATGTGCTGTACGTGGTGAGCACGCGGGCGCGGCACGAGCTTTACAATTTGATCATCAGGAAGGCGCGCAAGACGGAGGCGTCTTCGGCTAAGCTGCTGGATGTTTTCGAGGATTACGAGGCGGGGTCTTTGCCGGCCAGGAAGCCGGAGGCGCGCAAGCCGGCTGCTCCTGTGGATATTGTTTCGGTGGCTGTGCGGCCGGAGGAGCGTTTTGAGGGGCTTAAGCCTACTTACGCTAGTTTCTTTGAGACTGCGGAGGGCGAGCTGGTGCACGGTATGCTGGCGCGGCTGGTGGTGCTGCCGGGGGACCTTGAAGGGGAGCTTTCGAGGGCTTTTGATGAGCTGGCGCCGGGGTATCCGTTTAGGTTCGATAAGGGGAAGATCGTGGGGGGGCTGCTGAAGTTCCTGGGGAGCGCGGAGGCGGCGGGGCTTTTTGCGGCGAAGGCGGGGCGTGAGGTTCTTATTGAGGCGGAATTTATCGACAGGAACGGTTCGCTGTTCAGGATGGACCGTGTCCTGGTGGATAAGGACGCTGTTACGGTTATAGATTTTAAGACGGGGCGCGAGAATACCGCCGCCTATATGCCGCAGATGAAGAACTACCTCTCCATCATCACCGAAGTCTACAGCAAACCCGCCAAGGGCTTGCTCGCATATGTGGATCTGGGGAAGGTATTGGAGATTTAGTGCCTTTATGTCTACGGAGGAGCTGAGTATGTTCAATAAAATATTTTTGTTCGCAGTGTTAATCTGTGCGACATCTACTTCTTATTGTTTTGCCGCTCCAGCCGCCGAGGGATGTCTCAGATATTATTCGTATCGTATTTCCGCAAAAGACTGGCGTGTGCGTTATGCTTTGGCGGTAGAGTCCAATAATACGAGATGTGTGCCCCGGAGTGACTTTGAGAAATTAATCAGAGATGGGGATGCCCGTGTTTCAAATCAAGCTCTAGTCGCGTATTTGTATAGGTTTGCGATCATCAACAGTGACCTTGTGCGAGAACATTTGGAGAAATTGCCAATAGGCCCATTGGCTGGAGGAAAATGGAGTGGTGGACAGGACTATAAAACAGTTAAGTTTCAGGTCGCGATGCTGGACAACTTGAATATTGATAATCCGCATAACGGAGAAAGAATTGAGTATATTGGAATTCTGGGAAGTAAATCTGATAAGGCCGTCTTGTTGCCATTCCTGAAAGCTACAAATGAATATGTGCTATATAAGCTGGCGTTGGCTTTTGTTCGCCTAGGAGACAAAGAGACGGGAATGACGGTGCTTAAGCGCATTCTTCAATTTAACCCGGAAACTTCCCTGTATTATCAAACAAAAGCCGTGTATATTCTAGATGAGTTGGATGGGGATGCGGCCAGAAAAGCTTATGCGACCTTGGCGGAAGCAGTTCAAAAGAGCAAGTCGATCCAGCCTGGGAATTACAACGAGCATTTTATACAAGGCCTGGAACTTCGCCAAGATCTGTTGACCCTCTCCCGCTAATCTAGCCCACGACCAATTGCGGTTTCCGGATGCTAAAATACTCATGGAGGTCGTAAAATGCCCCGGAAACGCTACACGGAAGAACAGATCGTAAATATCCTCAAGGAAC
>JAJZOZ010000208.1:308-3283 GCA_021811405.1 bacterium | reverse complement strand
CGGCAAGTTCGGGGACGACCGGGTAGCCATAACCGCGGCGGCCATCACCGGCACTTTCGGGGACTCCAGCGTTTCCATAACCACCGGGGCGGTGACGTCCGGCAAGTTCGGGGACGACCGGGTAGCCATATCCACGGGCGTCATCTCCGGTCTGGGAACTCTGGCCCAGTCCAACTCCGAGGCCGACCCGGTCTTCACTGCCGCGCCGGCCTACGTGATAACCGCCTCCAGCGTGACCAACTGGAACGCGGCCTACGGCTGGGGAAACCACGCCTCCGCGGGTTATGCCACCACGACGCAGGTGAACACCGCGCTGGCCTCCTACGCCGCCCTCTCCGCCACGCAGACTTTCACCGGGATCGACACCTTCGCCGCCCCGGCGTCCTTCACGGCCCAATCCGGTTCCCAGCCCGGGGTCACTATCTCCTCGGGGCTGGTCATTTCGGCCGGGAATGTGGGCGTGGGCAGCGCTTCCCCTAACTCCGCGCTTACGGTCAACGGGTCCGTGTCGCTGCCCATAAAGACCATAACCATCGCGGATTCCCCTTACGCTATAACCGGAGCGGACAGCACCATACTGGTGGACGGGGCGTCGGCCGGAGCCGAGATCTTCATGAACCTGCCCGACGCCGCCGCGGTCAAGGGCAGGATCTACACGCTGAAACGCCTGGACGACCCCGCGGCCGTCGGCGCGTTCCCGGTCACGCTACAGGCTTCCGGGGTGCAGACCATAGACGGGCAGCCGACTTTGCAGCTCGTAGCCATGCAGTGGGTATCCGTGGTGATCCAGAGCGACGGCGCCAACTGGTTCGTGCTGTCGGTCTACGACGTGGCGCTGTAGCAGCCGCCGTAGCGGCCAGCCCGCCCGTTCCGTGACCGGCGGCGAAGACAGCCCGTCCGCTTTATTTATATAATTACAGGATGCGCGCTAACGCGGCGGGGCAGCGATGCCCGCCGGGTTTGCGCCGTTCAAATCCGTCAGGTGACTGGGAACCCCAAATGTACCTCAAAGCACTAGAGATCTACGGTTTTAAATCCTTCGCGAACAAGGTGAAGATGCCGCTCAAACCCGGCATCACCTGCATAGTCGGCCCCAACGGCTGCGGCAAGTCCAACGTGGTGGACTCTATCAAGTGGTGCATAGGCGAGATGAGCTGGAAGTCGCTGCGCATGCCGTCCATGATGGACGTCATCTTCGCCGGCACCACCAAGCGCCAGCAGCTCAACATGGGCGAGGTCTCGATGACCTTCGACAACTCCAGCCGCAAGCTGCCGCTGGACTTCGAAGAGGTCTCCGTCACCCGCAAGATCTACCGCTCCGAGGAGTCGGAGTACTTCATCAACAAGGTGCAGTGCCGCCTGAAGGACATCCGCGAGATGTTCCTCGACACCGGCATAGGCACCGACGGCTACGCCATCATAGACCAGGGCGAGGTGGAGACGGTGCTCTCCGCCACCGCCGAGCAGCGCCGCGAGCTCTTCGAGGAGGCCGCCGGCGTCAGCAAGTACAAGGCCAAGCGCGAGGAAGCCGGCCGCAAGCTCGAGAAGGTGGAGGCCGACCTGAACCGGCTCGCCGACAGCATGGTGCTGCTCGACGAGCAGATCAAGAAGCTCGACAAGGAGGCCGCGAAGGCCCGCCTGCAGGCCAAGTACAAGGACGAGCTGACCGGCGCCGAGGTGGCCGTGCTGCTCAAGGACAGCGACGAGTTCGCGGCCAGGTCCTCGGCGGCGGCCGCCAGGCTGGAGCCTGTGAAGAAGGAGCTCGAGGAGATCGCCGTGGCGATAACCGGCCTCGAGGGCGAGATAGCCGCCCTGAACCTCACGCTGACGCAGAAGACCGAGGAACAGCGCGTGCTGAAGGAGGCCATCAGCACGGTCAAGACCGACAAGGTGCAGGCCGAGGGCAAGATAGTGCACGGCGAGGAGACGCTGGCCGACATAGCCAGGCAGCGCGAGCAGCTGGAAGTCTCCGAGAAGCGCAATTCCGAGAAGCTGGCCGCCACGGAACCCCGCATAGAGGAGCTCCGCGCCAAGCTCTCTTCCGACGAGGGCGGGCTGCCGGCCCTGCAGGCGGAGTACGACGCCGCGGCCCGCGCGCTGGCGGAGGTCAGCTCGCAGATGCAGGCCGCCGACGAGGCCGCCGAGAAGCTGGCGCGCGACATGAACGACGCCTACTCCCGCGAGGTGGACATCTCCAACAAGATCGCGGTCACCGGCTCCAATATCGGCCATTTCAACGAGGCCAAGGCAGGGCTGGAGAAGGACATGGAAGAGATGGCCGCCGCCGTGGCCGCCATCGAGGGCCGGATAGCCGGTCTCAGGGAGCGCTCCGCCGCGCTGGCCGCCGCGCTGGCCGCCGAGAAGGAGAAAGGCTCCGCCGCCGGGGCCCGCGCCGGTGAGCTGTCCGCCAGGCTGGACCAGATAGACGCCAGGCAGGCGGAGATACGCGAGAAGAAGGCCTGGGACCAGAGCCGCCTGGAGGCGATCCTGGCCCAGGGCGAGCACGATTCCTACTGGGTGGGCATCAACAGCGTGCTGAACTCCGGCGTGGCCGGCGTCAGGGGCACGCTGCGCCACCTGCTGTCCATGCGCAAGGAGGACCGGGTGGCCGTGGACGAGGCCCTCGGCCGGTTCATGGACTCCATAGTCTGCGACAGCTCCTCCGCCGCAGAGGAGGCCATAGGCTACCTCAGGCATATCGGCAAGGGCCGCTGCCGCTTCCTGATACTGGATAAGGTGCCCGCCGCCGCCGCCCAGGACGCCTGGAACGCTCCCGGCACGCAGAAGGTGCTGGACAAGATCGCCTGCGACCAGCAGTACCGCCCTCTCGTGGAGGGGCTGCTCTCCGGGGTTTATGCCGCGGGCGGCGCCGTGCACGGCCCGTTCTGGATGACCGGCGGCGTGGAGGAGGTCGTTTCCAACGAGCCGTACTGGGAGGAGGGCGGCGACCTCAAGGAACAGATACGGAAGCTCGA
>JAJZOZ010000208.1:0-298 GCA_021811405.1 bacterium | reverse complement strand
GGAGCACCTGGCCCTCGAGACGGAGAAGGCCTCGCTGCAGCCGCAGCTGGAGGCCGCGCGCGCCGGGCAGGCCGCCGCCGAGGAGAAGGCCAGGACCATAGATATCGAGTTCCACAAGAACGGCACCGAGGTGTCCGGCGCCGAGGAGGACCTGCGGCTCAAGCGCGAGAACCTGGCGCTGGCGCTCTCCGAGAAGGAGAAGGCCGAGAACGACATAGTCCGGGCCGAGGCGGAGTTCGCGGCGCTGCAGGAGGACAAGCAGGCCGCGGCCGCCGCCACGGAGGCCAGGCGCGCCGAG
>JAJZOZ010000050.1 GCA_021811405.1 bacterium | reverse complement strand
GGAGTACTGCGGGTTGGGCGGATAGGCGGCCAGGTAGCCTACCACTCCCACCGCGGTGAACATCTGCAGCGCGAACTTGAACGCCGAAGAAGCCCCCTGCGGGTTCTTCTTGACCAGCTTGGTGTAGTCGTCCATCCACCCGGCGAAGGCCAGCACCACGGTGGTGAACAGCAGCAGCAGGATGAAGCGGTTGTCCATGCGCGCCCAGAGGCAGGTGGTCGCCACGAGCGTCAGGAAGATCAGGAGCCCTCCCATAGTGGTGGTGCCCTGCTTGGAAAGATGGCTCTTGGGGCCGTCGGTGCGCTGCACCTGGCCTATCTTGTACGTCCTGAGCTTGGCTATCAGCCACGGGCCTATCGCCAGGCTGAGCAGGAAAGAGGTGATGACCGCGCCGCCGGCGCGGAACGTGATGTACTGGAAGACGTTCAGCGGGCTGAAGAAATCCCTTAATTGGTACGCGTAGTAAAGCATAGTCTCCTGTCCGGTATCTCTAACGCGGCCGAATGATATGCATATTCTATAATTTTTGGGTCTCCTGACCTATTCCGATGTCGCCCGTATTCTGAGCGGGATCCCGGCGGCAAAGGCCGCCGGCGTCGCGGAAGTCAGCGCCTGGCCGCCTTTGCAGGACCCCGGCGGTCCTTTGCGTTCCGGGAAAGCCCGCCCTCCGCGGACATGCGCGCTTTTCCACGCCGGCCGGGAAGAGATGGGGAAGGCCGCGGCGGATCCCGCCCGGTGATCAGGGGAGCAGCCCTTCCACTATGCGCTCGAACTTCATCGAACGCGAGGCCTTGACGAGGAAGGTTCCCCTGCCGGCCCTGATGAGGTCGCGGGCCTCCTGCAGCCAAGCTTCCAGCGACTCCCCGTAAACCGCGGTCTTCCCCCCTGCGGCCAGGTAGGCCTCCAGGGCCGGCTTCATCTCCGGCCCGGCGAGGAAGACGCGCTCGGCCCCGGTATGCGCCAAGGCGGCGCCCAGGTCGCGGTGGTAATGCTCGGAGTGGGAGCCCAGCTCCTTCATGTCCCCCATCATGATGTAGAGGGGCCTGGGAAGGCGGAAGACGTGCTTGAGCGCCGAGGCGGCGGACTGCGGGTTGGAGTTGTAGGCGTCCAGCACCACCGTAGCCCCGCCTATCCTGAGCTCCTGCATGCGCATGGGCGGGGGCTGGAAGGTCTCCAGCCCGGCCTTTATCGCCGGGAAGTCCAGGCCGCTGGCCAGGGCCGCCGCCGCGGCGGCCGCCGCGTTGTGGTAATTGTGGCCGCAGGCGTGGGGCAGGTCGATGGTGAAGATCTCCCCGCGGTACTCGAGGCGCAGCTTTACGTCCTCCAGGATGCGCACGCCGGCGTCCGCGGCCCTGCCGAAGGTCAGCTTCTTCAGGTCCTTCCTCGCGTTGAGGCGGGTCAGGTACCTGTCGTCGGCGTTGTAGACCAGCGTACCGCCTTCGGCGAGGCACCAGGCCAGTTCGGTCTTCGTCTCGTAGACCGTTTCGAGGTCGCCGAAGAAGGCCAGGTGGGAGGGCCCTATGTTGGTTATCACCCCGCAGGTAGGGCGCGCAAGGCGCCCGATCTCCGCGATGTCCCCCTTCTTCGAGGCCCCGAGCTCGAACACCCCGTAGCGGTGTTCCGGCAGCAGCTCCAGCAGCGACAGCGGCAGGCCGAACTGGTTGTTGAAGTTCCCGGCGTTGGAGCAGGTGAGGCCTGCGGCGGAGTAGATGCTCTTGAGCATCTCCTTGGTGGTGCTCTTGCCGTTGGAGCCCGTTATTGCGGTGATGGGTATGCCGAAGCGCTTCCGGTGGGCCGCGGCCAGGTCCTGCAGCGCCTTAAGTGTGTCGGCCACCCCCACCGCCGAGCGGGGCAGTTCCTTCATACCGGCCAGCACGTTCTCCCTGGCCAGCCAGCCCGAGGGCCCGACGGGCAGGGTGTGCGCCAGGAAGTCGTGGGCGTCGAAGGAGGCGCCTTTCAGCGCCCAGAGGAACTCGCCGGACTTCAGCCGCCGCGTGTCGGTGACGAAAGATCCGAACGGCGCGTCCGGATCCCCCTTGAGGAGGCGGCCGCCGACGGCCTCCGCGAGCTTCCCTAGGGTCATATCAAGCTTCATGCCGCTCCTCCCTGGTCTTGATGGCTTCCGCCGCAGCTTCCGCGTCGCTGAAATGTATGGTCCGGTCCTTCAGTATCTGGTAAGTCTCGTGTCCCTTGCCCGCTATCAGCACGATGTCGCCCGCGGAGGCGCGGGAAACTGCCAGCCTTATGGCCTCCCCCCGGTCCGGGACCACCTCGTAGTTGGCGAACCGCCCGGCGACGCCCTTCTCTATATCGGCCAGTATGGCCAGCGGGTCCTCGCTCCTGGGGTTGTCGCTGGTTATGATGACGAGATCGCTCTGTGAGCAGGCGGCCTGCCCCATCGGGGCGCGCTTGGTGCGGTCCCTGTCGCCGCCGCAGCCGAAGACGGTGATGATGCGCCCGCGGGGCAGCTGCCGCAGCCCGGAGAGGACGTTCTCCAGCGCCGCCGCGGTATGGGCGTAATCCACGAACACGGTGAAATCCTGTCCTTCCTCTACGCGCTGCAGCCGGCCCGGGACGTTGAGCAGGCGCCCGGCGGCGGAGGCGGCCTCTTCGGCGGGGATGCCCGCCGCTACCGCGGCGGTTATCGCTGCCAGGGCGTTGTAGACGTTGTGCCTGCCAAGGAGGCGGAGCCGGACCGGGAAACTCCTGCCCGAGGCCGAAAGGGTGAAGACGCTCTCGCCGTCTACCGTGCGCAGCCCGGAGGCCGAGACGTCCGCCGGCTTCTCGATGCCGAATGCCAGAGAGCGGACGGTCCCTTCCAGGCTGCGCAGCAGTTCCGGCGCACGTTCGTCGTCGGCGTTGATCACGGCGCATTTTCCCGGCTTCGGCGAGCGGCGCAGCAGGTCGAACAGCCTGGCCTTTGCCTTGAAGTATTCCTCGCGGTCCTTATGGAAGTCCAGATGGTCGCTCTGGAGGTTGGTGAAGACGGCGCAGTCGAAATCGACGTCCTCCACCCGGCCCAGCGCCAGCGCGTGGGAGGAGACCTCCAGCACGGCGTCCAGCGCCCCGGCCTCCGCCATCGCGGCCAGCAGCCCCTGCAGCGCGTGCGCCAGCGGGGTGGTGTTGGCGGCCGGGGCCAGGACCTTCCCTCCGACGCGGTAGTCGACGGTGCCTATGACGCCCGGCTTCCTGCCGGCCTCCTGCAGTATCTTTTCCAGCAGGTAGGCGGTGGTGGTCTTTCCCTTCGTGCCGGTTATGCCGAAGACCCTGAGCCGCGAGGAGGGATGGCCGTGGAAATTGGCGGCGGCGCGCGAGAGGGCGCGCAGGGGGTCCGGGATCCTCAGGCAGACCGCTTCCGGGAAGGAGGCCGCTAGGCCGGCCGGGGGTTCCGCCGCGGAGACCACCGCGGCCGCCCCTCTCGCGAGGGCCTGCGCGACGAAATCCGCCCCGTCGGCCCTGGAGCCGGGCAGCGCGAAGAAGAGGGCGCCCGGCTCGGCCGCGCGGGAGTCGTTTATCACGGAGCGGATCTCCGGGTCGCGGCCGGCCGGGTCTATCCCGGTGCCCTGGAGGACCTCTGACAGCTTCATCGCTTCAATGATAGAAAATTTGGGAGGGCGTTGCTCGGCTCAGTCGGATATCCGGGGCCCGCTTTCGGCCCTGGCCGGCAGCGGCTGGTCGGGCTTGAGGCCGGTCAGGTTGATGATCTTGCCGGCTATCTCGCGGAAAGCCGGCGCAGCGGTCTCTCCGCCGTAATGCGAGGTCTTCGGGGCGTCTATTACCACCAGGATCACGTACCGCGGGTGCTCCAGCGGGAAGAAGCCGGCGAAGGAGGCTACGTTCTTGCCCGTCATGTACTTGCCGGTGCGCGGATCTATCTTGTTGGAAGTCCCGGTCTTGCCTGCGACCGAATAGCCGGGTATGTCGGCGTTCTTGCCGGTACCCTCTGTCACCACCGCCCGGAGGATCTTCTTCACCCTGGCGCTGGTCTCCGGGGTGATAGCCTGCCGCACCAGGGCCGGCTCGTTGCGGAAGACCTCCTTGCCGTCGAATTCGGTCACGCCTCCGACCAGCCGCGGCTCGTACAGCTTCCCCCCGTTGGCTATGGCGGAGTAGGCGTTGATCACCTGCAGCGGGGTGGCGGCTATGCCGTGCCCGTAGGCCGCCACCGCCAGGTCTATCGGCTTGAAAGCGTTGAGAGGGCGCAGCAGGCCGGCCGATTCCCCGCGGAAGCCGAGGCCGGACTTCGCTCCGAAACCGAAAGCCTTCGCGTAGAGGAAGAAATCCTTCAGTCCCAGCTTCAGGGCTATCTTGGCCGCGCCGATGTTGGAGGAGCGCTCCATGACCTGGGAGAGCGTGAGGGTCTTTTCAGGCTCGTGGTCGTGCAGCGTCACGCGCGGGGCGAACTGCCAGGCCCCGTTCTCGCAGTAGAAGGAGTCCCGCTCGCTGACAGTGCCAGTCTCCAGAGCCGCCGAGATCGTGACGGACTTGAACGTCGAGCCCGGCTCGTAGACCCGCTCCACCGGCGCTATCCTCTCGAGGTCGCGCGGCCAGGTGGCCATGGCCAGGATGCGCCCGGTGTCCGGCTCCTGCACCAGCGCCATGCCCAGTTCGGCGCGGCTCTTTTCCACCGCCTTGCGCAGGGCCTCCTGCGTGAAGAACTGGATGTTCTTGTCTATGGTGAGATGGAGGTCGCGGGGGCGGGCGTCTTCCTCCCTGCTGTCCTGGAAGATGACGCGTCCGGCCGCGTCGCGTACGACCTCGCGGCGGCTGACTTGCCCGCTGAGCACCTTGTCGTAGAGCAGTTCCACGCCGGTGAGGCCCTGGTCCTCGCGGGTCACGCCGATGATGTCGCGGGCGAGATCCCCGGAGGGGTAGTAGCGCGTCTGCCGCGGCGTCAGCGTGACGCCTTTAAGGTCCAGCGCCTTGACGGCCTCGAAGTCCCGGCGGTCGAGACCCTTTTTGACGTAGAGGAAGTTCCCGGCGCGCCGGAATTTGGAGAGGAAGGACGGAGGCAGGGAAAGGGCCTTCTCCAGCCTGGCGGCGGCCTTGTCGGGATAGGCGGGGTCGTGCAGCCTGGCGGCCTCGTCGCGCAGCTCGTTCTTGAGCAGGGCCGCGTCCCAGGTCACTATGGATTCCGCCAGCACCTCCCCGTCGGCACCGAAGACGCGGCCGCGCGGGCCTATCTCGGAGACGGTGCGGTTGAACTCGCGGGACGCGGTCTCAGAAAGCTTTTCGTGGCGAAAGGTTTGGAGCCAGAACAGCCTGGCGCCAATCAGCAAAGATGGGAGCGCGGCCAGAACGGCGCAGAGCTTTATTCTTGATCTTAAGGCTTGAGCTATCATGGAGTGCCGCGGCCCTGGCGAAACCGGATTCCCCGTGCACCGGGATACTGTCGAACAGCGACCTGAAGGTCCTCATCTCCGCCATCTCCCCTCCTTAGGCGGCCGCGTCCGGCTCAGGAAGACTTGTTGAGCCTGAACAGCCTGGCCAGCCAGCCCCTGCCCGCCTTTTCCTCCGGCCGCGCGCCGTCCATCACGACGACCGCGCCGGGCTCCGGATAGACCATGCCCAGCTTCGAGGCGGCGGCCTCTAGCTTCTCCGGGGACAGGGAGACCTGGATCTCCTTCTTCAGGTAGGTGTTGGCGCTCTCCAGGTCCTTGATGTCCCTGCGCAGCCGCTCGATGCTGTAGCCGAGCTTCACCGCCTGCAGGTTCTGCCACGCGTAGACGAATCCCGCGCAGCAGGCCAGTCCCAGTACCGCCAGTCTCAGGTTCCTTGTCTTTTTCTTGAGCATAACCGTTACAGATCCTCGTAGCCTTACTATTCCATGCTGAAAAGCTCTATCCGCTTCACCCCGTGCTTCTCCCAGAGGTAGAAGATCTTGGTGGGGCAGACCGAACCCTTCAGGCCGTTGAACTTGGCCTTGACCGTCCTTCCGTGCAGCAGCTTGTTGAACTTCGCTCCGACTTTCAGGATGTTCTCCGGATACATGTTCCCCTCCTTTCCCCGCTCAGAGTTTCTCTATCACCCGCAACTTCGCGCTGCGCGCCCTCTTGTTGGCCGCCACTTCCTCGTCGGAGGGCTTCACCGGCTTCGTCGTCACCAGCTCCCAGCCGCCCATCTTCGCCATGATGCGGAACGTTTCCTTGACTATGCGGTCCTCCAGGGAATGGAAGGTTATTATCCCCATCCTCGCCCCCGGCTTGAGCAGCGGCATGATCTTCTGTATGCCGCGCGTCAAATTGTCGAACTCGTAGTTGACGGAGACCCGCAGGGCCAGGAAGGTCTTGGTGGCGGGGTGGGTCTTCTCGCCGCGCGCCGGGGCTACCTTCTCTATCAGCGCGGCCAGTTCGCCGGTGGTCTCGAGCGGCCTGGTGCGGCGGGCGGCCAGGATGGCTTTCGTGATCCTGCCCGAGTGCCTTTCGCCGCAGACGCGGATCAGGTGCTCTATCTGCTCGTAAGGCCACTGGTTGATTATCGTGTATGCGGTCAGCGGGTTGTCGGGGTTGATGCGCATGTCGAGCGGCCCGTCGTGCTTGAGGCTGAAGCCGCGGGAGGGCTTGTCGAAATGCAGCGAGGAGATCCCCAGGTCGAACAGCGCGCCGGACAGGGAGCGTATCCCCTCCCTGGCCACGATCTCGTCGATGTTGGCGAAGTTGCCCTGCGCTATCTTGACGCGGCCGCCGAAGCGCTCGAGCCTGGAGGCGGCGATGCCGGCCATTTCCGGGTCCCAGTCGATGCCGAGCACGCTGGCGTCCTGCGGCAGCGCCTCCAGCAGGCGCGCGGTATGGCCGCCCATCCCCAGCGTGGCGTCGACGTAGGTCCCCTTCTTCTCGGTTATCAGCAGTTCTATTACTTCCCTGGCCAGGACGGAGATGTGCTCGTACTCCGTCATATGTCCAGGATCTTGCCGAACTTTCCGAGAGCGGGCTCTATGATATCTTTGCTGTATTTCGACCAGACCTGCGCATCCCATATTTCCGCCTTGTTGCCTACACCGCGTATCAGGACGTCCTTCTTGAGCGAGGCGTAGTTCTTCTGGTTCTGCGGAACCAGTATCCGGCCCTGCTCGTCCAGCTGGACGTCGCAAGCGTTGCCGAAGAAGAAGCGCTTGAAGGCGCGCTCCTCTTCCTTGTTCTCCGACTTGAAGATCTGCATGTTGTCGGCGAGGAGCGCCTCCCACTTCGACGGCAGGAAGATGTAGAGGCAGCGGTCGAGGCCGATGCTGAGCATCAGGTAGTTCTTGTCCTCTTTGCGCAGCTCCTCGCGGAAGCGCGCGGGGATGAAGACGCGGCCTTTCGCGTCCATCGTGTATTCGTATTCCCCGTAAAGCGAGCTCATCTTTTTCTCTTTATTTCGCGCTTACCCAGTATATAACATTTTTGACCACAAAAAAACATTATTCACCACTTTCCACCACACGGATAATTAGTATATAGCATGCCCCCCACCTTGTCAATACCTGTGGCAAAAAAGGATTGTTTTTACGTGATTTTTTCAGGTAACGGCTTTCTGCGGGGGGCGAAAAAACGGGGTTGATCTTGGTCAACCCCGTATATATAAGGAAAAGAATACGGATCTAGCGCCGCAGGCCCGATATCTTACCGGTCTTCAGGTCGTAACGCCACGCGTACTCGAGCGAGGCGAGGCGGTTGTAAGGCATGCCGTAGGCGCGGTAGAGGGCCTGGTGGGCCGGCTTGCCGTCGCGCAGCTCTTTGCAGAAGACGTAGAAGGCGTCGCCGGCCTTAAGCTTCATCAGGAAGCGGACTACGCTGTAGGATTCCGCGTACCAAAGGCGGACGTTGTCCTCGTCGGCGCCCTGCATGCTGTCTATGCGCACGAGGTCGTTGAGCTTGAAACCGCTGCCTCCCTCCAGCAGCTGCAGGTTCTGCTGCAGCCAGTCGGGGGTGGACATGCCGCGCTCCGACTGTATGTAGGTGGCTATGCCCTCGCTCAGCCAGAGCGGGCTGGGGCGCGAGGCCGGGAAGAAGCTGTCGAAATAGATGTGCGTAAGCTCGTGGGCGAGTATGCCGAAGGCCTCGTCGCTCTTGTAAACGTAGATCTTCCGCTCTCCCAGCGAGGCCGCGCCGCCTGACCACTCAGGGCGGCCGGTAAGCCTGCGGTAGGTCTTCGCGCTCTGCGCGTAGTAGATGAACACCTTCTTCTCGCGCGTCCACGGCGAGAACGCGACGAGGTCCAGCATGATGTTGCCGTGCAGGGATTCCAGCGTATCGACGGTTTCCTGCGGCACCTCCGGGCCCTCCTCGTAGATCACGAAATGGGGCGTCTCCTTCATCGAGAAGCCCTCGGGCGGCGGCGGGGAGCTGGTGAAATCCGCGGCGGCGGCGCCGGCCGCCTTCTCCCTGTCGGTCTTCTCCGTCATCAGCGGGACCGAGGCGATATCCTTGATGTCGGCGCCGGCCTTCACCAGGCCCATGGTGCCCTCCCCCGCGGGCTTTTCCTTGCCGGCAGCCGGCTGTTCCGGAGGCTGGGCAGGGGGCTGGGGCGGGCGGAAAGGCGAGGCGGGCGGATACTTCTTCAGCACGGGCTTGCCGGCGGGAAGCGCGCCCGCGAAGGGGTTCTTCGTCACCCTGAAGCGCTTGAGGGCGGACATATCCTCGCTCATGTACTGGTACATGAACAGCCCCCAGAGCCCTATGACGAGGCCCCAGAAGAGCACGCGGAGTTTGGCTAATATGTCCATTGGGAGGCAGCCGGAGGCCGTGGCGGCTCTCCGGGCCGGAGTTTTACGTTCAGCGCATCGAATCCCGAACCTTTATCACCATCTCCGCCATCGCGGAGGTGAACATGGAGAAGAAGACTATGAAGACGGCCTGCGTGCCGGCCATGGCCCAGAGCTGGGTCCCCAGGCCGCCTTCCCCGAAGGCCAGCCCGCGCACGTAGTAGAGCGCGAACATCACGGCGCAGGAGAACAGCGCGGTCAGGAAGACCTGCCATTTCTTCATGTACATCGCGCTGGCGGCCGGCGCGGTGAGGAAGAGCAGCCACATCGGGGCCCAGTAGGCCGAGAGCAGGTAGAAGAGGGCGGCGCTTACGGCGAGGTTCAGCCAGACGGTGACGGCGCGGATATGCCGGCTCCAGCGCAGGAAGCGGTAGAGGTTGCGGTTGAGCCACACGTTTATGACGAACGCCGCTCCCAGAATGCCGAAGGAAAGGTAGGTTACGCCTTTCTCCGGCTGCGAGAAGAGGATCGCGAAGAGGATCAGAATGACCGCGAACGGCGTGAAATAATAGTTGAGTATGTGCATAATGCTCCGACGTTACCGCCCCTTCCTGAACACCGCGATGCCGCGGTCCGCCTCCTCCCCGGGCAGCCGGTAGGAGAATACCTCGGCGAGCTCTCCGCCGGCCCTGGCCAGCGCGGCGTCCACCGCCGGCCTGGAGGCCGCCAGCTGCGAGGAGCTCTGCCAAGCCAGGAAGCTCCCCCCCTCGGACAGTATATTTAAGCATTGGGGCAGTATGTTTTCAAGTTGCCCCATGGCCCGTTCCAGTACCGCGCCGTAGCGCGGGACGGACGCTCCTCCACCCTCCCCCAGGCGGCGGTGGAGCACCGAGACGTTGGCGGACTTCATCCTGGCGGCCGACCAGTTGAGGAACGCGCACCGCTTGCCGCTGGAGTCGAGCAGCTCGAAGCGGTACTCCGGCAGGGCGGCTGAGAGGGCCAGGCCCGGGAAGCCGGCTCCGGAGCCCGCGTCGGCGATAACAGAGCCCGGCGGCAGCAGGCGGCGCAGCAGCGGCGCCGCCGCGAGGGCGTCGAGGATATGCCTTTCCCAGAGCTGGGTCTCGTCGGCGCGGGATACGAGGTTCAGAACCGAGTTCTTTTCCTTCAGGCCTTCCGCGAAGGTCTCCAGGGCCAGTCGGGAGGCTGGCGGCAGCAGGACCCCCCAGGCGGACAGGGCGGCGGAAACGGCGTCATTCACGGCGGGCCTCCGCGGCGCGGCGTTTCTCCAGCAGCACCCAGAGCAGCTGCACGTCCGCCGGGGTCACTCCGGGGATGCGCCCCGCCTGGGCCAGCGTCAGCGGCCTGTGCTTCTCCAGCTTGTGCCTGGCCTCGTTGGGCAGGGCCTTTACCGAGGAGTAGCTGAACCCCTCCGGGATGCGGAGGTGCTCGAACTTCCTGAGCTTCTCGGCCTGTTTCAGGTTGCGGCGCACGTAGATCTCGTAGGTCTTCTCTATCTCAGCCGTGGCAACCGCCCTCTCCTTCGTCCAGGGCCCGGCGGCAGGCAGCGGCGGCGGCTTCTCCCCGGCCAGCAGCGCGCCGACGGCGGCGGCGTACTTGTCGAAAACGGGCTTTAGATCCGCCGGCAGCAGGCCCAGCCTGAAGCCCGCCGGAGACAGCCGCAGGTCCGCGTTGTCCGAGCGCAGCATCAGCCTGAACTCGGCCCTAGAGGTGAAGATGCGGTAGGGCTCGTCCACGCCCTTGGAGACCAGGTCGTCTATCATCACGCCTATGTAGCCCTCGTCGCGGCGGACGACCAGCGGCTCAAGTCCCGAGACGGAGCGGGCGGCGTTTATGCCGGCTATCAGCCCCTGCGCGGCCGCCTCCTCGTAGCCGGTGGTGCCGTTGACCTGGCCCGCGGCGTAAAGCCCGGGGAGTACGCGGGTCTGCAGCGAGTAGTCCAGCTGGGAGGGGTCGGAGTAGTCGTACTCGATGGCGTAGCCGGCGCGCATCAGCTCGGCTTTCTCCAGCCCCGGAACGGAGCGGACCATCTCTAGCTGGGTCTTCTCCGGCAGGCTGGTGGAAAGCCCGTTGACGTAATACTCTTCGGTGTCATAGCCCTCGGGCTCGAGGAACAGGTGATGCGCCCCGTGGTGAGGGAATTTCACCACCTTGTCCTCGATGGAAGGGCAGTAGCGCGGGCCGGCCGACTTGATCTTGCCGCTGTAGAGCGGGGAACCGCCCAATCCGGCCCGGATTATCTCCGCCGTCCCGGAGTTAGTCCGGGTTATCCAGCAGGGAAGCTGGGGGTTCGTTATCGCCGGGGTGAAATGAGAAAAGGGAACCGGGGGCGAGTCCGGCTCCTGCCTCTCGCATTTCGAAAGATCTATCGTGCGGCCGTTCAGCCGCATCGGGGTGCCGGTCTTCATTCTGCCCAGCCTGAAGCCGAGAGAGCGCAGGCTCCCGGAGAGCGCGTCGGCGGGCGGGTGGTTGTACCTGCCGCCGCGGAAGGAATCCAGCCCGACGTGGACGAGGCCGCGCAGGAAAGTCCCGGCGGTAAGGACCACGGCGCGGGCGCGGTAGACGGTGCCTCTGGCCGTCCTGACCCCGGCGGCGCGGCCGGAGCCGTGGAGGATCTCCGACGCCTCGTCCTGCTTCAGCAGCAGGCCCGGCTGGCGCTCCAGCGCCGACTTCATGCCGAACTGGTAGAGCTTCTTGTCGCATTGGGCGCGCGGGGAACGGACCGCCGCGCCCTTGGAGGTGTTGAGCATGTGCGAGCTCAGCGTCGCCCGGTCGGCCGCCTTGCCCATCTCGCCGCCCAGCGCGTCCAGCTCCCTTACCAGCTGGCCCTTGCCCACGCCGCCGATGGAGGGATTGCAGGACATCTGCGCCGCGGTGTCCGGGTCCTGCGTGAGCAGCAGGGTCCTCGCGCCCAGGCGCGCGGAGGCCAGCGCGGCCTCGCAGCCGGCGTGGCCGGCTCCGACTACGATCACGTCGAACGTTTCCGGGTAGTTGAACGGGGGCATCAGATCAGCATCAGCGCCTGGAAGGCGTCCTCGGGGATGAAGCCAAGATTGTACAGCAGGAACAGTACTGCCATCCCGCCCAGCAGGCCCAGCACGGCGGAAGCGAAGGACCGCGCGGTCCCCGCCGCGTATATCGCGGCCGCGGCCCTGCCCAGCCAGACCAGCGAGAGCAGCGCGGAAAGGTACTCTATGGCCGTGTAGGCGGTCACCGAGCCCGCGAGCGCGGCGGCGCCGCCGGCCAGGCTAGCGGCGAGCGTGAAGACGGAGACGGCCAGCAGCGACTTGAGCAGCGCGGCGAAGCGGCGGCGGTCGGAGAAGGCCGCCCAGGCGGAGAGGGCCAGCGCTGCGGCGGCCGCGGCGAGCCCGGCGGCGCGCGCCGTCCCGGCGGCCCCGTGCATGAAAGCGGAGGTTATCCCCAGGGACGCGCAGGCCAGCAGCGCCGCCGGCAGCCGCAGAGAGAGGCGGCCCCCGGAAAGGAAGCGGGCCGCGGCCGAGAGCAGTCCCGCCGTGCAGGCGGAGAAAGCGAGACCGCCCGCGAGGGAGACGGAGAAGTAGAACGCGAAGCCGAGGTCCCGGTCCATCTTAAGGCCCTCGAGGGCCTCGGCGGTGAACTCCGGCGGCAGCAGCGCGCAGAGGAGCGCCGCGCAAGCCGTGGCGGACGCGAACAGCAGCAGCGGCCAGCCCCAGCCGGTCCTGCCGGAGGCCAGTTCCGAGAAGGCCTCCGCCGGAGAGGTCAGCAGTTTGAGAGGAAAGCTATCTTTCATTCTGTTCCCCGCCTTCATTTGCCGAAGCAGAAGCTGGAGAAGATCCCGGCCAGGACCTCCTCCGGCACCGTCTCGCCCAGGATCGAGGCCAGGGAATCCGAGGCCCCGCGCAGATGCTCGGCCGCCAGCTCCAGGCGGGTCTCACCGCCGGCCAGCAGCCCCCCCAGCGCGGCGAGCTCTCCCGCCGCTCCCGCCAGGGCCTCGAAATGGCGCGCCGAGGTGACGACGGCCTGCGCGCCGTCGCCGAAGACCTTTTTCTGCTCCCGGACCAGGGCCGCCTTCAGTCTCGGGAGGCCGGCGCCGTTCTTCGCCGATACCGGGAAGGTCCCGGCGGGCGGCCGCCGCAGGCGCGGCAGGTCGGATTTACCGTAGACGCGCAGCACCCTGGCGGCGGGCTGGGCGAGCGCCTTCACTTTTTCCTCAGCGGCCCTGTCCTCCCGGCTCTCCTTAACAGAGGAATCCTTGACCAGCAGCACGGCGTCGGCCGCCGCGAGGGCGGCCTCCGCCCGGAGTATCCCTTCCCTCTCCGCGGGGGAGGCGGGGCGGGAACTGAAGCCGGCGGTGTCGGTGAAGATCACCCGGAAACCGTCTATCTCCGTTCCGGCCTCCAGCGTGTCCCTGGTGGTGCCGGCGGCGGGGGTCACGATGGCCCTGTCGTAGCCAAGCAGGGCGTTGAGAAGGGACGATTTTCCCGAGTTCGGCGCGCCGGCTATCACCGCCTTGAGGCCGTCCCTGATGCCGCGGCCGGCTTCGTATTGCCCGGAGAGGGCGCGCGCTGCCCTCTCGGCGCGGCGGACCCGCCGCAGGAAACCGGCGGCGTTCAACGGCGGGGTTTCCTCGTAACTGTCGTCCAGGCGGGCCTCTATCTGCGCCAGCAACTTCACCAGTTCCTCCCTGATGCCGCGCACCTTCCCGGAGAGCAGCCCTTCGGCCTGGGTGATCGCGGCGCGGTGGGCCAGGGAGGAAGAGGCCTCTATCAGCTGGCCCACGGCTTCGGCCTGGGCCAGGTCAAGCTTGCCGTTAAGGAAGGCGCGCAGCGTGAATTCCCCGGGCGCGGCGGGCCTGGCGCCGGCTTTCACGGCGAGGTTGAGTATGGCGCGGATTATGTACGGGGAGCCGTGGCAGGTTATCTCCACGCTGTCCTCCCCCGTGTAGCTGGCGGGCGCTTTGAAGAACACCGCCACGACGCGGTCCACCAGCTTTCCGGAGTCCCTGACCGACAACAGGCTGGCCCTGGCGTGCTCGGGCGCGCGCGGGGCGGGGGCCAGGAACCCAGCGGCCGCTGCGAAGGCGGACGGGCCGGAGAGACGGACTATCGCCAGGGCGCCGGCCCCGGGAGGGGTCGCCTGCGCTACTATGGTATCCGAAGTGTCCGGCAGTTTCATTTGCGGGGCCTGAAAACGAAAGGCGCGGCGGCGTTCCCGCCGCCGCGCCGTACGGCCGGGCTCAGCGGGCTACTTCTGCTCGCTGGGCTGACCGGCGGTCTCCTCGGCGGCCTGGCCGGAGTTCTCGGCCGGGGCCTGCTCGGGAGCCTGCTCGGGGGCCTGGCCGGAGGCGTGCTCCGGGGCGGCCTCGGTGGTCTGCTGGTCCTGGGGCTTCTCGGCCTTGCGGATGACTACTTTGCGCCAGCGGCCTTCGCCCTCGGAGGCGGTCTCCATGTCCGGGTAGTTGGTCTTGATGAGGTTGTGGACTATCTTGCGCATCGAGGCCGGCATCGGGTCCAGGCGGTAGGGCCTGTCCTCGCGCCTGGCCTCGTTAACTGCCTCTTCCACGCTGCGCGCTATCTCCTTCTCCTTGCTGTCCCAGTAGCCGCCGGTGTCCAGGCGCAGGGCCAGGTGCGGCTCGCGCTTGCGGCTGACTATGGAGTTCAGCACGAACTGCAGCGCCTGCAGCGGGCGGCCGTTGTCGTCGGTGAAGGCGGCGGAGTCCGCGCAGTCGAACCTGATGAAGAGCAGGTTCTCGGCGGAGTCCAGCTTGGCCTCGGCGATAGTGGCCTCGTAGCCCATCAGGGACAGCAGTTTCAGCAGCGCCGTCTTGGCGTGCTCCACCGGGTCCTCGGCCGGCTGGATGGACGCGTAATCCGCGGCCAGCGGCTCTTCGGCGTACACGCGGTCCGCGCGCTTGCGGTCCTCGTGGCGGTGGTGATGCCTCTCCTCGCGGGGCTCTTCGTTCTCCTGCTGCGGGAGACGGGCGTCTTCGTAGCCGTAGCGTCCGGGGCGCCTGGGCGCCGCCTGGCGCTCGGAGCGCTCTCCGCGCTCTCCGCGTCCGCCGCGTCCGCCGCGCTCTCCGCGCTCTCCGCGTCCGCCGCGTCCGCCGCGCCTTCCGCGGCCTCCGCGGCCTTCCCTTCCTTCCCTTCCCCCCTCGCGGGACGACTCGCCGCCCCAGCGCTTTTCGCGCAGTATGACGCAGGCCTTCTTGGCGCCGATGCCGAGGAAGCCGCTCTTCCCCTCGCTGACGACCACCACTTCGACCTGGTCGCGCCGCAGGCCCAGCTCCGCCAGGCCTTTTTCAACGGCGTCCTGTATCGTCTTCGCTTCTGCTTTCGTTTCTCTCATTTGAGTCTCTCCTTACCGTCTGTAACAAAACCGTCAGGCCGTCTGCTTCTTGAGGTACATCGTCTGCGCGAAGCCCCAGGTGCTGTTGACGAGCCAGTAGAGCACGAGGCCCGCCGGGAAGCGCAGGAACATGAAGGTGAAGATCACCGGCATCCACTTCATCATCGTGGCCTGGGCCGGGTCCGAGGTCTGCGGGTTCAGGTGCTGCTGCAGGAACATCACCCCGCCCATGACCAGCGGCAGCACGTAGTACGGGTCCTTCGCGGACAGGTCCTTTATCCAGAAGATGAAATGCGCGCCGTGGAGGTTCCAGGAGTTGCGCAGCGCGGTGAACAGCGCGAAGAAGACGGGGATCTGCAGCAGCATCGGCAGGCAGCCGCCCAGCGGGTTCGTCCCGTGGCGCTTGTAGAGCGCCATGATCTCGGAGTTCATGCGCTGGGGGTCGTCCTTGTAGCGCTTCTGGATGGCCTGCATCTCCGGCTGGATCTTCTTCATGATGGCCATGGCCTTGTAGCTCTTGAAGCTCAGCGGCGTCAGCAGCAGCTGTATCAGGACGCTGAGTATCAGGATGGCGGCGCCGTAGTTGCCGGTTACATGGTAGAAGAAGACCAGCGAACTGTTGGCCAGCTTGGCCAGCGGGGCGAAAAAGCCGAAGTCGACGGAGCGGTCCAGCCCGAGGCCGAGGGCCTGCAGGCGGGTGTAGTCCTTCGGGCCGAGGTAGAAGCCGGAGGTCCACTCGCGGGTCTCGCCCGGCTTCAGTTCCGCGGCGGGCATCGGCACCACGAGCGCCGGGGTCTTCTCGTTCTTGCCTACCGTTTCGTTGCGGCGCAGCGGCCGGGTGCCGGCGAAGCTGGAGTCGGCCAGCGCGGCCAGGAAATAGCGGTTGTTCAGCCCGGTCCAGACCCAGTCGTGCTCGGCGGGCGAGTCCTTCAGTTCCTTGAGCGTGGGGTGCTTGCGGCCGTTCTCGGTGAAAGCGTAGTCGGCCTTGCAGAGCTTCTCGTTCTCCTTCTGCTCGCTGGGCACGGTGTCCAGGCCCGGGCCGACGCGCAGCTCCCAGGCCGGCAGGAGCAACGGGGCGGAGGACGTGTTCGTGACGGAGATGGAGAGCTTGTTGAGCCCGTTGTCCGGAGACACCGAGTAGGCGCGCCTGAGTATCAGCTTGTCCTGGCGGGCTTCGAACTCCACGGTGTCGGCGGTAGCGCGCTTGAGCGAGAACCTGCCGGGCAGGGTGGCGTAGAAGAAGCTGCGGTTGGGGTCCGGGATGAGCTCCACCGGGGCGACCGGGCCTTCGTATACGGCGCCGGCCAGGGAGGCCGACTCGGCGTTGAAATAGTATTCCGCCTTGCCGGCGGTCAGCTTCACGGCCTTTTCCTTCCAGTTCCCCGGCAGCGGGGCGGACTGGGAGGCCGGCGCGGCGGCGGGCGAAGCGGCCTGGGAAGCGGGCGCCGGCGGCTGGGCGGCCTGCTGCTGGACGGCAGCCTGCTGCGTCTCCGCTGTCTTCTGCGGCTGTATCCGCTTCTCCATGAAGGAATACCAGCCGATATAGACCAGCGAGGAGAGGATCACCGCGAGTACAAGGTTCTTCTGCATTTTACCTCCCGCGTTTGCGGAAGGCTTCGGAGGAGGTTCAGGGGACCGGGTCGTATCCGCCCGGAGAGAGAGGCCGGCAGCGGGAGAGGCGGCCTGCGGCCAGCTTCCCCCCGCGTAAAATCCCGTGCTTGTCGACCGCCTGGAACGCGTACTCGGAACAGGACGGCTGGAAACGGCAGGTCCCCGGCCCTAGGGCCGGCCTGAACGTCCTGTATGCCGCGCGCAGCGTGTTCAGCGCGAACGATCTGAGATCCCTGGCAACGGTCTTGTTCACCGTCATTTGTTCAGCCGCGCCTTCCGCCGGATTTCGTCCAGCGCCCCGCGGGCCTGCGCCAGGTCATTGACCGCGCAGCCGGCTTTGGGGTAGATGATGAGGCGCGTGCCTTCCTTCAACTCTCTGTTGGTCAGTCTGAACGCTTCCCTCAGAAGCCTTTTCAACCTGTTCCGCCTTACCGCTCCGCCGGTCTTCCTGGAGACCATCAGGCCGATCTTCTTCAGCCCGTCCGGGTTCTCGGAATGCCAGGCGACCAGTTCCCTGGTCGCCGTTTTTTTCCCGGCGCTGAAAACGGCCTCGAACTCTTTCTTGAGACGCAGGCGCGAAGCTTTCGGAAAGGCGAATTCTTTCACTCGACCCCGATCTTATTTTATGTCGGGTATCAGATGCCAGCGGCCCTTGGCGCGCCTGCGGGCGAGGGTCTTCCTGCCGCCCTTGGTCTTCATCTTGGCGCGGAATCCAAGGTGCTTCCTGCGTTTGCGAACATTGGGTCTGTAAGTAGGTAACATAGTGCGTAAATTATATAAATTAAAGGCCCGAAAAGCAAAAGGGAGGGCAGGCCCGCCAGTTTGCTAGAATAGCCTTGATGGTATTCTGCGACTACGGCATAGTGCTGCGGCGCCGCCCCCTGCGGGAAAGCGACAGGATAGTGACCGTCTTCACGCGGGAGCACGGCAAGCTGGAGGTAAATTTCAAGAGCGTGCGCCTGCCGCGCGCCAAACTGCGCGCGCTGAGCGAGGCCTTCACCTCCGGGGACTACCGCTTCTATCTGCGCAAGGGCTCCAACTTCCCTGTCTGCACCGGCGGGAGCGCGCTGAGCGTCTTCGGCGGGATACGCTCGTCCCTGGACACGCTCTGCCTGGCCCAGCACTACTGCGAAGTCGTCAATAAGCTTACCCCGGCCGCGAGCCCGGCCCCGGAGAAGTACGCGCTGCTCCTCGGCGCCCTGGAGGACCTCGACGCCTGCGGGCCCTCCTTCTGGCTGCGCCGGGCCTTCACGTTGCGGGCTCTCGACCTGGCCGGCTTCGGCTTCAGGGAGACGGCGGCCGGCCCCGAGGCGGCGCTCTGGGACGCGCTGCACGAAGGCAGCTGGACGGCGGTAAGGGCGCTGCCTCCGGACGAGGGCACCGGCGCCTTTGTCGACGGGCTCTTCGAAAGGTTCTTCCGGGAAGGCGTGGGCGTGGAGCTGCGCACGCTGCCTTTCGTCCGGTAGCGCTCCCCAAATAAGTATAATATCCTTTCGGTCAGCGGGCAGCCGCCCGGCGGAGGAAACGTGAACTTCCAGGACATAATCTTGAAACTCAACCATTACTGGGCCAAGCAGGGCTGCACGCTTATACAGCCCTACGACCTGGAGAAGGGGGCCGGCACTTTCAACCCCGCCACTTTCTTCGGCTCCCTCACCTCCACGCCCGCCAGCGTGGCCTACGTCGAGCCCTGCCGCCGCCCGGCCGACGCCCGCTTCGGGGAGAACCCGAACCGCCTGGGCAAGTACTACCAGTACCAGGTCATCATAAAACCCCCGGTGGAGAACATACAGCAGGTCTACCTGGAGTCGCTGAAGGTCTTCGGCATCGACCACACCGAGCACGACATCCGCTGGATCGAGGACGACTGGGAGTCCCCCACCCTCGGCGCGTCCGGAGTGGGCTGGGAGGTCTGGCTGGACGGCATGGAGAT
>JAJZOZ010000207.1 GCA_021811405.1 bacterium | reverse complement strand
CCGCCGCCGGCGCCGAGATAGCGGGAGCCATGTCGGTGATCAACCGCATGGGCGAAAGGACTTTGCCTTTCCCCGCTCTCAGCCTGCTCAGGCTGGGCCTGACCACCTACCAGCCTGACAAATGCCCGCTCTGCGCCGCCGGAACGCCGGCGGTGAAGCCCGGCTCCAGGAAGTTCTGAAACCTCACCCGACGATCATCAGCTTGTCCAGGAACAGCAGCACGCCGGCAGCCGCGAGCACCACGCCGGCGCCCACTTCCACCCAGCGCATCGCCCCGCGCCAGCGCGCGATGAAAGAGAAGAACTTGGCCGTCAGGGCGGCCGCCGCCAGCAGCGGGACGGCGAGCCCGGCGGAATAGACCGCCAGCAGCGCCACGCCCCTGGCGGCGGTGCCGGAGGCCGCGGCCATGCCGAGGATCACGGCGAGAATCGGCCCTATGCAGGGCGACCAGCCCAGCGCGAAGGCGAACCCGGCCAGGAAGGAGCCCGCCGGGCCCTGCGCGAGCCCGCGGGTGGAGAGGCGCTTCTCGTAATTGAGGAAGTTCAGGTTCAGCAGTCCGGTCATGTGCGCGCCGAGCAGCACCATCGCCGCGCCGAAGACCTTCATCAGGACGTACTTGTAGTCGTACAGCAGCGCGCCTATGCCCGAGGCCGCCGCGCCCAGGCCCGCGAAGGCCAGCGTGAAGCCGGTCACGAAGAGAGCGGCGTTGTCCATCACCTTTTTCACCGACACCTTCGCGTCGCCGCGCGTGATCTCTCCGGCGGAGAAGCCGGAGAGCATCGAGAGGTAGGCCGGCAGCAGCGGCAGTATGCACGGCGAGAAGAAGGAGGCCACCCCGGCCCCGAAAGCGGTCAGCAGCTGTCCCCTCATTTCTTCCCCTTCCCGGCGGACGGAGCCGGCTTCGCGGCTTTCAGCTCAAGCCTGAAGATGTCCAGGCCGCCCCACGGGGCGTCCCGCAGCCAGAACAGGACGGAGACCTCCCTGCCGCCGGGGTCCCTGAAGCGCGCGGTGACGATCCTCGCGCCGTCCCCACCGTCGGAGGTCTCGGTCCCCACGGCCAGCAGCGAAAGCCTAAGTATCTTCCTGGCGGCCTTGTCCTCCATGAAGAAGGCGCCTTTCAGCTCTATGTCCTTGCGGATGTAGTCCGTGACGAAGTCGGCCAGGTCCTCGCCGCTCTCCTGCAGCTGCGGCTGGGCCCCGTCCTCCTCCCCGGCCTGCGCCTCGCCGGCGGGCTGCTGGGAGGAGGCCGGCTCCCATTCGTCGAAGGAGGCCGCGGCCGGCCCGGCCAGGGCCAGCGCCAGCGCGGCGCCGAGCAGCGGCTTCATTTCTTCCCCCGCTTGCCGGACTGGCGCACTATCTTCAGGCCCGCGCCGCGCACCGGCGGCCAGTGGGCCGTCTCCACGCAGCGCATCACCTCTCCCCAGCGCCCCTGGCTTTTCAGTATGAGATCGCAGACCTCCCGCACGGCCCCGGCCCCGCCCTCGCGCTTGGTGACCAGCCTGGAGGCCTTCCTAACCTCCGGTATCGCGTTCGCCGGGGCGCAGGGCAGCCCCGCCAGGCGCAGCACCGGCAGGTCCGTCAGGTCGTCGCCCATATAGGCCACGTTCTCCGGCGCGAGGCCGGTATCCTCCAGGATGCGGCGCAGCGGCTCCACCTTGGACAGGAAGCCCTGGTAGGCGTAGGACATGCCGAGGCCGGCGGCCCGCTCCTCGGTGGACGGGGACTCGCGCCCGGTGATGACGCCGGTCAGCACGCCGAACTGGTTCAGCAGGCGCAGGCCTATGCCGTCCAGCGAGTGGAAGCCCTTGAACTCCATCATGCCGCCCTCGCCGGGGACGTAGTACATCTTCCCGTCGGTCAGCACGCCGTCCACGTCCATCAGGAATATCTTTATTTTCTTCGCTCTATCCGTGTTGTTCATGTTTTTGCCTTCCATTCTGCGGCCAGCTCCAGTTCGCGCTTGCGGCCGGCGTAGTTCTTCGGGGCCGGCCCGGTGTAGCTGAACAGCTGCCAGCGTATGGTCTCCTCCAGCCACTGCGAGGCCGGCGTCGGGCTCCAGCCCAGCTCCTTCTCCGCCAGCGAGATGTCCTGCACGAAATCCCCGCCGGAGGAGAACGGGGAGGCGGAGAAGTCGAAGCCGCGCTCCTTCAGCCAGGCGTGGTCGGGGCAGAGCAGCTCCGCTTCCTTGTGCATTATCCTGGCGGAGATCCGGGCGAAGTCCTCCAGCGTCAGCTGTTCCGCGCCGGCGATGTTGAAAGCCCTGCCGCAAAGCCCTTCCGAAGTGATCAGCGTCTCTATGGCCCCGGCCAGGTCCCTGGAGAACACGTAGCGGCCGCGGAAATACGCGCCCGGCAGCAGGAGCGGGCCTCCGTCGGCCAGCCGCAGCCAGTAGGAGTAGGCCCGCAGCGTCGGGTCGTTCGGGCCTATGACTATGGGCGGCCGGATGACCGCCGCCGGGAACTTCTTTTCGGCGAAGGCGCCGAGGAACTCTTTTTCGGCGGCCAGCTTGCCCAGGCCGTAAGCGTATTTTTCCTTTGGGGGCTCTTTCGGGCGCAGCAAGTCGGTGAAATTCTCCCGGTACGGGGAGGCCGCCCCTTCGAGCACCGCGTACACCGAGGCGGAGGAGGTGAACAGGTATATGCCGGTCCTGCCGCTGAACACCCTTATGGCCTTACGGGCGTCCTCCGCCCCGTAGCAGATATTGTCTATGACCGCGTCCCAGGGTTCCACGGCCATGCGGTTGAGGTCTATCTCCACCGCGCGGTCCCCCCTGGCCTGGCGTATGTCCAGCGGCAGGCCGTCCACCGGGGCCCGGCGGGAGAATACCGTCACCTCGTGTCCGGCGTTATGAAGGCGTATCGCGGTTTCCCTTCCGAAGAAGCGGGTGCCGCCTAATATAAGGATACGCATGGCTAACAGTATATAAATTTTTTAAGGCCCGGCATTTTGTCGCGGATCCGGCAGCGGCTTCCGGAAGCTAGCCCCGGCGATCTTTTGCTGTTAACATAAGTTAACCAAATTACAGCGTGTCTCTGTTTTATAATTTTATGTTGAAATGTTGGTTAACATAAGTTAATATCTGTTGATGGTAAGGGAGTATTATTCTATTCCCGAAGCTGCCGCTTTGCTGGGCGTCAGCCGTATCGCCGTTTTTAAGCGCGTGAAGGCCGGGAGCATGCCGGCCATCCGCGTGGGCCGCAATTGGGCGGTGCCTGCTTCCGCTCTGGAAAAGCCGGGGCCCGCCGTCGTTCCCGGGCATCTCCCCCCTTCCCGGCCGATAAAAAGCGAACCTGAAGCCTCCCAGGCCCCCTTTACGTCGGACGAAGAGATGGATTCGATGGGCTGGGATTAGGTCTCGCGCCTACGGTGCG
>JAJZOZ010000206.1 GCA_021811405.1 bacterium | reverse complement strand
GCAGCCTGTCCTTCGCCTTCCACAAGCGCGGCAACTACCGCGAGAAGTACCTGCTGCCGGAGGGCTGCGCGCTGATAAGCCCGGAGACCAACGCCGCCGCCGTTAAGATACTGGGCATCCTGAATTCCCTTAAGCTTTCCACCGCGGACCTCAAGACGCTGATAATCCGCGAGGCAAAGACCCCCGGCTCGCGCGTGGCCGCGCTGTTCCTGAAGCGGCAGGACATAGAGCTGCCCGACATGAAGGTGGAGGGCCTAAACGGCTTCCTCGCCGTCTATTCCAACCCGGTCAGCTCCGTCAGCCAGGTGGACGGCATCATCAAGTCCTGGGGCGACGACTTCGTCACCGAGGAGATACTCGGCGGCAAGTTCTCCTACGGCTTCGACTGCTTCTTCCAGAACAACATAGAGCTGTTCACCGAGGCCCTGAAGGAGATCAGGGCCGCCGCCTTCAAATGCGGCAAGCTGGTGGACCTCTACTCCGGCGTGGGCGTGATAGGCCTGACGCTCAGGGACCTCGCGGACAAGGTGCTGGCCGTGGAAGCCTCGGAAAGCTCCTCCCGCTACGCTGCGCTCAACGCCGAGGCCAACGGAGCGCGCAACTTCGAGATGGTCTGTTCGCTCTCCGAGAAGACCAAGGAGGACCTGTTCGACGGCACGGACATCCTCGTGCTGGACCCGCCGCGCGCGGGCCTGCACAACAAGGTCATCAAGCGCATCATGGAGATACTCCCGAAGAAGATCATCTACCTGTCCTGCAACCCTATCACGCAGGGAAGGGACGCGGCCTTCTTCCTGGAGAAGTACAAGCTCGTGCGCTCGGCCGGCTTCGACTTCTACCCGAACACGCCGCACGCCGAGACGCTGATGGTCTTCGAGCGGTCCTGAACTCGGGCCCGCCGGACGCAAAAAAAGGCCGCGGCTGTCCGCGGCCTTTTTCTCAGCCTCCGGCCCTCAGCGCAGCCGCATCGCGCAGCGGAAGCCGATGGTGCCGTCCCCGGCCGAATTCGGGGCGGCGCCCATATAGAAGGTCTTCGGCCCCGTATACGGGGACGGCACGTTAAAAGCGCCGCCCCTGAGGGTCACGGCGACCGGGGAGGCGGAAGGACCCCCGGCCCCGTCATCGCCCGCGGCCCAGGCGTCGTACTGCGCGTTGGCCGTGTACATACCCCAGTCGGAGACCATTTCCCACAGGGAACCGACCATGTTCTCGACGTCGTAATAGGACCGGCAGTTCGTGCCGGCGCCGGTGGCCGTAGGCCCGGTGTCCGCGAAGTTGCAGCCCGGCGCTATCCCGCTGCCGGTCTTCGGCGTACCGGTCACGGCCGCCTGCCATTCCGCGTTGGTTATCAGGTGCTTGCCGGCGTTGGTGCAGGCCGCGCTGGCCTGGAACCAGGTCACGTAGGACGACGGGGTCACACCCGAGACGCTGCGGGCGTAGACCGGGTTGCTGCCGGGCAGGCAGTTCTGGCCGTCGTCGCCGCACGGATAATTATCGGAAGCGATGCCGTACTGCGTTCCGCCCGTAGGGCCGGACCAGACGCTGGCCTCGTACTTGTCCACGCAGAAGTCCCCCACCTGCACCAGTATGTCCGAAGGATCGTTGGGGTTGGTGCACGACTCCGCCCCGGCCCCAGCGGGCAGGCTGGTCAGCATTGACCCGTCCACCGCCGGCAGCCTGCCGGCCCCGTCCAGCTTCACCAGCTGGCCGGAGCCGTTGAAGGCGTTGCCCTGCAGCGTGACGCTGGAGGACTTGAGCGTCAGCGAGGTGCCGGGCCCGGCGCCGTCCCCGCTGAACTGGTTGGAATCGGAGACCACCCCCGTCAGGCCGCCGCCGCCGGCCACCGTCCCGGTGGCGATAGGGAGGAAAGCCCCGTTGAAGTTCACGTACAGCGCGCCCTGGCCGGAGAAGGCGGAAGGATTGTAGTACATGGCCCCGGCTCCGGCCCCCGACGGCTGGCTTGAAAGGTTGGCCAGGCCGAGGAAGCCGGAGGCGCTCAGCGTGGAGACCGCGGTGCCGGCCCCTACGGACACGTCCCCCAGGTTCTTCATGGCGGCCCCGCCCGCGTCGTTGCCCGCTCCGAGCGTGGCGGCCAGCGTGTCCACCACGTTGCCGCCTCCGGAGGGGAGGCCGCGGATGCCGGAGGCGTCCGCGTACAGCACGCCGGTGTCGGTCATCGACGCCACCACCACGCCGCCGGAGTTCCGCCAGAACTGCGTATAGCCGTCGCCGCTGCCCCTGACGTCCAGCCTGGTGCCGGCCACGGCCCCGCCTACGGCCACGTTGCCCAGGTTGGTGATCCCGGTGCCGCCGGCGCTGTTCCCGGCGCCCAGTGTCGCCACGAGGGTGTCCACCACGTTCCCGCTGCCGAGATTGCGCACCCCGGAGCCGTCCATGAACATCACGCCGGTATCCGTCATGGACGCTACCACCACTCCGGCCGCGTTGCGCCAGAACTGCACGTTGCCGTCCCCGCCGCCCTGCACGTCCAGCCGCGTCGCGGCCGAGGCCGCGCCTATGGCCACGTCGCCCAGGTTGACCATGGTTTTGCCGCCTGCGTCCCCGCCGGCCGTCAGCGTGGCGTCCAGCGTATCGATCACGTTGCCGCCGCCGGAAAGCCCGCGTATGCCCGAGGCGTCGGCGTAAAGCACGCCGGTGTCGGTCATGGAAGCCACTATCACACCGCCGGAATCGCGCCAGAACTGGACGTAGCCGCCGCCGCCCTTGACGTCCAGGCTGGTCCCGGCCGAGACCGCGCCTATGGCCACGTTGCCCAGGTTCGTGATCCCTGTTCCGCCCGCGTTGCTGCCGGCGCCCAACGCGGCCGCGATGGTGTCCACGGGGAGGCTGGTCAACTGAGAGCCGTCGACGGCCGGCAGCTTGCCGGCCCCGTCCAGCCTCACCAGCTGGCCGGCACCGTTGAAGCTGTTGCCCTGCAGCGTAACGCTGGAGGACTTGAGCGTCAGCGAGGTGCCGACCCCGGCCCCGTCCCCGCTGAACTGGTTGGCGTTGGATATCACCCCGGTCATGCCGCCGCCGCCCGCCACGGTGCCGGTGGCCACCGGCACGAAAGCCCCGTTCAGGTTGAGGTACAGCGCCCCCTGCCCGGAAAATGCGGCGGGGTTGTAGTACAGCGCGCCCGCGCCCGCGCCGGAAGGCTGGCCGGAGAGGTTCGCCAGTCCCAGGAAGCCGGAGGCGCTCAGCGTCGAGACCGCGGTCCCGGCGCCCACGGAGACGTCCCCCAGGTTCTTTACGGCGGCCCCGCCGGCGTCGTTGCCCGCGCCCAGGGTGGCGGCCAGCGTGTCCACCACGTTGCCGCCGGGGATGCCCCGGATACCGGAGGCGTCCGCGTACAGCACGCCGGTGTCGGTCATAGAG
>JAJZOZ010000205.1 GCA_021811405.1 bacterium | reverse complement strand
ATCTGGGACCAGCGCGAAGAAAGGGGCCAGCGCGAAAAGGAGCTTCTCGGCCTTGGCCGGGACGAAGTCCTCCTTCATCAGCATCTTGATGCCGTCGGCCACCGGGTGGAAGAGGCCGTTAAGCGCCAGGCCGAAGACGGAGGCGCGGTTGGGGCCGACGCGGTCCTGCATCAGCGCGCTGACCTTGCGCTCCGCCAGCGTCAGCAGCGCGGTGAAGCCCATCACGGCGTTGAGCAGGGCCAGCACCTTCACGGCGGAAGCGCCGCCGAAGAGCAGGATGTCCTTGTTGGCTTCGTAGAATTCGGCTATCACCTGTTAAGTCCTTTAACGGCGTCCCCGGCTGATTCCAGCCGCAGGGAGGTCCCGCTGTAAGCTGCCAGCTTGCCGACCATCTCCCAGAGGGGCTTCACGCCGTCGGGGGCCGTGACCGCCGGTTCCGCCCGGCGCTCCAGCCCCTGGAAATTGACGAACGTGCCGGGGGCCTCGAAATAGGAAGCGTAGGGCAGCGCCGCGTGAGTGCCGTCCGGCAGGTCGCCGCGGTTGGTCGCGAAGACTATCAGGCGGGCGCCGCCGGCCTTCAGCTCTTCCTTCAGCAGGGAGGCCGCGCGGGCCTCGGCTACTACGAGCTTGAACTCACCCGCCGCCGCCTTGCGGGCGAAATCCTGCATGGACAGCCCGCCGGCGGCCGCCTTGACCTTCAGCGCCCCGGCGGAGTTGGGCGCCTGGTCCTTGTTATAGAGGATGCCGTCCCTGATGCCGGCCTCGGCCCGGAAGTCGAAAGTGAAGTTCGGCGTCTTGACCGCGTCCCTGGCCAGCAGCGCCAGCGCCGCGTTGTCCTCCACGGAAAGCCACGGCGAGCCCAGCACGGCGGCCGCGCCGCGGGCCTCGTCTATACGGGTGGCGGCCTCGCGCAGCGCCGGCTCCAGCTCCATCAGGCCGTTCTTCACCACGCCCTTCGAAAGCCGGTCCCCGGCGGAGACGGCCTTGTAGGTCATGCGGCCCTTGTCGCAGAGCCAGGTGTTGGTCTCGGCGTTGGGGCGCGGGACCAGGCGGTAGAGGACGTTGTCGTTGTGGTGCGCCTCCACGAGGCAGCCGGTGGCGCAGCCCAGGCAGAGCGTAGGGGTCCTCTTCAGGAACCAGACCCGAGACTTGAAGCGGAAGTCGCGGGAGGTCCACGCGCCGACGGGGCAGATGTCGGCGATGTTGAGGGTATAGCCGTTGTCCAGCGCCTTCCCCTCCTTCAGGTCGATGAAGGAATGGTCGCCGCGCTCCATGACCTCCAGCTCGGCGGTCTTCGTCACTTCGGCGCAGAACCGGACGCAGCGCGTGCAGAGTATGCAGCGCTCGTTGTCCAGGACCAGGTGCGGGCCGAGGACGCGGCGCTTCTGGCGCCTGACCTTGGCCTCCTGCGGGAAGCGGCTCTTCGCCCGGCTGTGCTCCATGTAGTAGTCCTGCAGGCCGCATTCGCCGGCCTGGTCGCAGATGGGGCAGTCGAGAGGGTGGTTGATAAGCAGGTATTCGAGCACGTCGCGGCGCGCGGCCTTTACCTTGTCGGTGGAGGTGCGGACCACCATGCCCTCGGAGACCTCGGTCGAGCAGGCGGTCAGCAGCTTGGGGGCTTTCTCCACCTCGACGAGGCACATGCGGCAGTTGCCGGCTATGGAGAGCTTCGGGTGGTAGCAGTAGCGCGGCACGTGCACGCCGAGGCGCTGAGCGGCCTCGAGGACCGTGGTCCCCTTCTCCACCTCTATTTCCCTGCCGTCTATCGTTAACTTGGGCATCAGTGTTTAGCCGGCTCCTCCGGCGGGCAGCATTTCCCGGCGGCGTGGGCCTCGAACTCGGGACGGAATTTCTTCACGAAGCTCATCACGGGCATCGCCATCGCGTCGGCGAGCGGGCAGATGGTGCGCCCCATCATGTTCTCCGCCACGGAATACAGCGTGTCTATGTCGGCCGGGGAGCCTTTGCCGGCCTCCAGGCGGTTCATGATCTTCTCTATCCAGCCGCAGCCCTCGCGGCACGGGGTGCACTGGCCGCAGGATTCGTGATGGTAGAAGCGGGCCAGCACCTGCAGCAGCTTCACCATGCACTGGGAATCGTCTATGACTATCACCGCGCCGGAGCCGAGCATGGTGCCGGCCGCGGCCAGGGATTCGTAGTCCAGCGCCACGCCCATGGCCTCCTCGGCGGTGAGCACCGGCGTGGAGGACCCTCCGGGGATGACGGCTTTCAGCTTCCGGCCGGGCTTCAGGCCGCCGCAGGTCTTCTCCAGCAGGTCGCTGAACTTCACTCCGAGCGGCAGCTCGTAGACCCCGGGCTTGTTCACCGGGCCGCTGACGCAGAAAAGCTTGGTGCCGGAACTCTTGCCGACGCCTATGGCGGCGTACCAGTCCCCGCCCTTTTCGATGATGGCCGGGACCGCCGCCAGGGTCTCCACGTTGTTGACCACGGTAGGGCTGGCGAAGAGGCCCTTTACGGCCGGGAAAGGCGGCTTCAGGCGGGGCTGGCCCTTGAAGCCCTCGAGGGACTCCAGCAGGGCGGTCTCCTCGCCGCAGATGTAGGCGCCGGCGCCGCGGTGGACGTAGAGGTCGAAATCGAAGCCGGAGCCCAGCAGGTTCCTGCCGATGAAGCCCTTCTGCCTGGCGGCGGAGATGGCCTCCTCCAGTATCGCGGCCTCCTCGGCGAACTCGCCGCGGATGTAGATGTAGGCGGAGGCCGCGCCGATGGCGTAGGCCGCTATGGCCATGCCCTCTATCAGCGCGTGCGGATTCTTCCTTATCAGCTCGCGGTCCTTGAAGGTCCCCGGCTCGCCCTCGTCCGCGTTGCAGACCAGGTAGCGCGGGCCCTGCGCGTCCTTGGGGATGAAGGACCACTTGAGGCCGGTGGGGAACCCCGCGCCGCCGCGGCCGCGCAGGTTCGACTTCTTGACCTCGTCGATGACGGCGGCCGGGCCGAGGCCCAGCGCCTTCTTGAGCGATTTGTAGCCGCCGGCGGCGAAGTAGGCCTCCAGGCCGGCGACGTTGTCTTTCAGCAGGATATTTTCCATTGCGTTCCGGCGCGCCTCAGAGGCCGGTCCCCTTCAGGCGCCCGTGCCGGAGATCGTCTATCAGCGCGTCCAGCTTCCGCGCGTCCAGGTTCTCGAAATACCGTTCGTTCACCTGCATCACCGGGGCAGCCCCGCAGGCTCCCAGGCATTCGGCGGTGGAAAGCGTGAAAAGCCCGTCGGCCGTAGTCTCCCCCTCGCCGATGCCGAGGGTGTCCTTGAGGCGTTTCAGCAGGTCGGGGGCGCCGGCCATGTGGCACGAGATGTTGCGGCAGAGCTGGAGGTGGTACTTGCCTACCGGCTCGCGGTTGAACATCGTGTAGAAAGTGACCAGAT
>JAJZOZ010000049.1 GCA_021811405.1 bacterium | reverse complement strand
CCGATCTTTCCCGCGCGCTGATATATGTTGTGCCCGGCTTCTCCCGTCCCCAGTCCGGAGAGGATCTGGTTTTCCCGTAAGCGCAGCGAAACGGAACGGATGAAATCCGGGGTACAGGCGCCCAAAATCCAGCTTTCCGATGCGCCTGCTTATTTCGGAATGTACGGTCTTCATGTTTTTGGTCCGGATGGCCTTGCGGCTAAGTTATTTTGGCGCTCCGCTGCCGTTCAGCTTTCCAAAAACCAGGGTATCCCTGTAGCTGCCCAGCTCGATACAGTTTTCTCTCAGCGTCCCGTCCAGGGAGTACCCCAGCCGCCTGGGAACACCGGCCGACCTGGGGTTGCAGGAAGCGCAGCGGATCTCTACGCGGTGAAAGCCCAAAGCGAAGCAGACCTTTTCCAGCGCCTCGACCGCCTCGGAAACGAAGCCTTTCCCCTCGAACTCGCCCAATATCCAATACCCTAACTCGCAGCGGTCATGAGCCCAGGCGATATTGTGCACACCTATATTCCCCATATAGGTACCAGATTTCCGCTCGAAGAGGCCGTAGTCAAAAAATGTCCCTTTCTCCCAGCCGGCGCTGGTCATCTTTATATATGCCGTCTCATCATCTACGGACTTGGTTGTATCTACCCACGGCAGGAACACTCGCAGGCGGTCCCTGTCCTGGTCCACGTAGCGGAACATGGTTTCGGCAAGTTCCGGCACGTGCTTTCTGAGCTCGAGCCGGGGCGTGGCGATAAGTGCAGGGAATTTCGTTTGTCTCATGGTTCAGCTCCCGGCAATAGTCTAGAATAAAAATGTGCCCTGCGTACAAGCAGGGCGATTTATCGGGTCATTACGGAGCTGCAAAATTTTAACGCCGCGCGGGGCGCGGCGTCAGGAGAGTTTCAATTTTTAAATCTTTGGGGTGGCTGAGGGGATTTGAACCCCCGACCTCTCGGGCCACAGCCGAGCGCTCTAACCGCTGAGCTACAACCACCGTGGACTATATTTTAGTTTTTTTCCTGCCCGGAAAACAAATGTATAATGGGGAACGGAGGGGCTATGACCAGAAAACCTGCCGTTGCGGGCAAATTCTACGAGGCGGAACCGGCGGAGCTGCGCTCCGCGGTGCAGGGCTACCTGAAGAAGGGCAAAGCCCCGTCCGGCAGGCTGGCCGGCATACTGGCGCCGCACGCGGGCTACGTTTATTCCGGCGCCGCCGCGGGGCTGGCCTTCTCGGCGCTGAAGGACGCTGACTTCGACACTCTCGTGATACTGGCCACCGGCCATACGATGGGCCTCAAGAACGGCGCGCTGAGCTCCGACGAGGCCTTCGAGACGCCGCTCGGCACCCTGGAGATAGACGACGGGCTGCGCCGAGAGCTGCTGGGCTATAAGCGGCTTTTCTCGGAGACTCCGCGCGCGCACGAGGCCGAGCACGCGGTGGAGGTTCAGCTCCCGTTCCTGCAGGCGCTCAAAGGCAACAGGGTAAAGATAGTCCCCATCCTTTTCAACACCTCGGACGCGGCGCTGCTCGCGGAAGCCGGCCGCGCGCTGGGGCTGGCGATGAGGGACCGCAAGGCGCTGTTCTGCGTCTCGTCGGACCTGGCGCATTATCCCCCGGGCGACATAGCAGAGACCTCCGACCGCTCGGTGCTGCTGGCGCTGCGGCAGGCGATGCGCAATTCCTCCCCGGCCTATTTCGAGCAGGCCAACCGGCTGCTGTATTCAAAGGCCTCCCGCTGGCTGGACACCACCGCCTGCGGCGAGGCGGCGATGACCGCCGGCGCCGCGGCCGCGCTGGAGCTGGGCTGCAACGATTTCGAGCTGGCGCTGTACACCCATTCCGGGAAGATCTCCGGCGACGATTCCGCCGTGGTGGGCTACGGCGCGGGCTTCTTTACCGAGGCTTCGCCCCGGCCGGCCGGCGCGCTGGAGCTGGACGGCGAGATGCGCCGCGAACTGCTGGGCATGGCGCGCGCGGGCATAGCCGCCTGCCTTAAGACCGGGACCTCTCCGGAGCAGGGCCTGCACAAGCGGCCCGAGTTCAACCAGCCGGCGGCCGTCTTCGTCACGCTGACCCTAGGCGGCCGCCTGCGCGGCTGCATAGGCAGCCTGGAGCCGCGCGGCACGCTGGCGGAGATGGCGGCCTCCTACGCCGGGGCCGCCGCTTTCGAGGACCCGCGCTTCTCCCCTCTCACCGAGGCTGAGCTGAAGAAGGTCAAAATAGAGATCTCCGTGCTTTCGCCGCTGCGCCGCGCGGCCGGCGCCGACGAGGTGAAGCGGGGCGAGCACGGCGTCTATATAAAGAGCGGGCGCCGCTCCGGCACCTACCTGCCGCAGGTCTGGGAGCATTTCGACCGGAAGGAGGACTTCCTGGACTCGCTCTGCTCCGAGAAGGCGGGGCTCTCCTCCTCGGCCTGGAAGGACGGCTCCGCCGAGCTGTATACCTATACGGTGACCGCTTTCAACGAGGAATAGCCATTTGGTAGAATATACCTGGCGGACTTGATCCCCGCGGGGACAGGTACCCAAGGTATGAAGAGACCCTACGGCATAGCCGGCTCCGGCCGCGCTTCCTTCCATCTGCAGGCCTATTTCAGGCTGCTCAAAGTCCCCTTCAAAGTCTGGTCGCGGCGTTCCGGCCTGCCGCCCGAGTCCGTGCTGGGCGGCTGCGGCACCGTCTTCGTTCTGCTCAGCGACGGAGCCATCGCCGGTTTCATAGCCGATAACCCTTTCCTGAAGGGAAAACGGCTCATACATTTCTCCGCCTGCCTGCACGTGGACGGCGCCGCCGCCATGCACCCCTTCATGCCGCTGGCCCGCCGAAAACTCAGCCTGGCCGAGTACCGGGCCATCCCTTTCGCCCTCGAGCCGGGCGTGTCGCTGAAGGCCCTGGTGCCCGAGTTCCGCAACCCCGTGTTCCGCGTCCCCAGGGAGCGCAGGGCGCTCTACCACGCGCTCTGCGCGCTGGGCGCTAATCTGCCGGTGCTCCTCTGGAGCAGGGCGCTGAAGGGTCTGGCGGGCTTCGGCGTGCCGCGCGGGGCCGTGCAGCGCTACCTGCGCGCCTCGCTGGAGAACTTCGCGGCCGATCCGTCGCGCGCGCTCACGGGGCCCATAGTCCGCGGCGACCGCGGGACTATATTATCCGACGTGAAAGCGCTGGGCAAGGATCCCTACGCGAGGATCTATTCGCTGATGGCGAGGATATATGAGAATAACTGACTTCTATTCCTATAAAAAGCCGGGACCGCGCATCTCGATGGTGACGGCCTACGACTACACCATGGCCTCCATAGCGGCCGAATCCCCGGCGGACTGCGTGCTGGTGGGCGACAGCCTGGCTATGGTGATGCACGGCCACCCGACCACGCTGGCCGCCACGCCCGAGCTGATGGCCCTGCACACCTCCGCCGTCGCCCGCGCCGTTAAGGACAAGCTGCTGGTGGCCGACATGCCTTTCCTGGCCGTACGCAAGGGGCTGCGCCACGCGATGGACGCGGTGGAGCTGCTCTCCCGCGCGGGCGCCCAGGCCGTAAAGATCGAAGGCGTGGACGGCCACGCCGAGATAATTTCGCATATAGTCGGTTCCGACGTGCCGGTGATGGGCCACATAGGCCTGACGCCCCAGTCCGTCAACCGCCTGGGCGGCTACGCCCCGCAGGGCCGCGACGAAGCCTCCGCCGAGAAGCTGGTGCGGCAGGCCGCGGAGCTGGAGCGGCTGGGCTGCTTCGCGCTGGTGCTCGAATGCGTGCCCGCGCCGCTGGCGGGGCGCATCACGTCGCTGCTGAAGATCCCCGTAATAGGCATAGGCGCGGGGCCGCATACCGACGGGCAGGTGCTGGTGCTGCAGGACCTGCTGGGCATGTACCCGCAGGCGCCCTCCTTCGTGAAGAAGTACCTGGACGGGCGCGCGCTGATAGGCAAAGCGCTGCGGGATTTCGACCGCGAGGTGAAGGAACAGGTCTTCCCCCCGGCGGGCAAGAGGAAGAATGAGGATAATAAGGACGATAAGCGCCTGGCGCCGGCTCCGTACGGGGCCGGAATTCGCCGGTAAGACGCTGGGCTTCGTGCCCACTATGGGCGCGCTGCACGAGGGGCATCTCTCGCTGCTGGCGCGTTCGCGCCGCGAGAACGACCTCACGGCCGTCAGCATCTTCGTTAACCCGTCGCAGTTCAACGACAAGGGCGATCTGAAGCGCTACCCGCGGCCCGTGGCCGAGGACGCGCGCAAATTGAAGGCCGCCGGCGCGGACTTCCTGCTGCTTCCGTCGGCCGCGGACATATATCCGGACGGCTATACCTACCGCGTCACCGAGACCGCCGACAGCGGCGCGCTCTGCGGCGCTTACAGGCCCGGGCATTTCGACGGCGTGCTGACCGTGGTGCTCAAGCTGCTGAGCCTGGCGCGGGCGCGCCGCGCCTATTTCGGCGAGAAGGATTACCAGCAGTACAAGCTGATCAAGGGCATGGCCGGCGCCTTCTTCCTGGAGACGGAGATAGTCCCCTGCCCCACGCTGCGCGAAAGCGACGGGCTGGCCATGAGCTCGCGCAACCTGCTGCTGACGCCGGAGCACCGGGCTCTCGCGCCGGCGCTGAACCTGCTCTTGCGCTCCAAGGCCTCTCCGGCCGCGGTGAAGCGCAAGCTGGCCGCGCTGGGCTTCGAGCCGGATTACGTCGAGGAGCGCTGGGGCCGCAGGTTCGCCGCGGCGAAGCTCGGGAAAGTGAGGCTGATAGACAATGTCGAAAAATAAGGGCAACATCCTCTTCCAGCTGACGGGCTCCATAGCCTGCTACAAGGCCTGCGCGGTCATCTCGCGGCTGGCGCAGGAAGGCTTCGGCGTAAAGACGGTCTGCTCGAAGAACGCGCTGAACTTCATAGGCAAGTCCACGCTGGAGGGGCTTACGCACAACCCCGTCTACACGGACACCTTCGAGGATCGCACCGCTCTCGAGCACATCGAGCTCACGCGCTGGATGGACCTCGCCGTGATCTGCCCCGCCACCGGCAACATCATCAACAAGCTGGCCGCCGGCGTGGCCGACGACTACATCTCCACCATCTTCCTCGCCTTCGACTTCTCCAAGCCCTACCTGATCGCCCCGGCGATGAACCGCAACATGTGGGCGCACCCGGCCACCCGCCGTTCCGTGAAAACGCTGGAGGAATGGGGCGTGAAGGTGCTGGGCACCGGCAACGGCCGCCAGGCCTGCGGCGACGTGGGCGAAGGCCGCCTGCTGGAGCCCGAGGCCATATATAAGGAAATAATGGCGGCGCTGGCGCCGAGGCCAGCGAGGGAGGCGGCGCGGGTATGAAGATACTGCTTACTTCCGGCGGCACCCGCGAGCCCATAGACGCGGCCCGCTGCGTGGCCAACACCAGCACCGGCCGCACCGGCGCGGAGCTGGCCGTCCGCCTGGCGGAGCTGGGCTGCGAAGTGCGCGCCCTCTGCGCGGCCCACGGCGAGGCCCCCGCGGGGCGCCATATAGCCGTGACGCGCTATTCCACGTTCAAGGAGCTGGACGCCGCGCTGAAAGAGGCGCTGTCCGCCGGGGACTACGACGCCGTGATACACCTGGCCGCGGTCTCCGACTATTCCCCCGTCCTCGTAGAGGCCGGCGGCCGCCGGATAAAGGCCGGAGCCTCGGCCAAACTGGATTCTTCCGCCCCGCAGCTGCGCATCACGCTGCGCCGCAACCACAAGATCATAGGCAGGCTGAAGGGCTACGCGCTGAAGGCCGGCCGCAGGGCACCCCTGGTGGTGGGCTTCAAGCTGACTTCCGGCGCCTCGGCAGCGCAGGCGCTCAAAAAGGTCCGCGCCGTGCGCGGTGCGGACCTCGTAGTGCACAACGACCTGGCCGAGATGCGCTTCTCCCACCCCTTCCACGTCTACCGCGGCGGCAGGAAGGCCGCCGACGTGGCCGGGACGGAGGCCCTCGCCGGCCTGCTTTACCCGCTGCTCAAGGAGGCCGTACCATGCTGTTAGCGCTGGACGTAGGCAATACCCATATCTTCGCGGGCGTCTTCGAGGGCGAGAAGCTGGCGGCCAAGTTCCGCTGTACTTCCTCCAACGCCACGTCGGACGAGTTCGGCACTTTCTTCCGCAACGCGCTGCGCGAGAACGGCATAGAGCCGTCGCTGATCAAGGAAGTGGCCGTCTGCTCGGTGGTGCCGGACCTGATCTACACGCTGCAGCACATGACGGTGAAGTATTTCGGGATCGAGCCGTTCCTGCTCGCGGGCGGCGTGAAGACCGGCCTGAACATCAAGTACAAGAACCCGCTGGAAGTGGGAGCCGACCGCATAGCCAACGCCATAGCGGCCTCCGCGCTCTACCCGGGCCGCAACCTCGTCATAGTGGACCTCGGCACCGCCACCACCTTCTGCGCCGTCAGCGCTAAGAAGGAATACCTGGGCGGCCTGATCATGCCGGGCCCGCGCATCTCCATGGAAGCCCTCGCCGAGCGCACGGCCAAGCTGCCCCGCGTGGAGATCACCAAGCCGGCGGAGCTCGTCGGCAAGACCACGGTGGACTCCATCCAGTCGGGGCTGTACTATTCCGGCCTGCTGGCCATAAAGGGCATAGCGGCGAAGATAAAGGACGAGTATTTCTCCGGGGACGCGCTGGTGATAGGCACCGGCGGCTTCTCCCGGCTTTTCGAGGACGCGGAGGTGTTCGACCACGCCGTGCCGGACCTGGTGCTGCTGGGCACCGCCGCGGCCGCCAGGATGAACAAGGAGAAGGTGAAGAAATGACCAGGACGCTGATGAAATCTAAGCTGCACCGCGTGGCCGTCACTCAGACGGACATCAATTATAACGGCTCCATAACCATAGACCGCGCTCTGTGCCGCGCAGCCGACCTGCTCGAGCACGAGAAGGTGGACATCTACAACGTGAACACCGGGGCGAGGTTCTCCACCTACGTGCTCTACGGTAAAAAGGGCGTTATAGGCGTGAACGGCGCCGCCGCCAGGCTGGTGCAGAAGGGAGACCTGCTGATCATCGTCTCCTACGCGCAGTACACGGCCGAGGAATGCCGCGGCCACAAGCCCACCGTGGTCTGCATGAGCGCCAGCGCCCCGGACAAGACCGGCCACGACGAGAAAGTGCTCGCCGCCGCCTGAGCGCCCCGGGTAGGAAAAAAGAAAGCCGGGCCTTGCGGTCCGGCTTTCTTTTTGCCCGGTAAGGGCTTACAGGTTGGCGAACATGAAGAACAGCAGGAAGCCGAGCCCGCCTGTGAGCGCCCCGGCCACGGTGCCCATCAGGGCCCAGCCGATATAGGCGCCGGCGCCGGCCAGCAGTATGTCGGCCTTGTGGGCGCCGATGAACTTCTTGACCCCGTCCATGATGGTGGGCTTGGGCGCGGGTGCGGGAGCGGGGGCGGCGGCCTTCAGGTTGGCGGCCCTGATCTGGTCCAGCTTCTCCTGCACGGGGTCCGCCGCGGCCTTGGTCTGGGCGGTGCCGGTGGGCAGCGAGGCGTCCGATTTATCGAACGAAACTGCCGGATTTTCCGCCACGGAGCGCTTGAGCTGTTCGTAGGCGACGTTCTCCGCGAAGGCGAAGCCGGTGGCCATTATGAAGGCCCCGAGTATTATGAGTAAAACGGCTTTAGTGTTCTTCATACGCATATTATAGCCATATGGCCTTTAGGATGAAAGGGCAATAGTTCCTATGGGGCAATGGGCCAAAGGACCTAGACGCCGTAAGCGTCTGAGGCAACCGTCGCGCTATTTAAGGAAGAAGGGACCGACCGGGTGGGATGTCGGGGAGAGGTATCAGAAGAGCTTGTCCTGCTGCGGCTTATCCTTGTCCTTCTCCTGCTTTTCCTTGCGCCTGGCCAGCCCGGCCTTTTTTACGGCATCCTCCGCCTCGGAGAGCCCGAGGCGGAAGATGTCCACTATCTGGTAGCCGTCTTCCCGCAACTGCTGCAGCTTCACGTTGTCGTCCTCTGACAGAGAGATGACTATCTGGTAGCGTGGTTTCATTGTTACCTTCCTTGGTTATTTCCTGGTGTAAGCGAGGGCAAGCTTTATGCGGTTGGAGCGGTCGGCGCTGGCGCCCATCTTGCCGTCTTTGAGAAGCCCGAGAGTCGCGCACATCCACACCTTGAACTCTTTCGGGAGCATGTATTTCTGGACGTTCATAATGCCTCCTTGGGAAGACACGCTTACTGCTGGATATAGTATAGCATAGGATAGTATAGTTTGTCAAGGGGTGGTTTTCCCCCCCTGCGGATAAGCCTTGAAAAACAAGCACTTTTTTCTCCCCCCTTTTGGCGCGGTATAGCGCGCATCGGGCTTTTTCGCAATGGACGGGATTAAATTGCTAGAATTTTCGGCATGGAGAAACTCGTTTTCAGCCAAGGGCGGACGCTGGTATGCGGCATATTGAACGTGACTCCCGATTCGTTCTCTGACGGCGGCAAATGGGACACGGCCGGTGCGGCCATAGCCCATGCCCTGGAGCTGGAAAAGCAGGGCGCGGACCTGCTGGATATAGGCGGCGAATCCTCAAGGCCGGGCAGCGCGCCGGTGACCCTGGAGGAAGAGAAAAGGCGGGTCCTGCCGGTGCTGGAAGGGCTGGCCGGGAGGCTGAAGATCCCGGTATCCGTGGATACCTGCAAGCCGGAGCTGGCCGTTCTTGCCGTAAAGGCCGGGGCTTGCCTCATAAACGACATAACCGGTTTCAAGGACCCCGCCATGATACGGGCCGCGGCCGATACCGGCGCCGGCGCTATAGTCATGCACATGCAGGGCGAGCCGCGCACTATGCAGGCTTCCCCCTCCTATAAGGACGTGGTGGGCGAGGTGAAGGCTTTCCTGGCGGACCGCGCCGGAGCGCTGAGGAAGGCCGGGGTTAAGGACATCATCCTGGACCCGGGCATCGGCTTCGGCAAGACGCTGGAGCATAACCTCGCGCTGATAGCGCGGCTCGCCGAGCTGCGCGCGCCGGGCTGCCCGGTGATGCTGGGCGTCTCCCGCAAGAAGTTCATCGGCGTGCTGTCCGGCGGCGAGCCGGAGGAGCGGCTGTCCGGCACCATAGCCGCCTGCGTGGCGGGCGGCGCCGACATCATACGCGTGCACGACGTGGCCGAATGCCGCAAGGCCATGCTGGTGGCCGACGCCATAAGGAGAGCGCGGTGAGGGTCTATCTTTCGCTGGGTTCCAACCTGGGCGACCGCCTGGACAACCTGGAGCGCGCGCTGGCGCTTCTGGATTCGGGCGGGTGCCGCGCCGTCAGGAAGTCCGCCGTCTACGAGACCGCTCCGCTCTACAAGACCGACCAGCCCGCCTTCTTCAACATGGCCGCCGCCTGCGAGACCGCGCTGTCCCCCGAAGGCCTACTGGCGCTGGCCGGCCGCGTGGAGGCTGCTCTGTTGAGGCGGCGCACCGTGAAGAACGGGCCCCGCACCATAGACGTGGACATACTCTTTTACGGCGGGCGCGTTATAAACTCGGAAGCGCTGGAGGTCCCGCACCCGCGGCTGGGCGAGCGGGAGTTCGTGCTGGCCCCGCTGGCCGAGATAGCTCCGGGCCTGCGCCATCCCGCCACCGGCCTGACGGCGGCCGCCATGCTCTACGGCCTCAAGGACCGCGGCGGCGCGCGGCGCCTGCCGTCGGACTACGCGCAGCTCGAGGACTGGCTGCGCGCCCTCCCCCCTCCCGCCGTGGACAGCCACTATTCGCTCAAGCCCATAAAGGCCGCGCTGGCCAGGCTGGGCTACCCGCAGGAGCATATGGGCGCCGTCGTGCACATCAGCGGCTCCACCGGCAAGACCAGCTCCGCCTCCATGGCGGCGGCGGCGCTGTCGGCCAACGGCTGGCGCACCGGCCTCTACACCAGCCCGCATGTGCGCTCGCTGCGCGAGCGGATAAAGATCGACGGCCGCGAGATCGCGGAGAAGGAGCTGCTGGCCTGCTTCCTGCGCGTGGAGTCCGCCGCGGCGGGAGAGCTTTCCTTCTTCGAGACGCTGACGGCTATAGCTTTCCTTTACTTCTCGCTGAAGAAGACGCGCTTCGCCGTGGTGGAGGCCGGCCTGGGCGGCAGGCTGGACGCCACCAACGCGGCCGCCGGGGCGGTGGCGGGCGTCACTTCGGTGAGCCTGGAGCACACGGCCCTGCTGGGGCCGCGCCTGCGCGACATAGCCGCCCACAAGGCCGGGATAATCAAGAAGGGGGCCGCCGTCCTCGTAGGGGAAAGCGTCCCCGAAGCGGCCTGGAAGGTGATACGCAACAGCGCGGCCTCCGCCGGTGCGCGCGTCTACAGGCCCATAGCCTGCGTGCTGCCCGGCCTGCGCGGCGCCGGCGCTTTCCAGCTGCCTAACGCCGCCTTCGCGCTGCGGGCGGCCTCGCTGGCGGCGGAGAAGGCCGGCCTCCGGTTCAGCCTGGCGCGGGGCGAGAGGGCGCTGCGTTCTTCCATTCCCCCCGGCCGTTTCCAGCGCGTCAGCGTGGCCGGGCGGCGCGTGGTAGTGGACGGAGCCCACAACGCCGAGGGGATCTCGGCCCTGCTCAGCGAGTTCGCCGGGCGTCCTCCGGCGGTCTGCGTGGCCGCCTTCATGAGCGACAAGGACGCCGGGCCGCTGGCCCGCGCTCTAGGGGCCTCGTCGTCGAAGCTCATCCTCACGCGCTCTCTTTCCTACCGCTCCTCCCCGCCCGGGGAGGTCCGCCGCCTGCTGCCGGAGCCGCTGCGTTCCTCGGTCATCGTCGCGGAGGACCCGGTTAAGGCCCTGCGCCGCGCGCTGAAGCTGGCGCCGCCCGGCGCCACCGTGCTGGTGGCCGGCAGCCTCTACCTGGCCGGCGACGTGCTGGCCTGGCTGAAGGGCGGCCGGGCGTTCCACCCGCCGGAAATGCTGGTAAAAAACTGAAAAAAAGAGGTTATTCCGGTCCCCGTGGCGCCCCGGCGATAAACCATGATTACCCGCGTCAAACCCGGAAGTCCAAAAAGAAAATACCCCCACCAGGTGAGGCCCGTATTTATAGCGAGACATAACTATGTCTCGCGCCCGGGCCGCAAGGGCGGAGCCGGTTTCCTGCGTTAGCGAAACCGGCGAGCCGGGGTCGCGGAAAGCCGCACTGCGGCTTATCCGTGACTCGGTCGATTCCCAATTGATGGTATCTAAGCGAGCTGGGTCGGGGACAAAGAAAATACCCCCACCAGGAATCGAACCTGGATTACCTGCTTAGAAGGCAGGTGCTCTATCCATTGAGCTATGGGGGCGGCTGAGGGAGCCTAACGCTGGTTCCCGGCTATATTCTACAAAAATTAATCCGCGGCCGGGCCCTCCTCACGTCGGACGCGTTCGAGGACGCGGCGGGCCAGCGCGTGGAGCTCGTCGTCGGCCAGCGCCAGCGTCTTCTTCTTCACCACGCGCGAGAAATACTCCCGTTCGGTCTTCGTCATCCTCTCCCCCCGCAGGCGCTTGAAGAAGAGCTGCGCCTGCCGGCGGGTGAAGATCCTCGACAGCGAGTCCTCCAGCGCCCGGCCGGCTGCGGCGCCCCGGAAGCAGAGGCGGAAACTTTCCCGGAAGCTGCGCGGGGCTATGCGCAGGGCCCCCAGGTCCACCAGCTCGTCGCCTCCCAGCTTGTCCTTGAACGCCGAGACCATGCGGGAAGGATAGCCAGCGGAGAGCTTTTTCGCCCATTGGAACCTGAGTCCAAGGCTTTCGTAAAGGCCCAGCGAGGCGAAAACCAGCAGCTTGAGGTGTTTCCTTTCGCCTTCAGGCAGGGCCCGGCTTACGGTTTCCAGGTCCAGCCCCCCCTCGGCTGCCGCGTTGGCCAGCAAGGCCGGGAAAGCGGCCCAGTAGCGGGGCTCGCGGCTTTCTATGGCGGCCGCGAGGGTGGCGTTGTGGTCTGAACCCTGCGGCTTCAGCCCGAGCTGTGCCGCGTGAATGGCAAGAATTTTTGAATCCATATTGTATGAAATTATACAAATTATTGTACTAATATATGCAATTAATTTTAAAAATAAGACCCCGCGCTTTACGCGGGGTCTTATGCGGGAACAAGAAGCCGTCAATTACCGGTCTTTTTGAGGTTCTCGATGGTATCGTTAAGCCTGGCTTTAGTGGTTTTACTGGTGGCGTATTTCAGGGCTTTTTCGTAATTGGCTATGGCCCCGCTCACGTCCTTGTTCTTCTCCAGGCAGTAGCCCAGCCCGATATGCGCGTTGGAAAGGTCGTTGTTGGCGACGCCCAAGTCTGCGGCCTTCTTGATGGCGGTTTCAAAATAGCCGGCCGCCTTGGCGGTGTCGCCGGTCCTGAGCGTCATGGCTCCCTCCCGCTCCAGCGCGTGGACGGCCAGAGGGTCGCCGGCCGGCACATAATCCAGCGCGGCGCGGTATTCGGCGGCCGCCGAGAGGTACTTCCTGCGGGCCGCATATTTCCGGGCCGCTTTCAGGTGGAATTCCAGGTCCTTCCCGCCGGAGGCCGGGGCGGCGGAAGCGGCGGCGGGCGCGGCCGCGGGCGACGCGGAGGACGGTGAAGCCAGCGGATCCGCCGGCCGCTGTTCCTCGGCGGCAGGGGACGGAGAGGCCTGTTTCGCCGCGCGGGCGGCGGGGCGGGCCGTTTCCGGCTCGTCGTCGTTCTTGAGCGGAATGCCCGGCAGGGCGAAGGAGGGCGCCGCGGCCGCGGATGCGGCGCGCGCGGTCTCGCCTGGCTGGGAAGCGGTTCCCTTTTTCCTGAACATGGCGCAGCCTGACAGCAGCGCCGCGATAAGTAGCGTGGTCAATGCTTTCTGCATATGGGGCTATGATACAAAAAAGAACCCGCTTGGTGAATCCCGGCCCGGGCTTTCCGCGGGATTATATATAATTGACTGAATGGCGAAGAGGTCCCTTGCATCCCTGCTGGCGCTGCTGGCCTTGTGCGGCTGCGGCGCCCGCTTCGGCGACGGGGCGGCGCTGGAGAAGCAGGGGCGCTGGCTGAAAGCGGCGGAGAAATACCGGGCTTTCGCGCTGGCCAACCCGGCCGACCCGCGGGCCCCGGAGGCGCTGCAGGCCGCGGCCGGGCTGTACGCGGTGAAGCTGGGGCTGTGCGCCGAGTCGAAGCCCCTGCTGGAGCGCCTGGCCCGCGAGTACCCGTCGTACAGGATGCCCGAGGACGCGTTCCGCAGCATCTTCATCTGCCCGGACTATTTCCCCGCCGCGCCCGGCTCAGAATGGGTGTACGGCGACTCGCAGACGCTGGGCAAGAACGCCCGCCAGGTGGCCGACATCTCCACCGCCCCCGTCTCCGCCGCCGGGGCCGTGCTGCGCAGCGCGTTCTACGCCGGAGACGAGCTGGTCAGCTCGCAGGAGAAGGCCTACCGCTTCTCGGGGCTGAAGTTCCTCGAACGCCAGGGCGGCAAGGACACCCTGGTGCTCTCGTACCCGCTGGAGGAGGGCAAGTCCTGGACCGCCTCGGGGCCGGAGGGCCGCCTGAGTTTCAGGGTGGAGGGTACCGGCCTCAGCGTGAAGGTGGGCGCGGGCGAGTTCCAGGGCTGCGTTAAGATCAGCCGCAGGCCGGAGGGCGTGCCGTCGTGGATCTACGAATATTACGCGCCGTGGACCGGCAAGATACTCACTTCCGTCGGCGGCAAGGGGTTCGAGAACAGGGTCACGGAGCTGCTGTCATATGAAAGGAAAAAATAACGGTTCGGCAGGCGAACAGGGCCTGTTCGGGGAGCTGGCCCCGGCCGCCCCGGCCCCGAGGAAGGACGGCCTGCTGTTCTTCTCGTATTCGCGGATGTCCCTCTATGAGGAGTGCCCGCTCAAGTACAAGTTCAAGTACATCGACAAGATCAAGGAAGAGCCGAAATACTACTTCGCCTTCGGCTCCGCCATACACAAGGCCCTCGAGTTCCTCTACTCGGTCAAGGCCCCCCCGTTCCCGACGGCGGAGGAGGTCTGCGAGGCTTTCCGCGCGGAATGGGGCCTGAAGTCGTACCTGGAGAAGGGCTACCGCACCCAGCAGAAGGCCGACGACGATTACCAGAAGGGCCTGCTGATGCTCAGGGCCTACTACGAGCACAACCGCGCCGTCCTCAAGCCGCCGTTCCTGGTGGAGTACTCCACCGACGTGGAGGTGGACGGCCTGCTCGTGCGCGCCATCTCCGACCGCATAGACTACCTGGGCGACGGGCGCATGCTGGTGACCGACTACAAGACCGGCAAGGACGTGCGCCGGGAGCCCGCCCAGCTCTACATGTACCAGAAGATAATGGAGCTGGACCCCGCTATCAAGGAGCGGATAGCCGAGAACTACGGCCGGCGCGTCTCCTCCGTGAAGATAGAGAAGATGCTCTACTACCACGTGCCTTCGAACAAGGAGTACCCTTTCGACCGGGCTTCGGACGCGGAGATAGGCTCGTTCTGGGAGCGCGTGCTCGGCGTGGCCGAGTCCATAAAGGGCCTGAAGTTCGGCGCCACCCCCGGCGAGAGGCAGTGCAAGTGGTGCGATTACAAGCATCTCTGCCCCGACTACTTCGGCGGCCATCCGGGCCGCGCCGAGGCCGCGCCAGCCTCCTCCGAGAGGATAGAGGCGCTGGTGGACCGCTACGGGCGCCTGAAGGAGAAGATGGACGAGATCAAGGCCCAGCTCGACGAGGTGGCGGCCGGCATAGCCCGCGCCGCGAAAAGCGGCGGCGAGTACGAGGGCGAGTCTTTCACGGCGCAGGTAACGAAGAGCCCCAGGTGGGAGTTCCGCGACAGGGAAGCCGTGCTGGGAGTGCTGAACCGCTTCGACATCTACCAGCGGGCGCTGAACGTCACGGTGGCCGGCCTGAGCGGCCTGCTCGACAGCCCGGACCTCTCCGAGGAGGCCAGGCGGGGCCTGCTGGAGCACGCGGTCAGGAAGACGGCCGTGGACATCAAGGTGGTCCGCAAGCCCGGCACCTGAGGGAAAGTATGCCCGAGAAGATCATAATCGTACTCGACCAGGGCAGCTCCAGCTCCCGCGCGCTCGCGCTCGGGCCCGACGGCACGGCCCTGGCCAAGGCCCAGCGCCGGCTCGAGGCCTCCTATCCTTCGCAGGGCCTGGCCGAGTACGACGCGGAGCAGCTCTACCGCTCGCAGGCCGACAGCCTGGCCGAGGTGCTGGAGAAGCTCCCCCCCGGCTCCGAGCCGGCCGCCCTCGGCATAGCCTCGCAGCGCTCCACCACCGTCTTCTGGGACAAGCTGACGGGCGCCCCGCTGGCCCCGGCGCTGAGCTGGCAGGACGGCCGCGCGCTGCAGCTGCTGGGCCGGGTGCAGCTCTCCAACACCCGCATCCACGGCCTCACCGGCCTCTACAAGACCCCGTATTACAGCGCCTCCAAGATCGCCTGGGCCCTGGAGAACGTCCCGGCCGTGAAGGCGGCCGCCGCCGAAAAACGGCTTCTGGCCGCGCCCGTCGCCTCCTATATAGTCTGGCGCCTTTCCGGCGGGAAGATATACGCGGCCGACCCTTCTCTCGCCCAGCGCACGCTGCTGATGAACCTGCGCCGGCTCCGCTGGGAGCCGAAGCTGCTGGCGGCCTTCGGCATACCTCCGGAGATACTGCCCGCCATACGGCCCAGCTCGGGCAGGCTGGGCTTCGTGGAGCTGGCCGGGCGGCGCGTGCCGCTGACGGCCATGCTGGGGGACCAGCAGGCCGCGATGCTCGGCCTGGGCCTGGAGGCCCCCAACTCCGCCGCGCTCAACTACGGCACCGGCGCGTTCCTGCTGGTGAACACTGGCGGCAGGCCGCTGAAGGTCAGGGGCCTGCTCAATTCCTTCGGCTGGCAGGAAGGCGAAGGGCGGAAGAAGGTCTGCTATTTCACCGAGAGCACGGTCAACTCGGCCGGCACCGCGCTGGAGTGGCTGAGGCAGAAGTTCGGTCTGTTCGACGACATCTCCGACGTGGACGGCATGTGCCGCAAGTCTAGGAACCGTCTGCACTGCCTGCCAGCCATCGGCGGGCTGGGGGCGCCCTACTGGGATTTCACCACGTTCACCTCGTTCACCGGCTTCACCCCGCATACCGACAAGTACGACGTGGTGCGCGGCGTGACCGAGGGCATAGCCTACATGGTGGCCGACGCTTTCGACCTGGTGAGGAAGAAAGGGCTGCGGATAGAGGAGCTGAAGGTCTCCGGCGGCCTCTCGAGGATAGACTGGCTGCTGCAGTTCCAGGCCGACGTGACCGGCGCCAGGATAACGGCGCTCGACGAGAGCGAGGCCACTTCGATAGGCGCCGGGCTCGCCGCGGCGCGCGGCCTCGGTCTCCCCTCGGCGCGGCCCGCGGCGGGACGTGCCAGGGTCTTCGAGCCGGCCATAGGGGAGGACGAGCGCCAGAAGCTGATACGCGGCTGGCGCATCTTCGTCAAGGACATGCGCCGCACCAGCCGGGACCTGCGCAAGCTCGAAGTGCTGCCCCACGCCTGAAGCCCGCCTGGCGAAAAAAAGGACGGGTCCATCGGGCCCGTCCTTTTTCCATGTACCGCCGGGGTTAGCGGCCGCTCTCCTGAAGGAAGACCAGGGCTTCCATGGCCGCCTTGCAGCCGGCGCCGGCGGCCACGACGGCCTGCTTGTAGCGGGTGTCCATCACGTCTCCGGCGGCGTAGACGCCGGGCACGGAGGTGGCCGTCCTCTCGTCGGTCACGATATAGCCTTCGTCGTCCAGCTGCAGCTTGCCCTCGAACAGCTTGGTGGAAGGGGTGTGCCCGATAGCCACGAAGACGCCGGGCAGCTCCAGCGTGCGGGTCTCCCCGGTCTTGACGTTCTTCACCTTCAGGGCCTTCAGCCTGTCGTCGCCGAGGAACTCCTCCGGGGTGTGGTCGTAAAGCACTTCTATCTTCGGGGTCGCCTTGACCTTCTCCTGCAGGCGGAAATTGGCGCGCAGCTCGTCCCGGCGGTGGACCAGGTAGACCTTGGAGGCGAACTTGGTGAGGAACAGCGCGTCCTCCACGGCGGAATCGCCGCCGCCGATGACCGCCACTTCCTTGCCGCGGAAGAAGAAGCCGTCGCAGGTGGCGCAGCCCGAGACGCCCTTGCCGACGAACTTCTGCTCGGAAGGCATGCCCAGCCACCTGGCCTGCGCGCCGGTGGCTATTATCAGGGCGCCCGCGGTGTAGACCTTGCCGGCGCCGGCCGTGACCTTGAAGGGCCTGGCGGAGAGGTCCACCGAGGCCGCGTCCTCCTGGAAGACCTTCGTGCCCAGGCGCGCGGCCTGCTTCAGCATGCTCTGCATCAGGTCCGCGCCTACCACGGGCGCGACGAAGCCCGGGAAATTCTCTATCTCGGTGGTCTGCAGCAGCTGGCCGCCGGGGGCCACTCCGCCGAACAGGGCGCAGGACGCGCCGCCGCGCGCGGCGTAGATGGCGGCCGTGAAGCCGGCGGGTCCCGAGCCTATGACGATGATGTCGTAATGGTTCTGTTCCGTCATGTCGTTCTCCGTCACTCGCTGTAGGAGGCCATCGAGGTGGGCGTCTCCCAGAAGGCGGCCTCAGCCGCGGGAAAGCCGAGGTCCCTGGCGGCCTTGTAGACCAGCCTGGCCAGCGTCTCAGCGGTCGGGTTGTCGTCGGTGAGGTAGCAGGCCTGGCCGGCGGCGGCGAGCGTCCCCGCCAGCGGGTCGTTCTTGGCCAGCACCACCTTGTGGTCTATGCTGCCGTCGAGCCAGTCCTTCATCGCCCTGCCGATCTCGGTGAAGTCCGCCACCATCTTCTCGCCGTTGAGCTCCGGGGCCTCCAGGGTCACCTCGATGAGGCCGTTGTGGCCGTGCAGGTTCTCGCACTTGCCCTTGTAGTTCAGCAGCCGGTGGCCGTAGGCCACGTGGAAAGTCTTCTTTATCCGGTATTTCGCCATATCAGTCCAGGCCCGCCTTCCTCATGAATTTCTTCACCAGGTTCATCGGCAGGCCGACCACCGTGTCGAACCTGCCCTCTATCCTCTCGACGAACATGTCGTCCTTGTCCTGCACCGCGTAGGCCCCGGCCTTGTCATGATGTTTAGATGCGAGCGCGCGCAGTTCGGTTTCAGGCAGGCGCCGCGCCTTGCAGCGCGACACCTCCCCCCCGGCCAGGAAGAGGCCCTTCTCCAGCCAGATCAGCGCGACCCCGGTGTGAACCGACTGCCAGGAGCCGTTCTGCAGGCGCAGCAGCCGCAGCGCGTCCGCGTGGCCGTCGGGCTTGCCCAGGACCCGGCCCTTGCAGTAGACCAGCGTGTCCGAGCCGAGCACCGGCGAGCCGGGATGGCGCAGCGCCACGCTTAGGGCCTTCTTGTAGGCCAGCTCGCGGACTATCAGGTCCGGCCTGCGGTAGGAGGAGACCTCCTCGATGCGGCTGGGCACCGTCCTGTACCCGATGCCGGCCTCCGCGAGAAGCTGCTTCCTGCGCGGCGACCTGGAGGCGAGGATCAGCACGGCGGAAGCCCTCATTTCACCAGCTGCTTGTAGACCACGGCCGACAGGAAGATGCCGAGGATGCTGGAGATATTGAACTTGAAGACCAGCCCGGCCGTGAACTCCACCAGGTTCAGGTCCACCGTGGTGGGCTTGAGGCCGGTGTTGATCGCGGTATTGATGAGGCCCGCGAACTGGCTGGTCGGCGGGAACCAGATGTTGAGCAGCTTGCTGATGAACATCCCCAGCAGGGAGCCCACCACCACTACTATCAGCACGTGCAGAGTGTTCTTCATAGAATTTTCAGCGTCCCCCCTCCTCCGGGCGGGGCGGCTCCTTGGCCGCGTTGGTCGAGAAGGCCGTGTTGGCCCCCAGCCAGTCCAGGTATTCCTGGGACCCGGCGTCTATCTCGGCGAAGACGGTCTCGGGGACGGTATAGGGGTGGTTCTCCTTGACGAACTGTATTACGTCCTCGCGCAGCGCGCGGCGCGTCTTCACCACCAGCAGGATCTCCGCGGAGGTCTCTATCCTGTCCTTCCACCAGTACGAGGAGCTGACCCCGGGGACGGACGAAACGCAGGCGGCCAGCCGCTCGCGCAGCAGGCCGGAGCTTATCTTCTCCGCGGTCTCGGCGTCGCCGACCGTGATGAAGCAGATGTCGTACTGGGTGGCCATGGGCTATAATGATATCAAAATTGCGTCCGCCGTTACGGCAGGTTGCAGGCCGAGAACTCCTCGCGGGCCCGCTCGA
>JAJZOZ010000048.1 GCA_021811405.1 bacterium | reverse complement strand
TTACCCCTTCATCAAAATTGGGATTATACTCCCCCGCGTACGTATTACAGGAGAAACGCACCAAAGTCGCAGCAGCGATAATAGTATGTAGTTTCATACCCCCTCACGCAACTAAATACAGATATTGTCTCGGGCCCACGTGTAGACCGATTATGTTATATGCCATGCAGCTTAAAAAGTCAATACTGCGCTATTCCCCCCTACGCGCCGAAAAAGATATACTAAGAGGAATATCGGCAGATACAGGAGAAAAGCCATGCCCGCTGAAGTTAAAGAGAGGACAGCCATGAAGAACGATTTCAAGGTCAAGGACATTACGCTCGCCGACTGGGGCCGCAAAGAGATAGAGATAGCCGAGAAGGAGATGCCCGGCCTGATGGCGATACGCGGGAAGTACGCCGCGAAGAAGCCCCTCAAGGGCGCCCGCGTGATGGGCTCGCTGCACATGACCACGCAGACGGCCGTGCTGATAGAGACCCTGAAGGCCCTCGGCGCCGAGGTGCGCTGGTGCTCCTGCAACATCTTCTCCACGCAGGACCAGGCCGCGGCCGCGATAGCCAAGGCCGGCATACCGGTGTTCGCCTGGAAGGGCGAGACGCTGGCCGAGTACTGGTGGTGCACCGAGCGGGCCCTCGATTTCGGGAACGGCAAGGGCCCCCAGCTGATAGTCGACGACGGCGGCGACGCGACGATGATGATCCACCGCGGCGTGGAGGCCGAGGACGACGCGAAGGTCCTGGACAGGAAGACCGGCGGCGAGGACGAGCTGGAGCTCAACAACTGCCTCAGGCAGATCCTGAAGAAGACCCCGATGCGCTGGCATAACGCCGCGAAGGACTGGAAGGGCGTCTCCGAGGAGACCACCACCGGCGTGCACCGCCTCTACCAGATGCACGAGGCCGGCAAGCTGATGGTCCCCGCCATCAACGTCAACGATTCCGTGACGAAGTCCAAGTTCGACAACCTCTACGGCTGCCGCGAGTCGCTGGCGGACGGCATCAAGCGCGCCACCGACGTGATGATAGCCGGCAAGGTCTGCGTGGTCTGCGGCTACGGCGACGTGGGCAAGGGCTCGGCCCGCAGCCTGCGCGGCTTCGGCGCGCGCGTGATCGTGACCGAGATAGACCCGATCTGCGCGCTGCAGGCCGCGATGGAGGGCTTCGAGGTGAAGACCGTGGAGGACACGCTGGGCGAGGGCGACGTCTACGTCACCACCACCGGCAACCGCGACATCATCCGTCTCGAGCACATCCTGAAGATGAAGGACCAGGCCATCGTCTGCAATATCGGCCACTTCGACAACGAGATCCAGGTGGACGCGCTCAACCGCGCCAAGGGCGTCAAGAAGGTCAACATCAAGCCGCAGGTGGACCGCTACGACCTGCCCGGCGGCAAGTCCATCTACCTGCTGGCGGAAGGCCGCCTGGTGAACCTGGGCTGCGCGAAGGGCCACCCGTCCTTCGTGATGAGCAACTCGTTCTCCAACCAGACGCTCGCGCAGATAGAGCTCTGGACCAAGAAGCACGAGACCGGCGTCTACCGCCTGCCGAAGCACCTCGACGAGGAAGTGGCCCGCCTGCACCTGGAGAAGATCGGCGTCAAGCTGACGAAGCTCACGAAGGAGCAGGCCGACTACATCGGCGTGAAGCCGGAAGGCCCGTACAAGCCGGAGCACTACCGCTATTGAGGCCGGCGCGGAGCTTGCGCGCCTCCCCCTCGCCCGGCCGCGGAAATTCTTGCCGCGTGCCCGGCGGGGGCCCGTTCGGATATAGTCGTATTCCCGGCGCATGCTGAAGAACCGCTACATCTTCGCGGCCGCGGCGCTGCTGGCGGTGCTGGCGGCCGCCCCCTACCGCGCTTTCGACCTCGACCGTTTCTTTATCCCGAAGGAGCTCGTGCTGCACGCCTCGGCGCTGGCGCTGGTCCTGGCGGCGCTGCGGCGCGCCAGGACGCTGGAGGCGGACGCCCCGGTCCTGCTGCTGGGAGTCTATCTGCTGCTCAGCCTGGCCGGCGCGCTGTTCGCCGCAGATCACTGGCCCGCCTGGCGGGCGCTGGCCGTAACGCTGTCGTCGGCGGCCGTCTTCCTGGCCGCCAGGGCGGAGGCCGCGGAGGGCGGTCGCGGCGCGGTAACGGCCGCCGCCGCCGCCGCGGCCGTGCTCGCCGCGGCCCTTTCCCTGGCCCAGGCCTACGGGCTGCACAGCGCGTTCTTCAGCCTCAACCGCGTACCGGGCGGCACGCTGGGCAACCGCAATTTCGCCGCGCATCTGGCCGCGGTCTGCCTGCCAGCCCTGGCGCTGGCCGCCCTGCGCGCGAAAAGCCGCTGGCACGCGGCGGCCGGGGCCGCCGGCATGGCCGCGCTCGCCGCGGCGCTGGTGCTTACCCGCTCCCGCACGGCGCTGCTGGCCCTCGGGACCGGCCTCGGCGTATTGGGCTGGGGCCTGTGGCGGACGCGCGCCGCCTGGGAGGGCTTCAGGCTTAAGCTCCTCGGCGGCGCCGCCGCTGCGGGCGTGCTGGCCGCTTTGCTGCTGCCCAATACCCTGGAATGGAAAAGCAGGTCCCCCTACCTGGACACGGTGACTGGAGTGGCGAATTACCGCACCGGCAGCGGCAGGGGCCGCCTGCTGCAGTACGGCAGGAGCCTGCGCATCGCGGCCGCCCACCCGCTGCTGGGCGCCGGCCCCGGCAACTGGGGCGTCGTCTACCCGGACTACGTGGACGGCTTCGATCCGTCGCTGGACTACGTCTACGGCCGCACGCTGAACCCGTGGCCGAGCAGCGACTGGGTGGCCGTCCTCTCCGAGCGGGGCCTGCCGGCGCTGGCCGCTCTGCTGCTGCTTTTCGCCGCGCTTTTCCGCGCCGCCTGGCTGCGTGCCGCCGGGACCGAAAACCCGGCCGCCATACTTGAGAACTGCACGCTTGTCGCCGTGCTGGCCTCGGCCGCCGTTGCGGGCTGCTTCGACGCCTTCCTGCTGCTGCCGGCCCAGGCCCTTATCTTCTGGGGCCTGGCCGGCGCGCTCTCCGCGCCCTCTCCGGCGCCGCGCGTCATCCGGTTCGCGCCGGACTTTAAGCGCCGGGCGGCGACGGTAGTCTGCCTGGTCTGGGGACTCGCCCTGCTGCGCTCGGCGGCGCAGCTGGCCGCCATGGCCGTCTATTCCGGGGCCCGCGGGGCCTCTCAGGTGGGCGTGGCGGCCCTGCTGGACCCGGACAATACCCGCATACGCTACCGGCTGGACGTTCTGCGGGGCCGCCGCCGGCCGGCCCCGCGCCCCGCGGCCGCGGAACCCGCCGCGCGCGAAGACGCCCCCGAAAGCCCGGACGGACCGGAGCCGGGCGACGCCGGCCCGACGGAAGCCCCGGCGGCGCGGCCGTGAGGGAATTGAAAAGGCCCGGGCTTCCCCGGGCCTCTCCGCCGGCGCCCCGGCGCCTCACTTCAGCGTCAGCCTGAACTTGAAACGGCTCCCCTCCGGGCCGGCCTCCACGGTGTTCTCCCCAGGGAAGAGCTCCCGTTCCCTTTTCCCCGACCCGCCGCCTATCCGCGAGCCGTTCACCAGCGTCCCGGCATGGCTGCCCCTGTCCACCACGAAGAACGCGGAGCCGCGGCATTCCACGGAGAAGTGGTTCCTGGAAACGGCGAAAGGTTCCTTGTCCGGGAGATAGAGGTCGTTATGAGTGAAGGCGTCGTTCCCGGAATTTTCCGTCCCCCTGCCCACCTTGAACGGAAAAGCCCTGACCTCCAGCTCCCGCCCCCCCAGCGCCGCCGACGCCTCGGGGGTCAGGCCGGAGAGGAATACCTTCCCCTCCACGTACTGTTCCTCGGGCAGGGAGACGCTGAGCTCCATTATCTTCTGGTTGGCGCTGCGCAGCCTCTCGAAGATGGTCTTCAGGATGAACATGAAAAGTTCCGGGTCGGAGGAGGAAAGCGAGGCGAACTCATCCGGGCCCACCACCACGGCCTCGGTGTCCTCCAGCGCCTCCACGCTGGCCGAGCGCGGCCTGTCGTCCAGCATGCCCATCTCGCCGAAGATCTGGTTTGCGCCCAGCACGGCCAGCGGCACCTTGGCGCCGTTCTTCACGCGGAAGACCCGCACCCTGCCGCTCGAGATGATATAAGCCTCGTGGCCGCGGCCGCCCTCCTCCAGTATCAGCGAGCCTTTCTTGAACGTGGTCTTCATGCTTCCCCCTGACTGCGTGCCGCCGGGCCTGGAACCGGCCCTGCACGGTAATCATATCAAAATCAGGCGGAAAATACCGGGCGAAGGCGCTCTAGGACCCCGTCCAGGAGGAGATGATGTCCCGCGAGGCCGAGATCATGGCGGGCAGGGCGCGCCCGGCCTCCGTGGTAAGGGACTCGCGGAAAACGGTGGGGTCGTGCACTTCCATGCAGACCACCTTCAGCTCCGACGGGAATTCCAGTCCCAGGCGCTCGGCCAGGTCCAGCAGCTGCGGCAGGCCGGCGGCGTGCTGGGAAGGCGCCACGCAGCGCCTGAAATCGTCCCTGTCCCAGCGCAGTATAGTGCCGGGCGGACAGAGGCCCGTGTAGGCGGCGTCGAGTATCAGCACCTTGCGGTAGGCGGCCATGTGGTCGAGCAGCGGCAGGCCGGCCTCGCCGGTGGACAGGATATCGGCCCTGCCGGAGAACTCGCCGCGCAGGGCTTCGGCGGCGTGGAAGGCCACGCCGTCGTCGCCGAGCAGATCGTTGCCCAGCGCCAGCACCAGCGGCTTGTTCTTGTCAGGCATTAAATTATTAATATGCCGGCGGCGGGGGCGCGCTTCGGGCCTTCCTCACCGCCCCTGGCCCTGACGCGCGTCCCGCCCGCGTCTTTTCAACGCCAGATCTCCTTTATGACCTCCCCCTTCATAGTGCGCAGCGTCACCTGCAGCGGCATCTCGCCCGGCAGCGTATGCGTGGCGCAGCCGAAGCACGGGTCGTAGGCCCTGAAGGCCATCTCCACCATGTTGAGCAGCCCGTCGTTCACCTGCCCGCCCTTGATGAGCCCCTTGGCCGCCTTGTCCACGCTCATGGCTATGCGGGCGGAGTTGTTCAGCGTGGCCACTATCAGGTTGGCCCTGGTCAGGACACCCCGCTCGTCGGTCTCGTACTGATGTATCAGCGTCCCGCGCGGGGCCTCGACCACTCCCACTCCCAGGCCGGGGGTCTTCGTCGGCAGGGTGCGGAACTCCTTTGAAGCGAGTTCCGGGTCGTTCGTCAGCTCTACCAGGCGCTCGGCGGCCTGCAGCATCTCCACCACGCGGGCCCAGTGGTTGGCCAGCGTATGATGCACGGGCTTGCCGCCCAGCACCTTGAAATACTCCTCGTAGGCCTTCTGCGCCTCGGGGGTGGCCATGCCGTCGGCCACGTTCAGCCGCGCCATCGGGGCGACGGCGTAGACCCCGCTGGAGCCGCCCTCCGCGAAGCCGTGCCAGCCCACTTTTTTAAGGAAAGGGAACTTGATATAGCTCCAGGGCTCCACGTGCTCGGCTATATGCTGGAGGTAGTCCCTCACGGGGAACCGGGCGAACTCCTTGCCCTCCGGGTTCACCACGCGGATATCCCCGTCGTAGAAGTTCACCCTGTTGTCCTTGTCCACCAGGCCCATGTAGTAGGTCTTGTGGGTGTAGGCGTCGGAGGTTATCAGCTTCACGTACTCCGGGTTCTTCAGGACTATGTCGTGGAAGACCTGCAGCGTGAACCGCGCGAACTCGAGACCGTCCTTAGCTATCTCCCTGAAGGCCGGGAGCTGCTCCGCGGAGATGCCCTTGGCCACCCCGCCCGGCAGGCCCATCACCGGGTGTATCACCTTGCCTCCGGCGTAATTGATGATCTCCCTGATCCGGCGGCGCATCGAGATGACCTTCTTGCCCACGTCCAGGCCCACCTTGCCTATCACGCCCAGCACGTTGCGCAGTTCCTTCGGCGCGCTAGGCCCCACGATGAAGTCGGGGCCGCCGAGGATGTAGAAATGTATCGCGTGGTCCTCCAGCATGAAGGCGTTATAGACCAACTCCCTGATCTTGCGCCCCGCCGGGTGGCACTCCACGCCGTACAGGTCGTCCAGGGCCTTGGCCGAGGCCATATGATGGGCGGTGGGGCAGACGCCGCAGATGCGCGAGGTGATCTGCGGCATGTCCTCGGCGGGCCGGCCCTTGCTGAACACCTCGAAACCGCGCAGCTCCGGGATCTGCAGGTAGGCCCGGTCCACGTCCCCCTTGTCGTTCATGAAGATCTCTATCTTGCCGTGCCCTTCCAGCCTCGTTATCGGGTCTATCGTCACCGAGCGGCGGCCGGAGTTCGCGTTCTTGTGCGCCTGGTTCCAGACTTCCTGGGCTGTCTTTTCCATAATTTGCTCCTTACACTGGATCCCGGCTTCCGCCGGGATGACGGTTCTCGTGCTCCTTGCGGGATTCCGGAAAGACTTACTTCCCTTCCCCGGCCGTGATCTTGCGCCTCAGCAGGCTCTTGGCGAGGCCGTAGCGGTAGAAGGTCCCTACCGGGTCCGGGACCCCGTCCAGCGCGGCGTCTATCTCCCCGGGCTCCCTGGCCGCCAGGTTCGAGAACACGGACGAGATGAACTTGGCGCCGTGGTCCCGCACCCTGGAGGTGGGGCCGAAGCAGCCGGTGCAGGGCATGTTGCCGCCGGGGCACAGCGCCTCGCAGCCTGCGCGCGTGGCCGGCCCCATGCAGAGCAGGCCCTGCGCCAGCATGCACTTCTCCGGGTCTATCTGCACCTGGTGGGGGCGCTTGAACTCCTTTATGGACAGGTCCGCGGGCTTGGAATCCTTGCGCTTGCACTGGTCGCAGAGAGCCACATCGGGGGAGAGCACGGTCCCCTTCGGGGGCAGGTTCCCCGCGAGCAGCGCGCCGACGGCGCCCTGTATGAGCTTGGGCGTAGGAGGGCAGCCGGGCAGGTAATAGTCCACGTCGATGACCTCGTCGAGGGCCCGGACCATGCCGCGGAACTCGGGCAGCGTGAGCGCGCGGCCCTCCTCGGCATGCGCCGTGGAAGGGCGGGACTTGGCCGGGTTCTCCACGCCGGGGCAGTCCTCGTAGACGTACTTGAGGATGTCCTCCCGGGCCGACTGGTTGGCCAGGGCCGGGATGCCGCCGGAGTTGGCGCAGGCCCCGAAGGAGATCACGAAAGCGCTCTTCTTCCTGAGCAGACGCGCCCACTCCTCCTGCTCGGAGGTGCGGATGGCGCCGTTTATGAAGGAGACCGTGATGGACTTGTCGGGCCGGGCCTCGATGTCCTCCCTCTTGAAGTCCATCGCCACGGGCCAGAGCACTATGTCCACCGCCTCCACTACTTTCAGGATGTCCTCGGCCAGGTCCACTACGGCCTCCTCGCAGCCGCCGCAGGACGCGCACCAGTAAAAGGCTACTTTAGGCTTCTCAGGCATGGACTTTCTCCTCCTTGGCCCCGGCGGCGCTCACGCGCGCCTCGAGCTCGGCGATCTCCTTGTCCCAGTCCCTGAACTTACCCGGCAGGTCCAGCGGGCCGAGGGTGCGCACCTTCTCCGTCATCTCGTTGACCACCGTGCGCACCTTGTCCCCTTCCGCGCCGGAGATCCACTCCAGCCGGAACCGGCCGTCCTCCACGCCCAGAGCCTTCAGCATCCGCTCCAGCATCTTCATGCGGCGCAGGGTCTTGTAGTTGCCCTCGGCGTAGTGGCAGTCGCCGGGATGGCACCCGCCCAGCAGCACCCCGTCGGCGCCTTTCGCGAAGGCCTCCAGCACGAACTGCGGGTCCACGCGCCCGGAGCACATCACCCGGATCACGCGGACGTTGGGGGCGTATTTCAGGCGCGACACGCCGGCGAGGTCCGCCGCCGTGTAGGTGCACCAGTTGCAGAAGAACGCCACTATCCTGGGTTCGAACTTTTCCTTGGTCATTTCGCCAGCACTCCTTAAATAGGGGACAGCCCCTTGCTTTTCATAGTTATATGCTTTGACATAAGACTTAAACAGGGCGCTGTCCCCTATTTAAGAACTCCTTCAATTTCGCTGAAGATCTCGTCGTCCCCGAACAGGTTCTGCGTGATGGAGCCGGACGGGCAGGCCGCCGCGCAGACGCCGCAGCCCTTGCACAGCACCTCGTTGATGGCGGCCTTGCGCTTAGCCTCGTCGAACGAGACCGCGCTGTACGGGCACAGCGGCACGCAGGTCTTGCAGCCGCTGCACTCAGCTTCCGCCACCGCGGAGGTGTTGGGCTCCAGTTCGACGTGCCCGGCGTCTATCAGCGCCAGCGCCTCGGCCGCGGCGGCCCCGGCCTGCGCAACCGTATCCGGGATGTCCCTCGGGCCCTGGCAGGCGCCCGCTATATAAACACCGTCGGTGAAAGTGTTCACCGGGGCCAGCTTCGGGTGCCGCTCCTGGAAGAAGCCCTCGCTGCCGCAGCCTATGTTGAAGCGGCGGCGCACCTCCTGCGCGTCCGCCTGCGGCTCCAGCCCGGTGGAGAGCACTACCATGTCCACGGGTATCCGGCGGACTATGCCGGCCAGCGTGTCCTCCACGCGCATCACCAGCTTTCCCTCCTCCTCGTCGCTCGTGGCCCAGTCCGTCACCTCGGCCACGCGGCCGCGCACGAAGTGCACGCCCTCGCCGAGGAGCTTGTCGTAGAATTCCTCGTAGGCTTTGCCCGGGGCGCGCATGTCGATGTAGAAGTTGTACACCTCCGCCCCGGAATGCTCCTTGATCAGGTGCGCGAGCTTCAGCGAGTACATGCAGCAGACGCGCGAGCACCATTTATTGCTCTTCTCGTCGCGCGAGCCCACGCAGTGGATTATGCCCACCGCTTTCGGCTCGCGGCCGTCGCGCAGCTTTATCTCGCCGGAGGTAGGGCCCGACGCGTTCACCAGGCGCTCCACCTCGAGCGCGGTATAGACGCCGGGGTAGCGGCCGTAGCCGTACTGGCGGTCCTTTTTCGCGTCGTAGGTCTTAAAGCCGGTGGCCAGCACTATCGCGCCCACCTTGATCTCCTCCGACCGCTCCTTCTGGCCGAAGTCGAAGGCGTTGCGGTCGCAGACCGAGGCGCATTTCTTCTGGCATTTCCCGGTCTTGAGCTGCAGGCAGGTCTCCGGGTCCACCAGCACCACCTTCGGCGTCGCCTGCGGGAAGTCTATATAGACCGGCTTGCGCTTGCCCAGCCCCTGGTTGAACTTGTCGCGGAACTTGGGCTCCTTGTAGACGCAGGCGTCTATGCACTCCATGCAGCCCACGCAGAGCTTCTCGTCGACGTAGCGGGGCTTGCGCTTCACGGTCACCTTGTAGTTGCCCACGTAGCCCTCCACCTTCTCCACCTCGGACCAGGTCCAGAGGCGGATGTTCGGATGGGACTTCACGGCCGACATCTTCGGGGTGAGGATGCAGGCCGCGCAGTCGAGCGTGGGAAAGGTCTTGTCGAAGAGCGCCATGTGGCCGCCTATAGTGGCCTCTTTCTCGACCAGGGTCACTTTCTTGCCGGCGTTGGCCAGCGTCAGCGCGGCGTGTATGCCCGCTATGCCGCCGCCCACCACCAGCACGTTGGGGTCCACGGGCACGCGCTTGCGCTCCAGCGCCTTGTGATGCACGACGCGCGCCACGGCGGCGCGCGCCAGGTCCTTCGCCTTTTCGGTGGCCGAAGCCTTGTCCGTATGCACCCAGGACGCGTGCTCGCGGATGTTCACCATCTGCACGCGGAACGGGTTCAGGCCTCCCTTCGCGGCCGCCTTGCGGAAGGTCTCCTCGTGCAGGTTGGGCGAGCAGGCCGAGACTACGATGCGCTCCAGCGCGTATTTCTCTATGTCCGCCGCTATCAGTTCCTGGCCGGGGTCCGAGCACATGTACTTGTAGTCCCGCGCCACGGCGACTCCCGGCAGCCCGGCGGCGTAGTCCCGCACGGCCGCGACGTCTATGGTGCCGGCTATGTTGGTGCCGCAGTGGCAGATGTAGAAGCCTACTTTAGGCAGTCCGTTGGTCTTATGGTCTTTTTCAGGCATCTTTATCTCCCCGCCAGGGCGGCCGCGGCGTCCACTATCCCCCGCTTTATCCCCAGCTCCCCGGCGTCAAGTCCCATCGCCAGCCCTATCAGCTGCGTGAAATAGAGCACCGGCATGTCCAGGCGCTCGAACTTCCCCGCTATCTGCCCCTGGTAGGCGTCCAGGTTGAACTGGCACAGCGGGCAGGGGGTCACTATGGCCGCGGCGCCGCGCTTTTTCGCCTCTTTAAGGATCCTATAGGCCAGCCTCAGGCCGGCCTCCGGCAGCGTGCCGGTCAGGCTGCCGCCGCAGCAGTGGGTCTTCAGCGGCCAGTCCACGCACTCGGCCCCGCAGGCCTGCATCAGCCTGTCCATCGTGACCGGGTCGTCCTGGTCGTCGAAGGTCGCGAACGGCCTCACGATCTGGCAGCCGTAATACGAGGCCAGCTTCAGCCCGGACAGCGGCCTCTTCACGCGCTTGCGGACCTCGTCGAGCCCGACGTCGTTGACCAGCACGTCGAGCGGATGGCGCACCTTCACCCCTTCCCGGTAATCCAGCCCTCCGGCCTTCAGCGCGCCGGCGACCTTCCGCTTCAGCTCCCGGTTCTCCGCCAGCCCCTTCTGGGTCTTGTTCAGGACGAGGTAGCAGGCGCTGCACGGGGCGACGACGTCCGCCCTGTCGCGCGCGGCTATGGCCAGGTTGCGCCCGGCCAAAGCGTAGGACTTCGTCTCGTCCACCGACATGTAGGCCGTGGCGCCGCAGCAGTTCCAGTCCTCCAGCTCCCGCACGTCGACGCCGAGCGCCCTGAAGACCGCCAGGAAGGATTCCTCGTAGGCCCGGCCCGAGCCCTTCAGCGAACAGCCGGGAAAATACTGGTATTTCATCTCGCCGCCTCCTTGCTCTGCTGAGAATCTATGGCCTCCAGCACCTTGCGCAGCTGCCCGCGCGCCTCGATGCCGTGCGGCACGAAGGACATCCGGCCTTTCCTCATCAGGCCGAGGCCCACGCCGGCCATGTCCAGGAAGCGCAGCCAGTTGGTGCGCAGGAAGAGGTTGGCCACCAGCAGCGACTCGTCGACGCGGCCGAAGGTGAAGATCATCCGGCCGAACTCGCGCGCCAGCACCGGGATCGGGAAGCGCTTAGGGTAGACGCCCTCCTCGATGGCCCGCCGCTTGAGCAGGTACATGATGTCGGTTACCTTTATCTGCTTGGGGCATTCCGCCCTGCAGGAATAGCAGCTGGTGCAGAGCCAGATGGTGAAGGAACTGAGCACCTCCTTCTTGAAGCCGGCGCGGGCCATGTTGATGAGCCTGCGCGGCGTGTAGTCCATGTACAGCGACAGCGGGCAGGCGGCGCTGCAGACGCCGCACTGGATGCAGTGGCGCAGGTTCTCGCCCCCGGTCTGGCTTGTCACCCAGTCCGCGAACTCCCTGTCGCAGTCTTTTTCGTATTTTATCTTCCGTTCGAGCGGCATGAGGCCACCTCCAGTAACATATCGCTGCTGCGGCGCCCCCCGTCCCCCGGCCTTGCGGCCATGTCGGAGTACCCAGGGCGTGCCGCCCATACTGCCGACAGAAAAATGCTAACAAAATGCGGCCGTTCCCGCCGTGACGGTAAACATCGGGAGGATTGTTGCTTGCAAGGCCGCGGCTTGCCGCTTGCGAACCGGCGGCTTGAGGGAACTGGCATCGCCGGGTTGATAAAAGACAACCGAAGGCGTTATCAAAGTTACCGGCCCCGGGGAGGCGGGGCGGGCGATAAAAAAAGCCCCGGGCCTGCCCGGGGCTGGCGGCGGCCGGGGCTCCTCAGCGCTCCTTCAGGCCGAGCTTCTCTTCCAGCTCTCCCACGCGCCACTGGTTGCGCACGGTGGGGTCCTGCCTGGCCGCCTCGCGCGCGGCGGCCAGCGCCTGCTCCAGCCTGCCCTGTTTCTCGTACAGCTCGCTGAGCCTCTCGCGGCAGAAGGTGTTGAGCGGGTCTATCTTCAGCATGTTCTCCAGGTTGGCCACGTCTATGCGCAGCTGCAGGTCGGCGGCGGAAAGGGCCTTCTTCGCCGCCTTTTTCAGCGAGCGCGCGCCGGAGCGCCCGGGAGAGCCGCCGGGGGACCTGCGGGCCCGGCGCGTCCTGGCCGCCTTCAGGCGCAGGCCGCGCTGGCCCAGCCTCAGCGCGGGCAGGGCCAGCGCGGCGGCCAGCAGCAGCGCGTCGGCGGTCACCGCCGTCCTGGGCAGGCGGGCCAGCGCCAGCCGGTTGAGAGCGTAGAGCACGGTGAAGGCCACTGCCCCGGCCACGAAGCCCGCCGGCGGATTTATCACCTTGCCGCGCGAGGCCCCGATCCTGGCAAGTCCCCAGAGCGCCGCGCCGGCTATGAGCAGGGCGGCCGTCAGGCTGAAAAGGATGGCTATGAGGGGGTCGGGCGGAGCCGCCGCCGGAGTGGGCGGCAAAGCCAGTGGAGGCATGGCCTGCATGCCACAATTCTACATTAATTCCCCCGCCCAGCGGCCTGGCGCCGCGGCCGCGGGACAATTTTGTTATCATATCCCGGGGACATGAAGCTGACTCTGCTGACCATAAACGCCCACAAGGGCTTCTCCGCGATGAACCGGCGCTTCGCGCTGCCGGAGCTGCGCCAGTGCGTGCACGACTCCGGGGCCGACATCGTCTTCATGCAGGAGGTCGTGGGCCAGAACCTGCGGCACGCCGGGAAGTACTTCGGCTGGCCCAAGGGGCCGCAGCACGAGTTCATGACCGAGCTGTCCGGCTTCCGCCACGCCTACGGCAAGAACGCCGTCTACACCGCGGGCCACCACGGCAACGCCATCCTCTCGCGCTACGACATCCTGCACTCCGAGAAGCTGGACATCTCCACTAACCGCGTGGAGCAGCGCGGCCTGCTGTACGCCAGGATAAAGCTGCCGCACGCCGGGCCCCCGCTGCACTGCTTCTGCGTGCACCTCGGCCTGCTGCGGCGCTCCCGGATAAAGCAGTTCCGCATGATCTGCGACTTCGTAAAGCGCGTGGTCCCGGACACCGAGCCGGCCATCGTGGCGGGCGATTTCAACGAGTGGCGCAAGGGCAGCAGGGACGAGCTGGAGGAATGCCTGGTGATGCAGGACGCCGGGCTCACGCTGCACGGGCGCAAGCTGCGCACCTTCCCGGCGGCCCTGCCGGTGCTGCCGCTGGACCGCATCTACCTGCGCGGCTTCCGGCTGCACAAGGCCCAGGTGCTGAATAAAGGGCCCTGGCGGGACCTCTCCGACCACGCGGCCTTCCTGGCCGAAGCGGAGTACGCCTGGCCGTCCGTTGAGCATCGCTCCTGACCGTCTGATACGGCACGCGCATAGCGCGGATACGGCATACCCATAGGCCAGGGAGCCGCCCGGGCGGTAATTTCATAGAATATTAGGCGTGAGCCTGCTCCCGATACAGCGCACCGCGCCGGAGATAGTAAGAGCCGCGGCCAAAAGCCGCCGGCTGATCGTGTCCTCCCCCCCTGGCTCCGGCAAATCCACGAAAGTGCCGCAGATCCTGCTGGACTCCTGCGGCCTGAAGGGCCGTATCGCCGTGCTGGAGCCGCGCCGCCTCGCCGCGCGCATGCTGGCCGACAGGGTGGCCAGGGAGCGCGGCGGCGTTCCAGGCGGCGAGGTGGGCCACCGCGTGCGCTTCGAGGACAGGACCGGGCCGAAGACGCGCATAATATTCGAGACCGAGGGCATTCTGCTGCGCGAGCTGGTCGGCGATCCGAAGCTCTCCAGATATTCCGCTATAGTGCTAGACGAGTTCCACGAGCGGCACATACACGGCGACATCACGCTGGCCGCCTGCCTGGCCCTGCAGGCGGGGCCCCGCCCGGACCTGCTGGTGGTCGTGATGTCCGCCACGCTCGACGAGAAGAAGCTCTCCGCCTACATGGCGCCCTGCGAGACCGTGCTCGCGGAAGGCCGCGCTTTTCCGGTGACGGTGGCCTATTGCACCCCGGAGACGGCGCGCCTGAAGCCGTGGGAGGCTGCCGCCAAGACCTGCGCTCAGGTGGTCTCCCAGGTGAAGGAGGGCCATACCCTCGTCTTCATGCCCGGCGCCTACGAGATAAACCGGACCGCGTCCGAGCTGGCCGGGAACCCGCTGTTCGCCGCGTTCTCCGTGCGCCCGCTGCACGGCGAGATGCCGCCGCGGGACCAGGACGCCGCCGTAGCGCCCTCGGATAGCCGCAAGATAATCATCGCCACCAACATAGCCGAGACCTCGCTGACGATAGACGGCGTGACGGCCGTGGTGGACAGCGGCCTGGCCCGCGTCGCCCGGTACGACGGGGCCCGCGGCATAAACACCCTTTTCACCGAGAACGTCTCCTCGGCGTCGGCCGAGCAGCGGGCGGGGCGCGCCGGCCGCACCTCCCCGGGCGTCTGCGCCAGGCTCTGGACCGAGCGGGACAACGCCGGCAGGCCTCCCGAACTCGCGCCCGAGATCCTGCGGCTGGACGTCAGCGAGGCGCTGCTCACCCTCAAGGCCTGCGGCTTCTCCGGCTTCGGGGCGCTGCGCTGGCTGGACCCGCCGCCGGAACGGGAGGCCCTGCGCGCCGAGCGGCTGCTCAGGGACCTGGGGGCCGCGGACGCGGAGGGCCGGCTCACCGGCGAAGGCAGGGAGATGGCCCGCTACCCGCTGCATCCCCGCTATTCCCGCATGCTGGTGGAAGGCGCCCGCCTGGGCTGCGCCTGGGAATGCGCGCTGATAGCCGCCGCCGCGCAGGGCCGCGGCCTCTGGCTGGACGAAGGCAGGCAGCGCGAGAGCGGCGAAGGCCTGCGCTCCGACCTGGCCGCCGTGGTCAAGGCGCTGGCCCGCTGCTCGTCTTCGGACTTCGATTTTTTCGCCTGCCAGAAGGAAGGGATCAAACAGAACGCGGCCAGGGACGCCTGGCGCCTGGCCGCCCGGCTTTCCGCCGGCGCCTCCCCGGCGGGCAGGAAGGGACTTGAGCTCGCCTCCAAATGCTTTTTGCGCGCCTTCCCCGACCGGGTAGGGGCCCTGTTCTCCGCGGAGAAGGGCCGCTACGAGCTGCCCGGCGGCAGGCGCGGCCGCCTCGCCCCGGGGAGCGCCGCGGAAGGGGCGCCGCTGATCTGCGCCGGCGAAGCCATGGAGAGCATGCGCAAGGGCGGCGCCGACATCACCCTTTCCTTCGCGGCGGCGGTGGAGGAAACCTGGCTGCGCGAGGCCTTCCCCGGGGATATCGCGACGCAGACCCGGGCGGCCCTCGACGAGGTGATGCGCACCCCGGTCACGGAGACCCTCACCCTCTACCGCGGCGTCACGATCCGCCGGGAGACGGCCGCGGCCAGGCCCGCGAAGGCCTCTTCCGAGCTGATAGCGGAGGAGTTCGTCGGCGGCGGGCAGAAGCTCCAGAACTGGGACGAGGAAGTGGAGGACTGGCTGGCGCGGGTGGAGTTCCTCGCGCGGGCCTGCCCGGACCTCGGCATCGAGCCCCTCTCGGAAGAGGACCGCCGCCTGATAATACACGATATCTGCTCCGGCGCGCGCAGCGTCTCCGACGCGCGCACGCGGCCCGTATTACCCGCCCTGCAGGACTGGTACGGCTGGGAGAAGGTGAGGCTGGTAGACAGGCACGCCCCGGCCCGCCTGGAGATGCCGGGCGGCAGGCGCGCGAAGATCCGCTACCCGAAGAACGGCGAGCCCTACCTGGAGGCCAAGATTCAGGACCTGTTCCAGCTGACCGAGACCCCGCGCATAGCGGCCGGCCGCGTGCCGCTGGTGGTGCACATCCTCGCGCCCTCGATGAGGCCCGTGCAGGTGACCAAGGACCTGAAGAGCTTCTGGGCGGAGAGCTACCCGAGGCTGAAGCCGGCGCTCGCGCGCCGCTACCCGAAGCATAAGTGGCTGTAAGGACCATATGGACACGGTAATAAGGGCGGAGAAGCTGCGGAAATGCTACGGGGAGCTCTGCGCCGTAGCCGGCATAGACTTCGCCATAAACAGGGCCGAATGCTTCGGCCTGCTCGGGCCCAACGGCGCCGGCAAGACCACGACCGTGAAGATGCTGACCTGCGTCCTCCCCCCCACCTCCGGCGACCTCACCGTGGCGGGGATGAGCGTCAGGACGCGGCCGCGGGACATCAAGTACCTGCTCGGCGTCTGCCCGCAGGAGGTGAACCTCGACCCGGATTTCAGCGTGGAGAAGAACCTGCTGGTCTACTCGCGCTATTTCGACATCCCGGCGGAAGAGGCGCTGAAGCGCGCCAGGGAGCTGATCTCCCGCTTCCACCTGCACGACAAGCAGGAGCGCCCGATCGAGGACCTCTCCGGCGGCCTGAAGAAGCGCCTGCTGATAGCCCGCGCGCTGATCAACCGCCCCGAGGTGCTGGTGCTCGACGAGCCCACCACCGGGCTGGACCCGCAGTCGAGGCGGCAGATCTGGGAGGAGGTCGGGGCCATGAAGAAGAAAGGCATGACCATCCTGCTGACCACGCATTACATCGAGGAGGCCGAGATGCTCTGCGACCGCCTCGTCATCGTGGACCGCGGCGTGATAATAGAGCAGGGCACGCCGCGCGAGCTGATAGACAGGCACCTGGGCGGCGGCGGGACCCTGGAGGACGTCTTCCTAAAGCTGACCGGCCGGCACCTGAGGGAGGAATGATGGACGCCACGGTGTTCTCCAACATCAGCTGGCGCTGCCGCCACATGTGGCGGCGCAACATCGACGTGGGCCTGGTCACCTGGAAGACCAACGTGCTGCCGCCGCTGGTGGAGCCGGTGCTCTACATCCTCGCCTTCGGCGTGGGCCTGGGCGCCTACGTGCAGAAGATGTCCTACGCCGGCCGGGCGTACGACTACATAGCCTTCATGGCGCCCGGCATGGTGGCCGTGGGCGTGATGTTCCACTCCATCTTCGACACGATGTACGGCGCGTTCGTCAGGATGCGCTACCAGAAGACCTTTGACGCCATCATCACCACGCCGCTGTCGGTGGAGGACATCCTGGCCGGCGAGATCCTTTCCGGGGCCACCCGCGGGCTCTTCGCCGGGCTGGCGATACTGCTGATCATCTCCCTGTTCGGCCTGGTCTCCTATCCGGCCGGCCTGCTGGTGCCGCCGGCCGCCGCGCTCGCCGGCCTGATGTTCGCAGGTTTCGGCCTCTGGTTCGCCGCCATGGCGCCGTACATAGACAACCTGAACCTGCCGGTGTTCCTGTTCGTCAACCCGATGTTCCTGTTCAGCGGCACCTTCTTCCCGCTGGACGGGATGTCAGCCTGGATACGCTGGCTCGCGCAGGCCCTGCCGCTCACGCACCTGGTGAATATCTGCCGGGCGGCCACGCTGGGGCGGCCCGCGGCCGGCCTCTGGGCGGACTACGCCTACCTCGCGGCGGCGGCCGTCCTGACCTGCTACGCGGGCATAGCCTCCATGCGCGGGCGCCTTATAAAATGAACCCGGGACACATTAGTCCCGAAAGAAGGAGCGCCGGCCAAGTGGCCGGCGCTCCTTTCTCTCCCCCTTCCGGGTGCGGTTCGCAAATTAGTGGCACCGAGTGGAATCGAACCACTGACCTAGCGCTTATGAAACGCCCGCTCTAACCCCTGAGCTACGGTGCCAGAATACTCGCGGCGGGCAGGTTTCATCACCGGGGACTTTCGTCTTCGGGTGAAGTTAAAGTATATCAAAAAGCCGGTTTTTAAGACAAATCCCAGGACCGGCCGCCCGGCCGGGAAAACGAAGGGGCCGCCGCTTTCTGCGCGGCGGCCCCGTTGCGTCCCGGAAGGGACGGAAGGCTCAGGCGGCGGCGCCGGCCTTGGCCTTGGAGGCGGCGTCCTTCAGCATCTGAGTGGTGACCGACTTCGGCCTCTCGATGGGGAAGAACACGCCGCGGGCCCAGACGGCCTGCGCGGTGATGCCCAGCGCGCGGGACACGCCGAAGATGACGGTGTAGAAGTCCGTCTCGGTCACGCCGTAGTGCTGCTGCAGGCAGCCGGTCATCGCGTCCACGTTCGGCCAGGGGTTCTTAACCTTGCCGAGCTGGCGCAGTATGGGCGGTATGGCCTCGAGCATCGTCGTCACCGTCTTGTAGACCGGGTCGTTGGGCAGGTACTTCGCGCCGAAGTCGCTCTGCGCGACGTAGCGCGGGTCGGTGTTGCGCAGCACCGCGTGGCCGTAGCCGGGTATCACGCGGCCGGCGTTCAGAGTATCCCAGGCGTATTTCTCCACCTCGGCCTTGGTAGGGGTCTTGCCGCCGTGCGCCTTCATCAGGCCCTGGATCCAGTTCAGGCACTCCTGCGTGGCGAGGCCGTGCAGCGGGCCGGCCAGGCCGTTGAGCGCCGCGGACACGGAGTAGTAGATGTCGGACAGCGCGGAACCGACCAGCAGGCCGGTGTGGGCGCTGACGTTGCCGCTCTCGTGGTCGGAGTGCAGCAGCAGGTAGAGGCGGGCCAGGTTCTGGTAGTCCTTGTTGTCCACGCCCATCATGTGGGCGAAGTTAGCGCCCCAGTCGAGCTTCGGGTCGGCCGGGATGGCCTTGCCGTCCTTGTAGGTGCGGCGGTAGATGTAGGCGGCTATGACGGGCAGGCGGGCCAGCAGCGTCAGGGAGTCCTCGAACATCGCGTCCCAGTGCTGGTCCTTCTTCATGCCCTTGCTGTAGTTATGGGCGAAGACGGATTCCTTCTGCATCGCGAGGACGCCGATGGAGAACTGCGTCATCGGGTGCATGTCCTTGGGCAGCGCGTCTATCGCCTTCAGCACGTAGCCGGGCAGCGCGGCGCGCTTCTTGAGCTCTCCCTCGAGCTCGTTGACCTCGGCGGCGGTCGGCAGCTTGCCGGTCAGCAGCAGGTGCCAGATGCCCAGCGGGGACGGTATCGCGTCGGCGGCGGGCTTGGGCAGCTTCTCGCGCAGCTCCGGTATGGTGAAGCCGCGGAAGCGGATGCCTTCCATCGAGTCGAGGTAGGAGGTGTCGCAGGGCAGGGCCTTTATGTCGCGCATGCCGCCCATGACCTGGTCTATGCAGACCTCGTCCACCTTCACCTTGCCGTGCTCCTTGACGAGCGCGGAAAGCTCCGCCTTCCACTCGGGCAGCAGCTTCGCCAGGGTCTTCTTCAGAGTAATATTGGCTTCCATCGTTTTTCTCCTTGAATAATTCAGTCGATCACTTCAGGGCCCCGCAGAGTTCCTTGACCGCGGAGGCGGACTTCATAAGGGCGGCCTTCTCGTCCTCGTTGAGCTTGAGCTTCAGCACCTCGACGATGCCGGAGGCTCCCAGCT
>JAJZOZ010000047.1 GCA_021811405.1 bacterium | reverse complement strand
TCTCGCGCAAATGCGCGTCGTCGTCAACGATGAGTATCTTGCTGTCCATGCCTGTAGGCGCGCCGGGGCCTCCCGGTGCGCCATCCACATTTATATTAATTTATAGGCGCGAACACAAGGGAAAAGACTGCCGGGCCGGAGGGGCCCATCTTGGTGCTGGCGGGGTATATGGTCTTCAGGCACGGGGTCAAGAAAGTGTCGCTTCGCTCCACGCGCACACCGTGCTCGCCCCTCGTCACTCCCTCGCCGCGCTGCGCAAGCGGCTTCGGTCCGCGACGGCCTTCAGACCACATACCCCGCCGCACCCGGTTCCACAACCTTCCCTCCGTCCCGGCAGAAGAGAGGGCATCAAATGAGGAAAACTGCGGCTTACCTCAAAAAATGTCAATTTTTGAGACCGGACTCCCTTTCTAATGTCACTGGTGGGAGTGGCGGAACTGGATGACGAGGGTCGTGTGCAGGACGGAAGCGATGCGGGAAAGGGTTTTGACTGTGAGGTTCTGGTTGCCGCGCTCTATGCGTGAGATCACGGACTGCGTGGTGCCGGCGGCGCGCGCCAGCTGTCCCTGCGTCATCCGGGCCCTCTCCCGGGCCCTGGCTATCTGGATGGCCAGCCGCACTTCCACATCGGCCTGGGCATAAGCCGGAGCCCAGCGGGGGTCCTTCTCCGCCCCCGCGAAGACGTCATCAAGCGGAATACCGGTCTTTTTCCTCTTCATAGATCTTCCCAGCCCCTGCGCGAAACCCAGTCCAACATGGCTTTACAGGATTTTTGAATTTCCCTTTCAGGTACCTCCGCCGACCTCTTAAGGAAAGCGTTGGTCACGACGATAATGTCCCCTCTGAAGAAATACAGGAAACGGTGCTGATGATGCAGTATTATTATCCGAAGCTCCCAGATACCGTCCCTGAGGTATTTACCATATTCCTCCGGCATTTCCGGCCCCAGCTCGGCCAGGGCTTTGAACCATCTTTTCGCCTTGGCCTGATGATTGACGTCCATCGCGCGCGCGTAGTCGCAGGCCTGGCATTTTCCGGCCGCCGTCCTGTAAAAATAGATGCGGTATCTTGCCTCGTCCATATTATAGCATATATGCTATATTTGTCAATAGCCATATACCCCCGCCGGCGACGTGCTCCTCCAATAGCATAACAGCCCTCCCCGACAAGGGCCTGTCGGCATAAAAAAACCGCCGGAACTCCCGGCGGCCCTGTCCCACATATCGCTCTTTACGGCCTTACATCATGGATCCAGAAAAATCGGCGCTCTTCTTCCTACACAAAAAAACCTACCGCCGCAGAAACCGTGAATGTCAAGATTCAAGACATGACCCCTTTTCCCCGAGAATCCGGGTTCGCGGGTCCTGTCGAGGGCTTGTCTCGTCAGGCACGGCGTCGCGCACACCGTGCGCGCGCCTCCTCACTCGGCCCTCGCGCTATGCAAGCTCGGGCCTGCGCGAAGGCCTTCCTCGCCAAACCCTCGCCACCCGCTCCAATCCCCCCTCCGCCCCGGCAGAAGAGAGGGCATCAAACAAGGAGAACTGCGACTTAAATTACGGTCCCCGTCTGGACTTTCAGGACTTTCTGTAAAGATTCAGAGGTATTGTCCGGGGAATTTCCTATTGGATCATCCCCGTGCGGGCGGCGCAGGCGTAGCGGCGAAGCTCTTTCGATATGCCCGGCGCAGCGGCAAGGAACGCGTCGATGATCCGCTCGACCTCGGCCTGATAATACCACTTTGCGTGACCAAGACCATGCAAGGCGCTTTCCCTGCAGGCCTCATGGTCCAGGCGAAGGGCTTTCTCCATCACAGCAAGACAAGCGGAATCCAGTTCCGGGTTTTCTGTCTTCCCCCCGGTGGCAGGAATCGGGGCAATATCCCAAAGCATATAGCAGATACCGTTCACGGAACGGTCCAGTTTCTTATCGAGATGGGTCAGTTTCCTGGAACAGCGGGCAAAGAAACAATCCGTATAGAGCTGATGAATGGACTCAACCGCCTTGAGCCTTTCTTCCAACGGCAACATTTTATCCGTCAGGGCGTATATTTCGTTGGAATTACTAGGGCTAAATAAATAATGAAGCCCATCATTAACCTGTCGGTCAGAGTAATTTTTCAGCAGTTCCCCGCTTTCGGAGAACAATTTATACAGGTATTTCAACGAAACCTCGTGTGGAGGCTCGGGCGGATCGCTCTGAGAATCATAATACCAAGGCTCAGGGCCTTCCGGTTTATCGAACCGCCCTTTAAGCCATTCTTCGAAAGTGATTTCATTCATTACCAAATCCCTTCCAGACTATACAAAAAAAGCCCTGGCAGAATACCAGGGCTAAAATCGGGAACTCCGGGACTGGGATTCGAACTAGCCAGGTCTTAAGGGCGCGGCTCGGGCGGTCAGCCGCGAGCGATTTTAGGGCGCAGGGCCCGTGCGGCCGGAGCGGACGGCCTATCATCAAGGCCGCGGCGAAGAATGTTTGAGCCGAGCACTGTGTGCGAGGCGGATGGAGCGCAGCGACAGTTCTGTGTTCTTCGCCGGCGGAGGCCCAAGGGCCCTCCTCCCCGGCGCACGCTTATGAGCGAGCGGCTGACCGCCTGAAACGCCCACAACCCGGTAACGCCGCTAGATCGGGGAAGGAATATAGACTGGATCCCGGCTTGCGCCGGGATGACGGAAATAAAAAACCGCGGGGGAGGCCCGCGGTTTCGGGAGGGAGCGGCTCAGCGGCCGGGCGGGGGCGGCGGGGCCTGCACTATGGGCAGGAAGATCTTGAAGCAGGTGCCCTGGCCGACGGTGCTGGTGACCTCCACGCGCCCCTTGTGGCGGTCCGCCACCTTCTTCACCACGGCAAGCCCCAGGCCCGTGCCGCGCGCCTTCGTGGTAAAGAACGGCGCGAAGATCTTCTCCAGCGTCTCCTTCGGCATGCCGGGCCCCGTGTCCTCCACGTCCACCCGCACCATGTTCCCCTCCACCACCTCGCTGCGCACGAACACCTTGCCGTGCTCCGGCATCACCTCGATGCCGTTCTTGATGAGGTTGCGCAGGGCCTGCGCCATCTCGTCCGGGTCAATGTTGACGTACGGGTTCTCCGGCGCGAAATGCTTCACCAGCTCTATGTGGGCCGGCACCGGGAAGGACATCGTCAGGTCCTCCAGGTAGTTGTTGAGGCCCATCACCTTCGGGTTCAGCTCGCGCGTGCGGGCGAAGCCGAGGATCTCGTCTATGATGCCGTTGGCCTGCCGGATCTCGGATTCGATTATCGAGATGTGCTTCGTGATCTTCGGGTCGGGCGCGCCGGCGGCGTTGGCCTTCGTCTTTATGAAATAGATGGAGTTGTTGATCACCGCCAGCGGGTTGCGGATCTCGTGGCCTACGACGGAAGCCATCTGCCCGATCGCGGCCAGCCTTTCCTTCTTGATCAGCTCGTCCTGCGCGCTCTTGAGCTCCCGGGTGCGCGCCTCCACGCGGTTCTCGAGGCTGCGGTTGAGGCGCTCGAGCTCGTCCTTGGCCGTCATGATCTCGGCGGTCTTCACTTTGAGGCTCTCGCTCATCTGCACGAAAGTGTGCGCGAGCTCGCCGATCTCGTCGTTGGGCATGCTGAGGTCCGGCAGGTAGTCGAAGTCGCCCTCGCCGAGCTTTATAGCCGCCTCGCGCAGCGCCTGGATCGGCTGCGTGATGACCAGCGACACCGCGTAGCCCAGGAACAGCACGAACACCGTCACGATGCCCATCATGTTCCGGGTGCGCTTGAGCATGTCGTCGGAGGCCTGGTAGGCCACCGAGACCGAGCGCTGGATGTACACCACCCAGCCCAGCTCCGCCACCTCGGCGAAAGCGCCCAGCACCCGCTCGCCGGTGGACTCCAGCACCAGCTCGCCGCCGCCGGTCTTGGCGTCGTTCTGCAGCAGGATGCGCAGCACGTCGTCGGGCAGCTTCGCGTTGGCCTTGTAGATCTCGTTCGCGTTGGAATGCGCTATCAGGAAGCCGTTGGAATCTATCACCGCGGCCTGCGTGTGCGTGCTCTCCGGGAAGCCGGTCTTCAGCAGGCTGGACAGGGCCGTCAGGCTCATCTTGGCGAGGATCGCGCCCACGGCCTGGTTGGTCTGCGTGTTCACGATCTGCACGCCCATCGTGATGGCCGGGTAGGAGCCCATGTACTTCTCGAGCCCCCCCACGAACTCGCCCGCGCGCATCACCTTGGCGAACATCGCGTCGTTGGAGAAGTCGCGCATGCCGGTCTCGTGCACGAAGCGCCCCAGTCGCACCCTCTCCTGGCCGGAGGCGTCCACCACGGAGATCTCGAGGAAGGCCGGGTGCAGCTGCATGATGTGGCTGACCAGCCCCTGCTGCTTGGCCGTGTCCATCGAGGCGAAGTCCGCCATGTGGGCCGCGTCCGACAGCACGTTGCGGAAATTGATGATGTAGCTCGATACCGTGTCGGCGAAGCCGACGGCCAGCGCCTCCTGGTCGCGCGAGATGGCGCGGTTCAGCGTGATCTGGCTGAGGTTGACCAGGTAGTAGCCTACTATGCCCAGCGGGACCAGCGAAACGATGAGGAATATCAGCAGCAGTTTGTAGAACAGCCGTCCTCGTTTCTTGGGTGCTTCGGTCATAAATCGAACATAGCCTTCAGCGCGAAGATACTATATTATCCCAAAGGCCTGTTACGGAATTGTTTCAACCCGGGAAAATCCGCGTAAAAAAGTCCGGGGCCCCCGCTCGGGAGCCCCGGTAACCGCGCTACTTCGCGCAGCCGGCGGCCGGCTGGCCGGGGGGCGGGATCTTCCCGAAACCGGGGAGCTTGGTCAGCTCCCCGAGGCCCACCATGAACTGCCTGCCGTCCGCGATGAACGAAGGGGAGGTGGTGATGCCGAGCTCCGACGTGGCGGCGAAGTCGGCCGCCAGCAGTTCCTTGCCCTCGTCGAAGCCTTTCTCTATCCTGTCCGCGTCCAGGCCGGCGGCCTTGGCCGCCTTCTGCCAGTCCGCGGCGTGGACGTCCTTGTTCCTCTCGGCGAGGTACGCCTTGAACTTGTCGGGGAACTTGGCCGCTATATAGGCCTGCCTGGCGTCCTCCTCCCACTCGGCCTGGCCGTGCAGGCTGGAGAACTGCCAGGCGCCCTTGTCGTCCTTCTTGGCGTCGCCGATGAAATGGACCTCCCACTTCAGGCCCTCGGGCAGGAGCTTGTTCTTCTCGGCGTCCAGCAGCGAATCCTCGGCCATCACGCCGAACGGGCACTGGCTCATCACGAAGACCTCGAGGACGTTCTTCCTCTCCGCGCGGCCGGCGTAGAGCCCGCGGCGCTGCCGGTCCTCGTAGACCAGGTAGCCGCCCTGCTCCTTGAACAGCCCGGCGGCCACCTCGTTGGCCAGGCGCTTCTTGGCCTCCGGCGTGGCGGCGACAATGTAGGACGGCACGAAGGAAAGCTCGGGGAAGCGGGTGGCGCGGTCCTTGGAGCCGTAATCCAGCTCCTGCGCCTTGATGCCCTCGAAATACCTGTCGAACACGGCGACCAGCTGGTTGTTCGTCTCCATGCCGCTGCTGAGCACCACCCAGAAACCCGGCGGGACCGGCTTGGGCTTGGGGACGTAGCCGGCGGGCGGCCTGGCGCGTTTGGCGGCGGGCAGGGCCGCGTTGACGGCCTCGTAGAGCGGCATCAGGCGCTGGTAGCCCTCGTAGCGCTTGCCGTCCAGGAACAGCGTGGTGGACTCGGCCCCGGCCTTCGACGACATGTCGTAGGCCTTCCGCAGGTCCGCCTTCCCCTCGGAGGCGGCCTTCTTGTCGAGCTCGTCCGGGTTGATGCCGGCGAACAGGGCCGCGTCCATCCAGCCGTCGGCCGAAGGGGACAGCGAGCGGGCGTTCAGGTAGGCGAGCATCCGGGACTGGTAGGCGGAAGCCAGCACGGCCAGGCGGGTGGCCTCGGCGAGCTCCGCCTCTCCCCGGCGGGAGGAGAAAGAGCCGTCCTCCCCCTTCTGCACCAGCGGGTAGACCTTCAGCTCGGAGGCCGGCAGGTTGCGCCTGATGGTGTCGGCCAGGAAGAACCACTGCCAGCCCTGGCCGTCCATGGCCTCCAGGTAGAGCGTCATGCGGCCGCCTTCGGGCGCGGCCTTCTTCTGGGCCAGCGCGGGGCCGGCCAGCAGCAGCGAAGCGAGCAGCAGCGCGTATCTCTTCATTTACGCGCCCTCCTGCTCAGCAGCTGCCGTATGCGTATCGAAAGCTCCTGGATGTCGAACGGCTTGGTGATGTACTCGTCCGCGCCCAGGCTCAGGCCCTGCGTCTTCTCCTCGGCGGAGAGGAAGCGCCCGGTCATCATGATCAGGATGAAGTCCTTGGAGAACTTGCGCAGCTCCTGGCAGATCTGGAAGCCGGAGGAGTCCGGCAGCTGTATGTCCATGATCACCACTTCCGGCTTGTTCTTCTTGGCTGAGGCTATGCCGCCCTTGGCGTTGCCGGCCTCCAGGGTCTCGAAGCCCTCGAGGGCCAGCACCTCGGCCAGGCTTTCGCGCAGGTGCGCGTCGTCGTCGATGATAAGGATCTTCTGTGACATGGTGAACCCTCCGTTATTTCCCCTGCTTGGCGCCCGGCACCAGCTTGTAGCCGACGCAGGGGACGGTGTGGACGTAGCGCGAGGCCTTGCCCATCTTGGAACGCAGCCGGCGCACGTGGACGTCCACCGTGCGGGGCGAGCCGAAATAATTGTAGCCCCAGACGCGCTCGATCAGGTAGGGCCTGGACAGCACGCGGTTGGGCGAGCTCAGGAAGACGTAGAGCAGGTCGAACTCCTTGGCCGTCACCGTGATCTCCTTGCTGGCGATCCGCACGGTGTAGCTGGACATGTTCAGCTCTATCTCGTTCATCTTCAGCACTTCGTCGGCCTGCACGCTGACGGTGCGGCGCACCACCGCGCGGATGCGGGCCACGCTCTCGTGCAGGTCCTGGCTGTAGCCCAGCACCTCGTCGGCGCCCAGCTGGAAGAAAGCCAGCTTGTAGGAGATCTTCGGCGCCTCGCGGCCGGACGGACCGTGCGGCAGCAGCGCCTCGGTGCTCATGCCGGACGGCATGTGGTCGAGCAGCGTGTCAGGAGATTCCAGCACGGCTATCACCGGGATGTTCTTGTTCTTGGCCCTCAGGTTCTTCAGGAAGGTGAGCCCCTCCTCGTCGGCCAGGTTCTGCCCCACCATGACCATGTCGAAGGACTTCTCGGCCAGCATGCCCATCACTTCGCGGGCGCGGTGAGCGGTGGCCACCGAATAGCCCTGGCGGGACAGCATCTCGAGCATCAGCGACGCCCTCGACAGGTCCTTGGAAACGAATATGATATTTATCTTCACGGTGTTCTCCGGTGCGGCCGCTCGACGTCAGTCCTGGTGTATCTCTTCAATGTCGAAGGAGACGCCCCTGAGCCCCAGCACGCCGGTCATCACGTTGTAGACGAAGGCCGCGAACACCAGCACCGCCGTGGCGATAACGGTGTACAGCAGCGCGTAAAGCCCGACGCTGAGCACCTTCTGCCCGAAGGACATCAGGCCGAACTGGGGGTTGGGCACTATGAAGAAGGTTATCACGCCGCCCAGCAGGGCCAGCACGAACACCACGAACGGCACGGACGAACCCACCAGGGACCCCACGCTTATGTTGCGCACTTCAAGTTTCATGTTTCTCCTCCAAAAATGAACGGCCGCGGCGCGCCGCGGCGCGCTCGGCTATATAATACATAATTATTAGTCCGCAACAACAAGCCCGCCAGGACCTGCCGCCACAGGATTTCCGCCCATCAGCCAAACAGGATCGGCGCAGCGGGTGGCAGGATGCCGGGTTAGCGAAACCCTCACGGAGGGCGAGGCTTGCATAAGCGCCGAGCCCGAGTGGGGAGCGGCGGCCACGGTGTGGCCGACCGCGTGTTTCGCGGTCCGGCGTCCTGACAGGACCCGCTGCCTTATAGACTTATATTGGCCTTGGGATAGAAGAGGATCAGCGTGCGGTTGGTCTCGGCGGTGGCGCCCACGTGCAGCACCTTCACGTTCAGGTTCTGCCCCTTGAAGACGGCCTCCCCCTCCACGGTCTGGTCCGGCATCTCGAAGGCCTGCCCCACCAGGCGCAGCAGCGTCTGCTGCTGGCTGTCCACCACGTCGAGCAGGTGGATGTTCTTGGCGTCCATCCCCTGCGTCAGCTCGAAATTCGCGTACAGGATGCTGTTGTTCTCGTCCACCACTATCACGTAGTTCGTGGCCGGAACTATGATGTTCAGCAGGGAGCGCCACCAGCGCTGCTCGGCCTCCTTGTAGGTCTTGTCCCGGTTGGAGATGCCTTCTATCTCCACCTTCATCTTCCCCATCAGCCTGGTGATGGCCCCGGCCAGGTCCCCGACCTCGTCGGGCCGGACCGGGAAGCGCAGGTCGAAGTTCTTCAGCGAGACGCTCTCTATGCTCTCGCGCAGCGCGTACATCGGGGAAATGACGTAGTGGTGGAAGAAGAAGTACAGCGGCAGGCCGAGCAGGAAGAGCACGCCTATGGCCCCGAACACGTACTTGCGCATCGCCGAGCCTATCAGCACCTCGGCGCCGGCGCGCGAGACCATCAGGTCCATGATGCCTATGATCTCGCCCCTCACCGAGAAGGGGATCGCTATCTCGTAGAAAGGCTCGTCCTTGACCTGGCGCACCTTCGGGTTCTTGGAGAGGTAGGCCTGCGAGATGGCGTCGGTGGCCGGGGGCACCTGCTTCTGCAGCTCGTCCCAGGTGATGCCGATGAAGCGGGCCTCCTTGTGCCAGCGCACCTTGCCCTGACGGCTCAGGTAGAGCATCGAAGTGATGCGCTCGTCCTTGGAGAGCTCCGTCATGATGTCGTACTCTTCGAACGAGATCGCGTTGGGGCTGTTCAGCAGGCCGGTGCGCATCGTCGGGGCGTACGTTTTGATCTTGTCTATCACGTCCTGCTTGAGCTTCTCGTCGAAGGTCCACTTGAACAGGTTGTAATAGAACACGCCGCCGAGGAACATCACGTAGATGCCTATCCCGACGAACCACATCAGCCACTTCATCGTCAGCCGCATATGTCAGTCCTTGCCGAAATCTGGCGGGCGTATTAGGCCCGCATCACTAGTCTATCAAAAGCCTGTTAAAGGATTGTTGCCTAAATATTAATTCTGACAAAAAAGCGCGCCCTTCAAGCGCGCCCCGTCATAAGATGCAGTACTCCGCCTTAATGCCCCGCGTAGGCCGGCGGGCCGATTGGCCCGGAGGGCCGTCACGGACCGAAGCCGCTTGCGCAGCGCGGCGAGGGAGTGGCGAGGGGCGGCCACGGTGTGGCCGACCCCGTGCCCGACGGGCCAATCGGCCCGCCGGCCGGAGCCTACTGTCCGCCGGCGAGTATCTGCTCTATGCGCTTCAGGCCCGCCGCCGTGTCCGCGTTGCCCGGGTCCAGCTGCTTGGCTATCGTCCACTCGTCTCTGGCCTTCTCGTAATTCGAGTTCTGGAAGTACTTCAGGCCTTCCAGGTAATGCTGCTGGGCCGCCAGGCGGTTCTCCTCGCTCACCCCGGCGGGCTTCTTCACGGTCTCCTCGACCGTCGTCATGCCTTTGCGCTTGGCCTCGGCCTCCGCCTTCAGGCGCTCCTCCTCCTCCTTGGCCTTGCGCTCCTCTTCCTCGCGGGCGCGGCGGGCGGCCTCCTCGGCCCGGCGCTTCTTCTCATCCGCCTCCAGCTTCATCTGCTGGTTCGCCCTGGCGATCAGCTTGTTCAGGTAGGACATGTTGGAGGTGTAGGGCTTGGCCTTGTCCCACTCGCCTATAGCGTCGGTGTACTTTCTCGCCCCGTAGAACTTCTTGCCGGAGGCGATGTAGCCGTTCTCTATCTCCTGCTTCACCTCGCCAAGCAGCTTGGCGGACTTGGTGTCGCCGGGCTGCACCTCGAGCGCCTTCTTGAGGCCGTCGTAGGCGGAGAGCAGCTTGCCCTGCGCGTAGAACTCCAGGGCCTCCTTCAGGCGGTCGTTGGCCTTCTGCTGGCGGAGCTCGTCCTCGACCCGCGTGACCCACTCGATAGTCAGCGAGTCCTTGGGCTTTATCAGCAGCGCGCTGTAGAAATTGTCGAGCGCGCCCTTCAGGTCGCGCACCTTGTAGGCGTCGGTGCCCTGCTGGAAATAATATTCCTTCAGGTCGTCCTTCATCCTCGAGAGCCAGTACTTCGCCTTGATGTTGTTGGGCGAGAGCTTGACGACCTCCTGCATCTTGGCGTGGGCCTCCACGATGCGCCCCTCGGTGTAATAGGACAGCGCCGTCTTGAAGCGGTCCTCGATCATTATCTTCTCGCTCATGCCGGGCCGGGCGCTGCCGCGCAGCTGGTTGGACGCCTCCAGCAGCATCTGGGCGTCCTGATAGCTCGGGTCTATCGAGAGGATCTTGCCGGCCAGGTCCTTGGCCTCCTCGTAGTTGCCGTGCCGGTAGTAGTCGAAAGCGTTCTCGTAGATGCTGTCGAGCATCGCGCCCTGGATCTTCTGCTTCTCCAGCCTGACCGTCTCCAGGAACTTGCGCTTCTCGTCCGTCTCGTCGAGGGCGCCGAGGCCGGTCTTCTGCAGGTCCAGGAACAGCGACTCCTCGCTCTTGACGGGCGGCTGGGTCTGGGCCAGCGCTTGCGCCGGCGCGAGCGCCGGGAGCAGGAGGATGAACGCGAAAATTTTAGCCATAAGGAGCCTCTTCAGAACGGCATGCCTCCCCTCATCAGGTCGCTGATCATCGGGGACAGCATCAGGATGAACACGGTGGGAAAGATGAAGATGAACAGCGGGATCAGCATCTTGGTGGAGGCCTGCGCGGCGAGTTTCTCGGCCTTGTTCAGGCGGCGGAAGCGCATGTCGGCGGAATAGTTGCGCAGCAGTTCCACCAGGCTGGTGCCCAGCTCGTCCGACTGGACTATCAGGCCCACGAAGGAGCGCACTTCCTGCAGGCCGGTGCGGGCGGACAGGCGGCGCAGCGCGTCGCGGCGGGAGTAGCCCAGCTGCACCTCGTTGATCGTCTTCTCTATCTCCAGTTCCAGACCGGTCTTCACCGGGGCTATCTTCACGATGCGGTCGAAAGCGGTCATGTAGTCGAGGCCAGACTCGATCATCAGCGCGCCCAGGTCCACGAAGGTCGGGAAGTTGCGGATGATGTCCTCCTGGCGCTTGCGGATACGGCCGGCGTAAATGCCGGCGTCCGGCAGCACGAAGCCCAGCGGCGCGAAGATCAGCACGAACGGCGAGCCGCTCATCGCGTAGAACAGGGCCGGCATCACGGCGGCTACCAGCAGCTTCTGGTGCAGCATCTTCAGCGGGTCCAGGTTGGCCGGGCTGCCGAGCAGCGTGTAGGTCTCCTCCAGCTTCTTCTCGAGGCCCATGTTCTTGGCCAGGAAGAGGTCCAGCTTGTCCCAGACGTTCTTGCTGCCCTCCAGCCTGGAGAACGCCGAGATGTGCTTGCCCTCCATGTCGCTGATATCGCCTATCGGCGAGCGCGACTCCTCGCGCGGCGCGAAGAAGCGCTGCACGGCGGTGAAGGCCGCGAACGAGCCTCCCACCGAGAGGATTATAAGGAAAACCGCGGTGATCTTGTCAGGGCTCATACTCTTATCTTCCCGAGGCTGGAGACCACCTTCATGCCGATGCTGATCCAGACGATACAGAAGATCAGCACGGCGAAGCCGATCGGGCTGGCGTAGAACTTTATCATCACGTCGGGCTGGAACAGGAACATCACGCCCACCATGATCCACGGCATGATGCCCACCACTATGGACTGGATCTTCTGCTGCGCGGTCATGGCCTTCGTCTTCTCCTCCAGCTTGGACTCCTCGCGGATGTCCACGACGATGCGCTCGAAGACCTTTGTCAGGTTGCCGCCCATCTGGCGCTGCAGCACGATCGCGCGGATCATGTAGGAGAGCATCTTGGACTCGACGCGCTCCTCCATAACGCCCAGCGCCTTCTCGAACGTCATACCCAGCTGGTAGTTCTTGATGACGAGGCCGAACTCGTCGGAAATGGGCGGCAGCAGGTCCTTCGAGACCATCTCGAAGCCCTGCACGATGTCGAGGCCGGAACGCAGGCAGTTCGCCAGCAGGATCAGGCCGTCCATCAGCTGACCGTCGATCTTGCGGCCGCGGGCCTGCTTCATCGAGTTCAGCACGAAGGCCGGGGTGCGCAGGCCGAGGTAGAAGCCGAGCGCGGTGAACAGCACGAACATCAGCACGCTGCCCGTCAGCATGCCGAGCAGCCCGAACAGCGCCGTGGGCCCCAGCACCAGGTATTTGACGTTTATGCTGATGAACTGGCGGGAGAAGGCCTCGGTGAACGTGGCGACCTTCTCCTTATAGGTGGCCATGACCTTGTCGGTCTTCTCGTCGTTAAGCGCGAAATAGGCCTGCACGGCCAGGAAGATCAGGATTATGCCCAGTATCGAAAGCGCGGTGCCGATGATCTTCTGGGACTGGGACTCCTTCGGTGGCGGGGCGTAGACGCGGGGCGGCCTGAAGAGCAGCCGGAACGAGTCCTGGCAGAGCACCGCAGAGGCGGTGACCGCCTGCGCGTATTCCCGCTGGTTGGTGCTGGAGATGGCGTCGGCTATCGACTCCATCTCCTTGAGGACCAGCGCGAACTGCGCCATTATCGTGCGGCCGCGGCCCTGCATGGAGTCGCCCATGTTGACGGTGCGGGTCCTCGCGCGGTAGAGCCTGTCCATGGACATCTGGAAGCGGATGCGGATGTCGGCGTACTCCTTGATCAGCAGGCCCGGCTGGATGTTGGCGCCGCCGGCCTCCGGCGGGAAGGTCTTGCGGGTGAGCTCCAGGTACTCGTAGAGTATGGACACCGGCGTCTGCCAGATGCCGGCCTCGGTGATCTCCCCCTCCTCCGGGTCCCGCCAGACCTTGCGGCCGGCCATCTCGGTCACCTCGGGCCCCAGCCATTTGGGCATCTCGTACGTGACGTCGGCGCCGCCGCACTTCAGCGTGTACTTGAGGATATTGGGGTCTTTTTCCGGCGCGAGGTAGTAATAGAAAAGCTGCATCTTGACCGCGGCGCACGAGATCTCGTCCATCTCGGTCTTCGTGAACACGCCTGCGCGCGCGTTCCCGGCGGCCAGGGCCGCCAGCGTAAGGATGATCGCAACGAGCTTCCTCATAGGGCCGGTTTCCGCGCCTAGCGGGCTCCCCCTGCGCGCTGCCTCTTCTGCTCCTCCGTCCAGAAGATCTCCACCGGCATCGGGATGCCGTGCGTCTCGAAGTCCTTGTAGAACTTGGGCGGGTCGCCGGTGGCGCTGAAGTAGCCGACCACCTTGCCGTTCTCGTCCATGCCGGTCTGGTGGTAGCGGAAGATGTCGTGGATCAGGATCTGGTTCTCCTCGCGGCCCGTGATCTCGGTGATCGCCGTGATCTTGCGGGTACCGTCGGAGAAGCGCGTCAGCTGCACGATCATGTGCACGGCCGACGCGATCATCTCGCGCAGCGCCCAGATCGGCAGGTCGGCGCCGGCCATCAGGCACATGGCCTCCATGCGGGTCAGCGCGTCGCGCGGGGTGTTGGCGTGGATCGTGGCCAGCGAGCCTTCGTGGCCCGTGTTCATGGCCTGCAACATGTCCAGGGCCTCGGAAGAGCGGACCTCGCCGACGACGATGCGGTCGGGACGCATACGAAGGCAGTTCTTGACCAGGTCGCGGATGCTGACCTCGCCCTTGCCTTCGATGTTCGGCGGGCGGGACTCCAGGCGCACCCAGTGGTCCTGCTGCAGCCGGAGCTCGGCGGTGTCCTCCACGGTGACGATGCGCTCGTCCTCGGGGATGTAGCTCGACAACATGTTCAGGAAGGTCGTCTTGCCGGTGCCGGTGCCGCCGGAGATGATGATGTCCTTGCGGAGCTTCACGCAGGCCTTCAGGAAGTCCACGGCGGTCTGCGAGATCGAACCCTTCTTGACCAGCTCGGAGTCGGTGAACGGCTTCGCGGAGAAGCGCCGGATCGTCAGCGTCGGGCCGGAGACGGCCAGCGGCGGGATGATGCCGTTGACGCGCGAGCCGTCCTTCAGGCGGGCGTCCACGAGCGGCACGGACTCGTCGATGCGGCGGCCGAGCGGCGCGACGATGCGCTTCATGACCTGCATGATCTGCTCGTCGTTGCGGAACTTGTACTTGGTCAGGATCAGCTTGCCGGATTTTTCGATGTAGACCTTGTCGGCGGAGTTGACCATGATCTCGGTGACCGACGGGTCGCGCATCAGCTCCTCGAGCGGGCCGAGGCCCATGATCTCGTCGAGCAGCTCGTTGATGAACTTGACCCTCTGCTCGCGGGTGAGAGGCGTAGCCGTCTCCTTCTGCAGCAGACCGTTGATGATGCCGTCCACCTTCTTGCGGTTCTCGGCGTTCTGGGACGGCTCGTCGGAGATCTTGATGCGCTCGGTCTCGAGCGCGGACACGACGTTCCGGTGGATCTTCATCTTCAGGTCTTCCCAGAACGGCGGCACGTCCACCCTGGCCGCGGAGGCGGAGGCGGCGGCCTGCGCCTGCGGCGCCGGGGCGGCCTCCTTCTCGGTCTGGCGCCAGAGCATGTCCGAGCCGTGGGAGAAATCGGAGGAACTGACGTTGGAGACCCACTGCTTCTCGGAGGGCTTCACCTCCGCCAGGCGCCCCAGCAGCACGCGCAGGATGCGGACCCATTGGGAGTTGGGCTGCTCCACGATCAGCACCTTGTTCTGGTTGGCGCAGGCGGGCAGCGCGTCCTCCCAGGGCATGAAGGCCAGCACGTCCTTGCCCATCTGCTTGTAGAACTTTTCTACTTCCTTGGGGCCCAGCGCCCCCGGCATGTCGAACAGGTTCGAGACCACCTCGAACTTGTTCATCGGGAAATGCAGCTCGTTGACCTCGCGGAAGATGCCGGCGGTGGCGTTCAGCGACGAGACGTTGGAATTGGAGACCCAGAAGATCAGGTCCGAGATGTCGAAAGCGAAGACCTGCATCGGGAAGTAGGGGTCCACGTCGATGAAGATATCGAAGCTGTTGGCGAGCTTGGAAAGCACCGGCAGGATTATGTCCGGCGACATCTTGGCGACGTCGGAACGGCGCTTGGCCAGCGGCAGCACGCCCACCCCCCACTGCGAGATAGGGATCTTGCCGCGCAGCAGGGCGCCCAGCGCGCCGACGGACTCGCGGCCTACGGCCCTGATGATCTCCGCCATCGAGGGCGGGTTCAGGTCCAGCAGCTGGGCGTGCTCCGGCCGGCACATGGGGTCCAGCGGCAGGATCAGCACGTTGCGCTTCTGGTAATTGGCCCACGCCAGGGCGAGGTTCATCACGAGCGACGTCTTCCCCACCCCTTCCTTGGGGCCGGAAAAGGTCACCACCCTCGGCGCTAAGTTCTGTTCATCCATAAGATGCCCGCGAAACCGCCGGACCGCGCTGGATCCCGGCTTCCGCCGGGATGTGCTTCCTTACCTGGATCCCGGCTTTCGCCGGGATGTGCTTCCTTACCTGGATCCCGGCTTTCGCCGGGATGACGTTCCGCGCCACAGGCGCGGAACGTCACTTTATAATATCGAACGTCACGAACAGGAACAGCGAGCTCTGCTCCTCCACGATGTCGGTGGAGCTGAAAAGGGCCCCTATCAGCGGCAGGCTGCCCAGTATAGGCACCCGCTTCTTGGAAACGTTCCGGTTGCTGCGCTTCAGGCCGCCTATAACGAGCGTCTCTCCGCTCTTGAGCTCCACCTCGGTCTGTATCTGCCTCGTTATCATCGAAGGGATCGTGGTGCCTGAGACCACGACCGGCTTGGAATAGTCGGGGTTGGAGACCTCCAGCTGTATCTGGACGTCCACGGTGTTCTTCTTCTCCGTCAGCACGACCGGCAGCACTACCAGGATCACGCCGAACTTCTTGAACTCGGCCCCGACGCCGCTCTGGTTGGCGTAGGGGACCGGGACCTCGCCGCCTACGGTGAAGTTGGCCTGCGTATTGCTCTTCGTGATGACCTTGGGATTGGAAAGTATCTGGGCCTTGCCCTCCGTCTCCAGCAGCTTCAGCGTGGCGGCCAGCTGCGTCTTGCGCTCGAAGTCCCCGAGCGTGATTATGCCGGCCGCGCTCTTCTCGGTGAAGTCCAGCAGTTCGCTCCAGGAGAACCCCCTGGTCTTCTGCAGCGAGCCGCTTATCTCCACGATGTCGGCGCTCACGGCCACCATCTGCGTCTGCTGCGCGCGCGAAACGGCGGGCAGCAGCAGCAGCAGCGCGGCCAGGAGGATGAAGGGTTTTTTCATATATATATCCTTATTTTATCAGCCGCTTGAAGGAGGCGATCTCCATCGGATGCAGTTCGACGTCGCCGAGGCCGCGGACCACCACGGAGATATCGCCCTGCTTCTGCGAGAGGGAGAGGTACTGCGCCTCCTGCGGGTTCAGCGCCAGGCTCAGCGCCGCCTTTTCCGAGAACGCCTCGTCGGCCGCCTCGGCCTTGGCCTTCGCCGCGGCCTGCTGGCCGGAAAGGCCCTGCCCGAGGTTGGTGCCGACGCCCAGGACCAGCACGTTCTGCAGGATAGTGGCGGTAACCTTCTCCTTGCGGTTGTCGCCCATCACGGCGTCGAAAGTGACCAGGATATCCACGCGGTCGCCCGGCTTGATCAGGCGCAGCAGGTCGTTCTCCAGCGGCAGCACGCAGCCGCGGTAGCCGGGAGGGACCTTGACGGAGAGCCCGGCCTCCGGCGAGAGGGACACCAGCGCGCTCTGCGTGATCTGGTTGCCCTTGGGGACGCGCACGGCGGTAACGAGGTTGGTGATCAGCTTTATGTCGGACTGGCTCTTCACCTCGTAGGCGTCCTGCTCCATGTACATCCGGGGGATCTCCTTCGTCTCCACCAGGTCCACGTTCATGATCGTGCGGGCCGGCAGGTCGAAGCGGGCGGCCAGCACCACGGCCCGCTCATGCTGCGCGGACAGCGCGCGCTCCTTGGAGGTGAGCACCCACCAGTAGATGGCCGCGGCCGCCATGGCCAGCAGCATGGGTACGAGCATGCCTTTCTTTTCCATATAGATATTCTCCGATTTAGCTGTTAACTTCCCGTTAAATCCGTGTTAAGTAAATTGGCCGTCTACTGCAGGTACGGCTTCTCCACCGGCATCCTGACCCTCACTATTATCTTCATGGTCCGCGCGCCCTTCGGCGGGTCCGCCAGGAAGTAGCTCGAACCGGGGAAGATCAGCTTGGCCGGGTAGGTCAGCTTGACCACCCAGTCCTGGCTCTGCTGGCCGGACTGCGGGTCGTTGGGGATGGCGTTGTCGTGGAAATCGCCCTCCACCGCCACCCCGGGGCTGCTCGGGAACATCTCCTTCAGCACGGCCTGCATCTTCATGTTGGCCAGCCCTTTCCCGCCGTGGCCGCCCGCCCCGTCCGGGCCCGCCACCATGGAACCTATGCGCGCCAGCTCGTAAGCGCAGTGATGCGCCAGTATGGTCTGGAAGCCCAGGTTCCCCATTTCCATGATAAAGAACAGCAGCAGCATGAAGATGGGGAGCACGAGCAGCAGCTCGATAGTCACCTGCCCCGCCTTCTTCAGGCAGCCGATGGCCGCCGCGGCGCGCCGCGGCACGGCCGCTAAGCGTTCCATGTCCATAAAGCCGCAACCTTTCCCCGGGAGCTCCCCGGGACAAAGACCACGAAGGACCGCGCCGCCGGGCGGCAAGCGTCCGCTTCCCGCCCGGCCCGCAGACGCGTCCGGCTTAAGGCTGGTTGCCGCCGGAAGAGCCCAGGGTGGAGGCCGCTCCGTTGATCATGCCCTGTATGCTCTGGAAAAGGGTGGGCATGTACTTCTTGAGCATCATGCCCGCCACCAGCACTACGCCCACCACGACGGCGAGCATCAGCAGGTATTCGACGGTGTTCTGGCCTTTCCTGTTCTTAAACAGCTTGTTCATTGTATTCCTCCGTAAGCTATCCGAGATCCGCCCCCTTACCAGGGGTCTTCCTTGTACATCCTGATTATCACCACGCCGCCGCGCTTGAACTGGTTGGCGAGCGAGTACTGCAAAGCCTTGTACATCATCACGAACACGAACAGCAGGGACGCCGTCACCAGCAGGTACTCTATGGCCGTCTGGCCTTTCCTGGCGCGGAGCCGTCCCATCCCCGCCCTCCTAGAACTGGAACCTCAGCGCCATCTGGCTGGCCTTGCCCAGCGCGCCGTAGGGCGCGAAGGTATAGTCGAAGCCCATGCCGTAGCCGAGGGCCTGCGCGCTGTAAAGGCCCACGCCGAACGACCAGCCCGAGATGTCGTTCATCCCCAGGCGGTCGAGGGTCCCGTCGTCGATGTTCTTGCCGTAGCCGTCGGCCGGGGTATAACCGGCGCGCAGCGAGACCCGGCCGACCTGCAGCACCTCCTCGGGCAGCGTGAACTCCATGCCGCCGCCGAGCCTGCCCTTGCGGTCCGAGTAGGCCTTGTTCTCGAGCGCGAGCGTCATGAAAGGGTTGAAAGCGTAGGCTCCGCCGAAGCGGTTGACCTTTACCACCTGGTGGCTCTTGCCGGAGAAGTTCTGGCCGGCCCAGCCCAGCGAGAGCTTCCTGCCTATGCGCAGGACCGCGCCCATGTCGAACACGAGGTTCCTGTACTCGGCGGTATAGTTGTCCTCCACGACCTCCTTGGCGCTCACCCCGAGCAGCAGCTTCTCGAGGAAGAAGCCCTTGGCTATCGTGAAGGAGCCGTAGCCGTTGCGCACCTTCACGTCGGTGCCGTACTGCGGCTTGCCCTCGCTGTCCCTGACGTCGAAGCCGGTGATGTTGTAATAGGCGAAGTTGACGCCGATCACGGACTGGCCGATGGGGTGGACGTAGGAGATGTACTGGCCGGAGTAATCCTGCACCCAGCTGAGGTACGAGAACGAGACCTCGCGCATCTGCGCGGAGGCGATGCCGGCGGGGTTGATGTTCATGGCCTCGCCGCCCTCGACTATGGAAACGCCGTTGTTGCCGAGGGCCTGGGCGCGGGGGCTGCCGGTGGGGATCTTCATGAACGCGGCGCCGTCGGTGCCGACGCGGCTGTCGCCGGCGTACGCCCCGGCGGCCGCCGTCAGCAGCGCGGCCGCTATCAGCAGGAGATTCTTAATGGTCTTCATATCCATATTCCTCTAGCGGGCCGCGCCTCAGGGCACCAGGATCTTCTTCACCACCTGGCAGACGTCCCGCGTGCCCTCCGTCGCCTGGAACCTCACCACCGCGAAGTACACCCCGGGCGCCACCGTCCTGCCGTACGTGTTCACCCGCGGCCAGCAGG
>JAJZOZ010000046.1 GCA_021811405.1 bacterium | reverse complement strand
GGATGCGGCTAGCCTTTTAAGTCTATTGTGGCGCCGGCGGCGCCAATTGTAGTATTGCCTCAAGGGGATCTCCATGCAGCACAGGCCGGCTCGCCCGTCGGGCGCGCGGCCGGGATGCCCGTCAATCAAAGGGGGGGAAATGAACAAGAACATGAGAGTAACCACGAAGGCCAGGCACGCCTATACGCAGGCGTACGCCAACTACCTGCGCAGCGGCAACCTGGAGGAGGCCACGCGGCAGGTGGCGCAGGAGATCTACGAGCACAGGGGCAACAGGCCTGGCACGCAGGAGGGCGACTGGGAAGAGGCCGCCAGGATAACGGCCGAATGGCCGGAAACGATAACGGAGGCCTCGGAGTCGCACCTGTTCGACAAGGCGCTGGCGAAGACGCGCGCCTGGCTGAAGGACGTGGAAACGGAGCTGGACTACACCAATCCGAACGACGCCTACCGGGCCCTGCGCGCCGTCCTGCACGCCATACGCGACAGGCTGCCGGTGCAGGAGTGCGCGGAGTTCGCGGCGCAGATGCCGGTGCTGATAGCCGGCATGTACTACAGCGGCTGGACGCCGGCCGACAAGCCGGAGAAGCTGCGCACGGAGATGGAGTTCTTCGGCAAGGTGGGCGCGGCGCTCCCGCCCGGGGCGGACCCGGAGCGCATCACCAGGGGCGTCATAGCCGTCCTGCTGAAGCATATCTCCAAAGGGGAGATGATGGACGTGAAGAGGAACTTCCCCGAGCGCCTGCGGTACCTTTGGGAGACCGAGGGAACGCACTGAGCGGGGAGGCGGGGCCGCTCCCGCCGCGGCGGGCGGGGGGAGCGGTCAGGCCTTGAGCAGCGGGAGCACGGCCTTCTCCAGGTCGCGCGCGAAGGCGGTGTTCAGCAGGTCGGCCGGCCTGCCGAGCGCCTTTTCCAGGCCGTCGTCGAAGCGGACGCCGGGGGAGGACGCGGCGCGGCCGGAGCGGCCGCGCATGTTCTCCACCACGCCCAGCAGCGGCACCCCCAGCCTGCGGTAGAGCTCCAGCGAGCGCTCCAGCACGGACCTGGCCATTACCGACGGGGTCGTCACGGCCAGCACCTCGGCCTTGGGCAGCAGCCTGATGGCGTCGAGCGCGGTGTCGTTTATGCCGGGGGGCATGTCCACCACCAGGAAATCCAGGTCCCCCCAGAGGGTGACCGCCAGCATCTCCACCACGGCGCCGGAGATATCGGCGCCGCGCAGCGGCACCGCCCTGCCCGAAGAGAAGAAAGAGACCGACATGAACCTTACGCCTGAAACCTCCGGCGGCAGCAGCCCCATCTCCTCCTCCGGGTAGGCGCCGTCGGCGCCCAGGGCCACGTGGGCGGACGCCCCGCAGAAGTCCAGGTCGGCCAGGCCGGTCCCGTACCCCTTTTGGGCGAGCAGCAGGGCCAGCGTGGAGGCCGTGACGCTCTTGCCTATGCCGCCTTTCCAGCCGGTGACGGCTATGACGCGCTTCACCCTGGCCAGCCTGTCGCCTATGACCGAGGGCCTCGGGTCTATCCTCGTCGCGTTCATTTTTCCCCCTTGAGGTACTTGATGTAGACGCCGCGGCCGGACTTCACCTCGAAGTCGGGGCTGGCGCAGGCGGGGCAGGCCAGGAAGGCGTGCGCGAGCTCCGGTATGAAATGGATGTTCTCGCCTTCCTCGTCGGTCTTCTTCAGGTGTTCCAGCGTGAACTCCCTGCCGCAGGGGCGGCATTTGAAGGAGGCGGCTTCCTCTATGAGCTTGAAGCCGCAGGCGGGAGGCGGGGAGTCCTTCAGCAGCTCGCGCAGGGCCGTGGAGAAGATGTCCCTGTCTATGGCCTGCAGTTCGCCCAGGACCACGCCTATCTCCGAGAGCCTGCGGAGCTTCTCCGAGGCCGCGTGCTTGCTGGCGGATTTTACCACAGATTCGGCAAGAGCCCATTCGTGCATATCAGAGTCCTATGTCCGTGGGCGCGCGGCCCAGGGAGTTCAGCAGCTTCACAACGGCCTGGATGCGGGAAGGCACGTCGTCCTCCACGCCGGCCCGGCCGGGGTAGATCTCGTACTGCCTGCGGTACTTCACCGGGGTCACGTTGATCATCAGGGAGTTCGCGCCCGCCATCAGCCCCTCCCGGGCGCCGTTCTCCTTGTCCAGCGTCTCGAGCGCGGTGGTGACCAGGATGTTGGCCTCCGGGTTCATCAGCCGCGTCCGGGCTATGGTGTCCAGCATGGAGCCCAGCGGCGGCAGCTTCTCCGCCGCTAGCGGCGTCTGCGGGTGCGGGATGAACGGGCCGAAGGAGAACATCTCGGCGCCCAGCTCGGCGGTCAGCCTGATGTTCCTGAAGGTGCCGCGGTTGGAGCCGCCGGGCAGGCCGGCCAGGAAGCCCGTGATTACCATGTAGCCCAGCTCCCGCACCCCGCGTATCAGCTCCAGCCGCGCTTCCAGCGAGGAGCCCGGCTTCATGCGGCCGTAGAGGGCCGGGTCGGAGGTCTCGAAGCGCATCAGCACTCCGCGGGCGCCGGCCTTGTAGAGCGCGGCGTAGGTGGAAAGGGGCCGCGCGCCTATGCTGACTATCAGCAGCACCGGGCAGCGCTTCAGGATGCCCGAGACTATGCGGGCGAGCTTCGCCTCGTCGTACCAGGGGTCCTCCCCGGACTGCAGCACCAGGGCCTTGAAGCCCAGCTCCTTCACGGCGTATTCGGCCGCGTCCAGGATCTCGCCCTCGGTCATGCGGTAGCGGCTTACCGCGGCATTGTCGCGGCGCAGGCCGCAGTAGAGGCAGTTGGCGGCGCAGTGGCTGGAGAACTCCAGGATGCCGTGCACGCAGCAGGAGTTGCCGAGCTTCTTCTGCCGGACGGCGTTGGCGCGCTCGTAGAGGGTGCGCGGCGCGGCGGCCAGCTTCCTGTCGGTGTCGCGCAGGCGGAAGAAGAGCCGGCGCCACTCGGCCATGATCTCCATGGCCTCGTCCTCCGGCACGGTCTGGATCACGAAGCCGCCCTGCGCGTAGACGTAGTCGCCCACGGCGACGCTGGCCAGGCCGGTGTGCGCCTTCTTGGTCTCGTCGAAATACTCGATGGTGGCGGCGAAGCCTTCGAGTTTGACCACCTTGCCTGGTATGGCGTAGCACATGGCGCGCTCCTAGAAGTAGAGGTCCCTGCGGCCCCTGGCTATCTGGGCGAGGCGCCTGCCGGCCTCTTCCCGCAGGGCCAGGTTCTCGATGCCGCCGACGCACCTGCGGATGAGCTCCCTGCCCTTCCGGCGCAGCCCGGCGTCGCCGAAGTCGCTCAGGTACTCGGCGAAGGTCAGGGCCGCGTTCAGGTCGCAGAACTTGTGGATGTGGCCGGGCTTCGAGAGCTCCATGAAGCGCTCCCCGGTGCGGCCGCTGCGGTAGCAGGCGGTGCAGAAGCTGGGTATCAGGTCGCTCTCGGCCGCCGCGCGCACCACCTCGCGCAGCGGGCGGGCGTCGTGGATGTCGAACTGCGGCTGCCTGGCGCCGCTGCAGTAGCCGCCGGTCACCGGCACGGAGCCGGCCGAAGCCTGCGAGACGCCTATGTCGAAGGCCCGGCTGCGGATCTCCGGGCTCTCCCGGGTGGAGAGGATGATGCCGGCGTAGGGCATGGCCAGGCGCAGTATGGCTATCAGCTTCAGGAAGTCCGCGTCGCTTACGGGATGGGCCGGCTTGTAGCTGACGGAGGGGGCCTCGCGCAGCCTGGGCACGGAGATGGTGTGCGGTCCGACGTTGCGCACCGCCTCCAGGTTCCTCGCGTGGGCGGCCAGCGCCAGCACCTCGAAGCGCCAGTCATACAGGCCGAACAGCACGCCGAGGCCGACGTCGTCTATGCCGCCCTCGAAGGCGCGGCCCGGGGCGCCCAGCTGGCGCTCGTAGTCGGCCTTCGGGCCGGTGTGCAGGCTCTCGTAGGTGGGGCGGTGGTAGGTCTCCTGGAAGAGCTGGTAGGTGCCGATGCCGGCCTCCTTGAGCTTCCTGTAGTTCCCGGGCGTGGTGGCGGCGATGTTCACGTTCACCCTGCGGATATTCCCCTTCGGGGTCCTCACCGAGTAGATCCGCTTTATCGCGCTGACGATGTAGTCTATCGTGTTGCGGGAGGGGTCCTCGCCGGCCTCGAGAAGGATGCGCTTGTGGCCCTGGGCTATCAGGTAGCGGGTCTCCTTCTCCACCTCCGCCAGCGTCAGCCTGCGCCTCTCCAGGCCGCTGTTGGCGGCGCGGAAGTTGCAGTAGCAGCACTCGTTGACGCAGTGGTCGGAGACGTAGAGCGGGGCGAACAGGACCAGCCTGCGGCCGTAGATCTCCTGCTTGACTTCGGCGGCGGCCCGGAACAGGCGCCCGGTCAGCTCCGGATCGCCGACGTGCACCAGCCTGGCCACGTCGGCCAGGGCGAGGCCTTTCTTCTTGCGCGCCTTCTCGATTATCGAGGCGAGCTCGCCGTCCGACGGGTTCTGCGCCCTGTCGAGCATGTCCTGCAGGAAGCCGGTCCTCAGCGATAGCGGCACGGTCATAGGTTCCTCCGATGCGAAGTTGTCTGCCTGCCCGGCCCGGGCCGGGAAAATAGTTCAGCGGGGCCCGAATTCCAGCAGGTACCCCAGTATCAGCCGCGCCGAGCTCTCCACTTCCTGCGAGAGGCCGGCGCCGTAGGCGGTGTTCTTGGGCTGTATGCCGAGGAACACGGTGCGGGCGCTGGTGTCCTCGCCTATTATGCCGGCCACCACGCTCAGCGGTATGGAATGGGTGGAAAGGGAGCCCTGGCCCACGTGCTCCGGGGCTATCACGCGCACCTCACCCGGGCTGCCGCCGAAATCCGCCGCGTCGATGAAGATGACCTTGGCCGGCTTGAAGCCCGCGGCCTTGTCCACCGCGCTCTCGGGCCTGTCGAAGGCGTTGATCAGCCTGAAGCCCAGCTCCCGCCCCAGCAGGCGCCCGCCGATGAACGGCCCCACGCCGTCGTCGCCCCTGAACGGGTTGCCGACGGTTATCACGAGGGTGTCGCCGCCCTCGCAGGGGGCCAGCGCCTGCCTGGCTTCAGCGGTTAACGTAGGTGACATTGAGCATGTGCGTCGAGCAGGAGATGCAGGGGTCGTAGGCCCTGACCAGCATCTCGAGCGCGAGCGTTATCTCCTCTTCGGTCTTGTGCAGTATCTCCGGCAGCAGCTTCTTCATGTCCTGCTGGATGTTGTTGACGTTCTGGTTCGTAGGGATGATGCAGTTGGCGTTCACGATGGCGCCCTTGGCGTCCGTCTGGTAGTTGTGGAACAGGGTGCCGCGCGGCACCTCCACGGCGCCAACGCCGTCCCCGGCGCGCACCGGTATTTTGCCCTGCTCGTTGGCGCCCACCAGCACCTGTTCGTCGTAGTTCAGGCCGCGCTTCTTGAGGTCGCTCAGGATGGCTATGGCGTCCTCCAGGCAGTGCACGCACTCCACCAGCTGGGCGGCGGTGTTCAGGTACGGGTTGCGGCAGACCGGCTTCAGGCCGATGCGCTCGGCCACGGCCTTGGCGTCCGGGTGGAGCTTGGAGGCGTTGAGGTTGAAGCGCGCGAGCGCGCCGACGGCGTAGGACTCGCGGCTGAGCTTAGTGAACTTGGCCGAGGAGCGCGGGTCCACGAACTCGTTTGTGATCTTCCGGTACTCTTTTTTTGTCATCCGGACGCCGTCCGTGGAGCCGATGTCTCCCTCGAGGAACGGGTATTCCGGCCCGTCGCTGACCATCGCGACGTATTCGGTGTCCCGCTCGAACTCGGGGAACTTGAAGCCGGCGGCCAGGTCCACCGTCACCGCCATGTCGGCGCGCATGCCGCGCAGGATGTTCAGCATGCGGTCTATATCGTGCTCGGAGGGCAGCTTCGTGAAGCCGCCCGCGACGCAGGAGATCGGGTGCACGTGGCGGCCGACCAGGATCTCGCAGAGGTCGTTGCAGTCCTTCTTCATGCGCAGGGCGCGCCTGACCACCTTGTTGTGCGTGGTCACCAGCGGCACGAAGCTCTTTACCCCCAGCATGTCCGGCGCCACCAGCAGGTAGATGTGCAGGATATGGCTGTCCAGGGTCTCGAAGTGCATCAGCAGCTTGCGCAGCTTGACCGTCTGCTCGGTGGGGACTATGCCCAGGGCGTCCTCGGCGGCCTGGATGGAGGCCAGCGAGTGGCCGCAGGAGCAGATGCCGCAGATGCGGCTGGTGATGTGCTGGGCCTCGAACACCGAGCGGCCGCGGAGCATGCCCTCGAAGAAGCGGGGCGCCTCCACGACGTTGAACTCGCACTTCTCGATGCGGCCTTCCTTCACGTTGACCACGATGTCGCCGTGGCCCTCGACGCGGGTGACGTATTCGCTCTTGATGCTGACGTTCTTGTTGGCCATTATTCCTTTCCTTCCCTGCACTTGTTGTACATGTCCATCTTCGCGGCTATCATCGCGGGCGTGATCTTGTACTTGGCCATCACGTCCTTCGCGGCGTTCTCGCGCGGGTTGCTGACCATGCCGCGGCAGCCGTAGCAGACGTTGTTGTTGTTGACGCACCAGGAGTTGCAGCCGGCCCTGGTGACCGGGCCCATGCAGGTCACGCCGCGCTCGTACATGCAGACGTTCTCGTTGAACTTGCACTCGACGCAGACGGGGTGGTCCGGCACGGCGTAGGGCATGCCCTTCAGGATGTGCTTGAGCACCTCCACCAGCTCGGGGATGTAGGCCGGGCAGTTGTTTATGGTGTAGTCCACCTTGACCACCTGGTGCAGCGGCCTGGTCTTCGCGGTGGGGAAACTCTTGTAGTCGGCGCCGTAGACGTACTTGCCTATCTCCTCCAGGTCGAAGGAGTTCTTCATGCCGTTCACGCCGCCGGTGGCGGCGCAGGCGCCGAAGGCCACGAGGACCTTCGCCCTCTCCCGGATCTTTTTCAACCTCTCCTCGGCGTGGGCGTCGGTGACGCTGCCCTCCACGAAGGCGACGTCGTACGTCTCCGCCCACTTCTCGGACATCACCTCGCGGAACTCCACTACGTCCACCAGCCCGAGCACGTCGAGCAGGGTCTCGCCCATGTTGGCCAGCTGCAGCTGGCAGCCCTCGCAGCAGGAAAGGTCGAAGAAAGCGACTTTGGGTTTTGCCATGGCTGTCCTCCTCACATCTTGGCTACGTTCTTGATCCTGTCGTAGCTGAACACCGGCCCGTCCTGGCAGCAGTAGTAGTTGTCGAGGCTGTCTATCTGGCAGTGCCCGCATTTGCCCATGCCGCACTTCATGTGCCGCTCCAGCGACAGGATGATGTTGCGCTCGGCGATCTTCTTCTTCAGGAGCTCGGAGATCACGAACTTGTACATGACCGGGGGTCCCACCACCACGGCGAAGGTCCTCTCCGGGTTTATCGTGACGCCCGGGATGATGGAGGTTATCAGGCCTATGTTGCCGGCCCAGTCGGGGTCGCCCTTGTCCACGGTGCAGTTGAAGTTCACGTCCACCCTCTTCTGCCAGAACTCGAGGTCGTCGGCGAACAGCATCTCCCTGGGGTTCTTGCAGCCCAGCAGGATGTCCACCTTGCCGAACTCGCGCCGGTTGTCGATCACGTAGTTGATCAGCGAGCGCAGCGGCGCTATGCCGAGGCCGCCCGCCACGAAGATCAGGTCGTTGCCGGCCAGCACCTTGACCGGGAAGCCCTTGCCGAACGGGCCGCGGATGCCTATCTCGTCGCCGGCCTCCAGCGCGTGCATCGCGTTGGTGACCCGGCCGGCCGCGCGCACGCAGAGCTCGAAGGAGCCCCGCTTGGTGGGGGAGGAACAGAGCGAGATCGGGGCCTCGCCTACGCCGAAGAGGGAGACCTGGACGAACTGCCCGGGCTCGTAGTCCATCACCCGGCCGTTGTCCAGCTCTATCTCGAAGAGCTTCTCCGCGGAGGTCATCCGCTTGACGCGGATGATGTGGCCTTTCCTGACGCGCCAGTTCGAGTTGACGAGCTCTTCCTTTATCATGCGGCCTCCTTTACCAGTGCGGAAAGCGTCTCCTTCAGGCGGATGCCCGCCATGCAGGCCCGGGTGCACCTGCCGCAGCCGGTGCAGAAGAAACGGTAGTACTTGCCCAGCGAGAAGCGGAACTTCCGGTAATGGCGGTGGCGCAGGCGCTCGGTCTGGCCGCTGCGGAAGTTCTCGCCGCCGGCCACCTTGGCGAAAGTCTCCACCTCGCAGGAATCCCAGGTCCTCACGCGCCTGCCGCTCTTCAGGTCCAGGTTCAGCGTGTCCGCGATGTCGAAGCAGTAGCAGGTGGGGCAGACGTTGGTGCAGTTGCCGCAGCCCAGGCACTTGTCGCCGATGGCTTTCCAGACCGGGCTGTTCTCGCTCTTGTCGAAGATGGCCGGGAGCTTCTTGCGGTCCACGTTCACCTCGTCCCTGAAGCGCGCGCGCTTGGCGTCCCTGATGGCGTAGAGCTCCTCCATCCGGGCCTGCGTGGCCGGCTTGAACAGGTTGGTGCCGTCCACCAGGTCGTCGCCGGCCTGCGTGTTGACGTGCACCATGAAGTCCTCGCCCATGTCGGTGAAGAACAGGTCGTAGCCGCCGTTGGGGAAGTTGGAATTCATCAGGTTGCAGCTGGCGTGCTCGTCGCAGTACTCGGTGCACTCCAGGCCGATCACGGTGATGTTGTCCTTGCGGCGCAGGTAGTTGTAGTCGCGGGGCCTCTCGGAGAAGACTATGTTCAGGCACTGGATGCCGTTCAGGTCGCAGGTGTGCACGCCGAAGATCACGGTGTTCTCGTGCTCCAGCGGGGCCTCCGCGCTCTCGATGTGCCCGGTTCCGAAGCTGAGCATCGTCTCCCGCTGGGGCAGGAAGTATTTCTTAGGGGGCAGTATGGTGGGGATATGCTTCAGGGCTATGTCGTTGGCGGAGGTGACCTCCGTGAAGGCGTAGTTGCCGTAGCCTTTGCTGACCGGCGCCACCACCTTGTGGCTGCGCGAGAGCTTCACGATGAAGCTGTTCAGGTCGTCTTTTCTCAGGATGAAGTACCGCGTATGCGTTCCCATAAGATGCCTCCGTGGCCGGGGACCCGGCCTGGACTTTCCGTCGGAAAATCCTCCATGACCATTGTGCAACATGGGGGACACGCTGTAAACAAAAACGGTCAAGCCCGATATTGAATTTAATCAGCCCCCGGGGGGGGGAATGGTCAAGCGGAGCCCTGCCCGCGGCGGAGCTCCCGACGATGCGCGATAAGCGGTTCCGGGCCCCCCGGCCCGGCTCCCCCCGTTACCCGTAGTTGTATTATATTTGGCCAGCCGCCGCAAGCGGCAGGCCGCGCTTATTCTATAATAGACGGGTATGAAAAAGAGGCTGGACGTGGCTTGCGTGGAGCTCGGGCTTTTCGAGAGCCGGGAAAAGGCCCTGCGCGCCATAATGGCGGGGCTGGTCACTCTCAACGGGCGGCCGGCGGACAAGGCCGGCATGCCGGTCCGCGACGGCGACGTGGTGGACCTGGCCGCTCCCGGCTGCCCGTACGTCTCCCGCGGCGGGCTGAAGCTCAGGGGGGCGCTGGACGCGTTCGCCCTGGACCCCGCCGGCAAGGTCTGCCTGGACGTCGGGGTGGCCACCGGGGGCTTCACGGACTGCTTCCTGCAGGCCGGCGCTTCCAGGGTCTACGCGGTGGACGTGGGCGAGGGCCAGGTCCGCGAGAAGATAAAGGCCGACCCGCGGGTGGTCTTCATGCCGCGCACCAACGCGCGCTTCCTGAAGCCCGGGCTCTTCCCGGAACGGCCGGAGCTGTGCGCCATAGACGTTTCTTTCATCTCGCTGAAGCTGATACTGGGGCCGGTGCTGTCCGTGATGGCCCCGGGCGGGAAGGTGGTGGCGCTGGTCAAGCCGCAGTTCGAGCTGCAGGCCGCCGACCTGCGCAAAGGCATCGTAAAGGACGAGGCGACGAGGCTGGGCGTGATGGCCGCCATGAGGGTTTTCCTGGCGGAGTCCCTGCCCGGCGCGAGGGAACTGGGGCTGGCGGATTCTCCCATCAGGGGCGCCAAGGGCAACCTGGAGTTCCTGTGGCTGCTGGGCGTAGATTAGCCGTCCGCCGGAGGCAAAAAGAAAGGGCCCCTTCCGGGGCCCTTCCTTTTTACTTCAGGCTGTCAGGCTCAGTAGCACTGACCCTGGTAGGTGTAGATCTTCTCGGTCTCGGTGGACTTGCCGGTGTAGGTGCCGAGCGTCTTGTCGCCCTGCACGAAGCTGGCGGACAGGTCGCGGGTCGTGGTCTGGTAGTGGTAGGTGACGGTCTGGTTGCCCCAGACGGTGACCCACTGGGTGTGGCAGTTGGGCACGTGCGGGGGCTGGCCGTTGAAGTCGGGGGTGTGCACCGCGACCGGGCCGGGCACTGAGGGCGCCTGGCGGCTGCCTATCTCGTCCTGGCCGAGGTCGGAGCTCAGCGTCTTGGAGGCGGCGGCCTCGTTGGACTTCAGGGAGCGGCAGACGGTCTCGGGGCGCTGGTAGGAGCAGGACTCCCAGCCGGACTGGTCGGCGGAGTTGGCGACGGCGGTCTTCATCGTGCCCTTCAGGCCGAAGTTCTGGCCGATCTGGGCGGGGGCGAGGTCGAAGGTCTCGCCGATGTTGATGTTCTTGTCGAAGCTGATCTTGACCTTGGTGGGCTGGTCGGCGTTCTTGATCTCCAGCGTTATTTCCTTGTTGCTGCCGGACTTGCCGATGGAGGCCTTGGTCTGGAACTGGCCGGGATTGATGGTCACGATCGCGCGGTTCTGGTTGGCGAAGGTCACAGGCGAGGCCAGGTCCAGCATGCCGCCGAAGTTGATCTCGTTGCAGCCGACGAGGAAGGCCATCGCGGCGGCGATACCGAGACTGGATATTATTCTGTTTTTCATCTTTTAACTCTCCTAAATTACCGCAGTTATTCCGCTTCCCCGTAACCCGATCTCTATCGCTGGGGTACCTACCATTAGACAAAATAGCGCTGTCCCCGCCTAGCGTCATAGGGCCTATTCGCCGGTAGGCAAATGGGCCTATGCCCGGATAGGACCTTTGGGTAAGCGGCGCCAGTTGCCGGCAACTATCCCGGCGCGGAGAAATAATTGTATCATGGGGTCTTAAGGGTACTCCCCTTACCTTTTATATATGACCACGACAAGACCTGGCCCCGCCTGCGCGGTGTGGGAGCTGACGCTGGCCTGCAATCTTAAGTGCCTGCACTGCGGCTCCACGGCCGGGGGGAGGCGCGAGGCCGAGCTTTCCCCGGCAGAGGCGCTGGCTTTGTGCGGCGACCTGAAAGCGGCAGGCTGCGGCGGCGTGGCCCTGATGGGCGGAGAGCCGCTGTTGAGGAAGGATTTCCCGGCCATAGCCTCGAAGGTGAGGGAACTGGGCATGGAGCTCTCCGTCATCACCAACGGCACGGTGAGGCCGGAGGGGATATTCGAACTGCTCAAGAGCCTCTCGCCGCGGGCGGTGGCGGTCAGCCTGGACGCCGCCGACCCAGCGCTACACGACAGGATACGCGGCCTGCCCGGGGCTTTCGCGAAGGCCTCGTCGTTCATCGAGGCCGCGCTGAAAGCCGGCCTGCCCGTCAGCGTGATCACCACGGTACACAAGCTCAACATCGCCGAACTGCCTAAGCTCAGGGACATTATAAAGGGAAGGGGCATAGCCTGGCAGGTGCAGACCGCGGGAGCGGAAGGCGGCCGCTTCACGCGAGACCTCCTGCTGGACCAGGAGGAGTTCTATTCCGTGGGCATGTTCGTGGAATCCTGCCGCCGCGGATATTCGCCGGAAGAGCTGCCGGTCATAGGCGCCCACGACCTCGGCTACCATTCCCTCCTGCTGAAGAACGTGTCGCTGTACGAGAAATGGGAGGGCTGCCAGGCCGGCCTCTCGGTGGCGGGCATACGCAGCGACGGCGGCGTGCTCGGCTGTCTCGCGGTCAACGACGACCGGTTCATCGAGGGCAACGTGCGCAGGGAGCCTTTTTCCTCCATCTGGAACCGTCCCGGCGCGTTCTCCTATACCAGGGACCGTTCCGCCGGCGAACCGGGAGAGAACTGCGCCGGCTGCGGGCATTCGGAAAGCTGCCGCGGCGGCTGCAGCGAGATGTCACTGATGAAGACCGGCCGCCTGCATAACGATCCATATTGTTTCCGCGCGATAGAGGACCGGCTGTTCTTCAAGGGCCCGGGCGGCCGGATACGCAAGCTCGGCGCCTCGCTTTCTCCGGCGCGCGGCGGGGGATCTTTCGGCGGTCTCGGCGGCATATTCTCCGGCAGGAGGAGAAAGACCGGTGGGGACTGAACAGGGGATACGGCTTAACCTGGGCTGCGGCTACAACAGGCTGGAGGGCTGGCTCAACGCCGACGCCAGCCCGTACTCGGCCGCGGACCGCGTCATGGAGGCGCAGGACCTGGACTTCGGGAACTCCTCGGTGGAGGAGGTCAAGGCCCTGCAGCTGGTGGAGCACCTGGGCTTCTTCCGGACCAAGTACTTCCTGTCCGAATGCTGGCGCGTGCTGAAGCCGGGAGGCCGGCTGACCCTGGAGACGCCCGACGTGGATGGGACCTTCCGGGCCTACCTCGCGGGCGGGCACGCCGAGAAGGAGGCCGCCCTGGGCTGGCTCTTCGGCCCGGAGAGCCCGGGGATGCACCACCTCTACTGTTTCCCGCGCGAGCTGCTGGCCGAGCTGCTCGATGAGGCCGGCTTCTCCGTCGACGGACAGCAGGAGTTCCTGTTCCAGCCGTCGCGGCCCGCGCTCAGGTTCTTGGCGGTCAAGAAGGAGAGCGGCCGGGCCGCGCTCAATTCCGCGCTGCGCCGCCGCCTGCTGGACCGGGGGCTTGCTTCGTTCACGCGGGAGGAGGAGAGCGCCGCGCTGGAGCTGGCGGTAAGGCGGCTGGTCTCCGGCGGCGGCGATCCCGCCGCGGAGCTGGAGCAGGCGCTCATCAGCGCCCCGGCGGCCCTGGAATATTTCACCCTTGCGGAGGAGAACGAGCCGCGCCCGTCCCGCGAGGCCGCGGCCTGCGGCAGGCTGGCCGCCTGGTCGCTGCAGGGCAGGCTGGCGGCGGCGTTCCTGGAGGGGCTGCGCGGCGGCCTGGGAGAGGCGGCGGCCTTCTCGGCGGCGGAGTCGCTGGGCAGGCGCCTGCTGGCCGCCGCTTTGGAGGGCGGCGCGGAGCCGGAGGGCCCAAGGCCGCTCAACGGCGCGCCGGCCGCGTTCACCTTCGGCGCCGTTTCCGCCTGGGCTTTCCGGGAGAAAGCCGGCGGCCGGCGCTGAGAGTGTTATTGCCCCCGGAAAATTAATAGAATCCGTTATACGCCGCCAGGGCGGGAGGTGCTAATATGAAGAAACTTATCGAACTCGGCGCCAGGACCGGCCTTACCAAGGCCGAGGTGAACCGCGTGGCCAGGTTCGGGCTGCTGGGCCTGCTGGCCGTCGGGCTGGCCGGCATAGCCGGCTGTTTCAGGGCGCAGAAGACGGAGACGCCCCCGAGCGCGGATAAACCCGGTACGCTGCAGGATATAGCCAACTCGGTGAACAAGAGCACCGGGACCGCGCAGGACAACTGCGGCCCCTACCCGGGCTACCCCTGCGGCACCCGCTACTACACGGTGAGCGTCTCCGATTTCCGGCGGCCGGCCTGACGCCGGCTGCCGCCGTGACCCCGGACCATGAATGAACCTGTTGCGATGAGGCGAACGCCGCTGCTGGCGCTGCTGGCCGCGCTATTCCTGCTTTCCCCGGCCCGGGCCGCTTACGAATGCCCGGCGGCCGGGGAGAAGGCGGAGGACTGTCCCTGGGCAGGAGCCGCCAGGCTGGCGGCCGGCGGCGATATAGAGAAGGTGCTCAGGGAGCACGCTCCCGGCCTGCTGGTCCAGATGGACGCCGACAAGGCCAACGGCCGGCTGCTCGGCCTCTGGGGCGAGAGCATAAATTACGACGAGCTGGCCGAAGGGCGGATCGTGGACCCGGCCCTGCTTTCCTTCATAGCCTCGCGCGTGGGAGCCAAAGCGCCGGACGGCAGGATAATGCACGCCGGGGCGGAGCACACCTACGGCTACCTTTTCAGCCTCCTGCCGACGAAGTTCGGCTTCAAGAGGGCGCGCTGGGTGCGGCCTGACATAGAGGACGGGCTTGGTCTGCCGCGCGGCACCGCCGGGCCTTCGCCTTCCTCCGGCACGCTGCTTTCCAACGTGACCTGCATAGCCGGAGGCATAGCCCTGCGCGACGATCCGCGCGCCTTCGCCGCCCTAAGGGAGGCCGGGGCGTCCTGCGCTCCCGCGGCGCGGAGATTCCTGGACTTCGCCGCCAGGCGCGTCAGGCTCACCGAGGACGTGGAACTGCCCGGCGGGAGGACCGTCTCGCTGCGCACGGATTTCGTCGATTTCGAGAAGAGCTCCGGCGGCAATTCGCGCCTGCTGATCTACTCCGTCAGGGATTCCGCCGCCGGGCCGGCTTACCTGGTGACGGCCTTCCCGGTCAGCGGAGAATTCGAGGAGAAAGCCACCGCCCAGTCCGGCCTGGGGGCCGGCAAGCCGGTGCAGACCCGCTACAACGCCTTCGTCCGCGGCCTGACCGGCGCGGGAAAGTTCAGGGGCCGCCGCGCCGTCTCCAGGCCGGAGAAATAGACGATGCGGAAAGTCCTGCTGCTGCCGCTGCTGGCCGGGCTCGCCGGGTGCGGCGGCTTCTATTCCGTAAGGGTGCCTTACCGGCTGCCGACGGGCCCTTCGGCGGCTTCTTACAGGCCGGCCCTGACGGCGCTCTACATGGTGCTGATACCCCCGGAAGAGGCCGCGGACAGTAACCCGGGCCTCGCCGGCCTGCTCGGCAAAACCGGACCGGACATGGACCTCCCGGCGCTCGCCAGGGCAACTGCGGCCGACCTGGAAGCCCCGTCGGTGAAGGTGTGCGCCTGGAACGTGGAAAAAGGCAGCGCCGCGGCCGGCTCCTTCGCCCCGCGCTTCGGCCCCTCCGGCCTGCTGGAGCTCTCCCTTTCCAGGCCGTCCCTTTCCTTGGAAAAAGAGGAGAGGAGCGTGACCGTGACGGAAAAGGGGAAGAGCCGCCAGGTAAAGAGCAAGGTCCGGGTCTATACCGCCTCCTTCTCCGCCGGAGTGAGGCTGCTGTCCTGGCCCGACAGGAAGCCGCTGGACGGCTGGTCGGATTCCGTTAAGGTCTCTGAAGAGCGGATGGACGACGCCCTCGAGCCGGAAGACTGGTATTCCGGGGTGGAGGGCCGGCTCTTCGCGGAGCTCGCCGGAAAAGTGGCCGCCAGGTACTCGGGGCGGACGGTTTTCAGATCGCGCCCGCTTTTCGCCGAAAAGAAGGACAAGCTTTCGGAGAAGGCGCTTTCGCTGGCGCGCTCCGGGGATTGGAGCGGCGCCGCGGCGATATGGCGCGAGAGAGCCGCCACGGCCGGCTGGCGCGATTATCTCGGCCTGGCCGTGGCGGCGGAGCTTTCCGGGGACCTGCCGGCCGCGCGGGAATATTACGGCCGCGCTAAGGCCGCTTCCGCCGGGGACAAGGCCGCCCCCGGGGTGCGCTGGGGGGAGATCTACGGCGACCTCGATTACGCCTCTTCGCGGCCTCCCGAACGCGCCTGCGACGGCTCGTGGTTCGGCGTGAAGACCGCGCTGCTGCCTTTTTCCGACGAGACGAGCAGCGTGGACGGCCCGCCGCTGGTCAGGCAGCTGCTCTATGACCGGCTGAGGGAGGCCGGCTACGACCTGGTGCCGCTCGAAAGCACGGACGAGGTCCTCAGGGGCCGGGGCTTCAGCGACGGCGGTCAGCTGACTGCGGCCCGGCCGGAGCAGATAGCCGGCTGGCTGGGCGCCGGCCGCCTGATCTACTGCGACATCAGCGATTACGGCGAGGTTATGGCGGGGGTCTACGACAGGCGCATGGTTGCCGGCACGGCCAGGATATGGGAGAAAGGGTCGGGCGAGCTCTCCTTTTCGGAAAGCGTGATTAAGATAAGCGCGCAGAAAAGCCTGCTCGGCGGCCTGGCCTCCCAGCTGGCCAAGGGACTCGCGGAGCGGGTCCGGAACAAGCCGCTGGGCCCGGAGGCCGGCCTGTTCGCCAGGCAGCTCTCTTCCGCCCTCCCCGCGCGGTCCGGCAGATAAGTATAAATAATCACCTACCTTTTTCGACTTTTATATATTACAATCAGTTAGCGGGCAAGGCCGTAGCATGCGGTTTGCCCCTGTTGCGTTGCCGCCATGAAAAATAACACTCTGCGCCTGCTGCCCCTTGTCGCCTGGCTGGCCGCCCCGTCCCCGGCCTCCTGCGGCTGGGATAAGATACGCTACTCGGACGCCCCTCTTGCCGTGGTCCGCGCGTCCACCGGGACCTTCGAGGTTTCCTACACCGTCGGGGACGCGTGCGCAAGCCCCGCCATGCTGGAGGCGGACCCGTCTTCGGTCTGGTCCGGCTATCTTTCCCTGGCGCCTGCGGACGCGCTGAACCAGGGGCTGGCCTCCTACTCCTCCACCTCCTCCGTCAGGTCCGACGGGGCCCTCTGGGGAATGACCCCCGGGGCCAGCCTGGAGCTGGCCTTCAGCGACGAAATATCCCCGGAGGTGTCCGACCCGCAGGTCAGCGCCACCCAGCTCTATGACAATGCCGGCGCGGTCAGCAACTCCAGCTGGCCGGTGACGCTGGCCTACTCCGGGCAGAAGCTAATAGTCATGCCGTCGGGCTCCTGGCCGAAGGGCAGCGTGTTCTCCGTGACCTTCTCCTCCGCCATCGTGGATATAAACGGCTCCCCGCTGTCTTCGGCGGCCACCGTCTATTTCTCGGTGATCATGGACCATACGGCCGACAACGTCGCTGCGGCCTTTTCGGACCGCCGGGTCCGGGTGGCGATACCGGCCAACGCCTACGCGCAGGACTTCTTCGTCTCGATGTCTACCGATCCCGGCACCCAGGCCGTCCGCGACGCCAACGGCAGGCTGGATTCACTGCCGGGCTCGCCCCGGTTCGTCAACACCGTCGGCGTGACCCCCTACGACCTGGCCGGCAGCACCGTGCAGCCTAACTCGGCCTGCGTTATAACGCTGCCTTATCCTGACTCCGACAACGACGGGCTGATAGACGGCTCGGCGGGCAGGCTCAGGGCGTCCTCGCTTTCCGTCTGGCGTCTGGAGGAGGGGAGCGGCGTCTGGGAGAGGCAGGGCGGCGCTTCCATCGATACGGCCGGGCATACGGTCTCCCAGCGGGTCACTCATTTCTCCAACTACGCGCTGATGGCCCTTCCCGACACCGAGGTCGGCTACGTCTACGCCTCCCCGGTGCCTTTCCGGCCCGGAGCCGGGGATACGGCCAGGTACGGCAGCTGGGCGGACGGCATCACCTTCAGGGGACTTCCGTCCGAAGGCAAGATCCGCATTTACACGGTGAGCGGCGTCCTGGTCAGGCAGCTGGAAGTGGCCCCCCCGACGGTGAACTGGGACGTGAAGAACTCGGACGGCCAGCGGGTGGCCAGCGGCGTCTATATCTGGGAAGTCACCTCGGGCAGGAACAGGAAGACTGGCAAGCTCGTGGTCATCAAATAAATGGAAAAGAACAAGCTCCTCGGAAGTCTGTTCGCGCCGCTGGCGCTCTTCTGCCTGGCGGCCGCGCCGCTTCTCGCCGGCGAGGGGACCGCGGGCGGGGATTTCCTGCGCATCGTCCAGAGCCCGAGGGCCGTAGGCATGGGGGAGGCCGGCGCCGGAGGCTACGGCGACCTGCTCGGCGCCCTTTCGCTCAACCCGGCCGGGCTCGCCCGCTCCGGCTACAAGGAGGCCGCCTTCACCTACAATTCCTGGATAGAGGGCATAGCCTCGCAGCAGGCCGCCTACGCGCAGCCGCTTGGCCCGGGGGTCATAGCCGGCGCGGTGATGGCGCTCAGCGTGCCGTCCATAGACGGCTACGACAACTCCGGAGCCTATACCGGCCAGGTGGAAGCGGGGAACCTGGCCGCCGGCGGCAGCTACGCGGCCAGGGTCTGGAGCCCGTGGGACGACGCCCGCTACGGGCTCTTCGCGGGGGCCACCCTGAAGTACGCCAGGGAGAGGCTGGGCGGGGCCTCGGCCGGCGCGCCGCTGGCGGACGCCGGCGTGCTGTGGATAGCCCGGGCTGGCGGCGGTACCGCTTCCCTGGGCCTCTCCGGACAGTCCCTCGGCGGCGGTTTCAAGTTCGACTCGGAGACCGACCCCGCTCCCTCGGTCTACAGGGCCGGGTTCTCGTATATCGTGCTGGCCGCGGGCGATCCCGTGACCTTTTCCGCCGACGTCAGGAAGCCGGACAATTCGGGCGCGTCTTTCAGCGCCGGCGGCGAGTACCAGATATGGAGGACGCTGGCGGTGCGGGCCGGCTACGTTTCCGGAGAGGACCTGGGCTCCGGCCTGCGCTTCGGCGGCGGCGTCGCGCTGAAGCTGCTGCAGTTCGACTATTCCCTTTCCTCGTACGGCAAATTCGGGCCGGCGCACAGGTTCAGTCTCTCCTACAAGTTCGACAAGCCCGTCCCGGTCACGCAGCACCTCACGCTGGAGCAGGAGCAGGCGCGCCGCAAGGCGGCCGAGGCCCGCGCGCTGATGGACGAAAAGCGCTATTACGAGGCGGTGCTGCTGCTGAACGACGCTCTTGCCCTGGACCCCGGCTATAAAGAAGCCCTGGACCTTATGAAGAAGGCGCGCATGCTTATAGAGGGGCCGCAATGAGGACCGCCGCGGTTTTCGCCCTGGTCCTTCCGGCGGTCCTGCTGGGACCCGCGGCCGGCCGTTGCGCCGACCTGCCGCGCCTGATAGACAGGGTCGTCGCGGATCCCGGGAGCGCCTCCGCCCACGAGGAACTGGGGGCCGAGGCCGGCAAGGCGGTGGCCCGCCAGCGGAAGGCTTGGCAGGAGGAAAGGTCGCGCCTGATGAGGGAGGCCGCGGCCGCCAAGGCGGCGCGCGACGGCATGGAGGGGGAAAAAAGCGCCCGTCTGGCGCGCTGGAACGCCGATTTCTCCGCCGCCTGTTCGATGGCTTCGCGTCCGGATACCGTCAAGGAAGCGGTTTCCGCCTACGAGAGGCTGCTGACGGTGTTCCCGGTCTACAGCGGAGGAGAGAAGATGCTGGAGGATTCCGACAGGAAGATAATGGGCATCTTCTTCCGGACCATCAAGAGGTCCTATCCCTACCTGGCGGAGGGGCGGGAGGTCGCCGACGCCAGAATGCTGGCGGCGCTGGTCTTCTCCAGGGTCTCGGAGAAGCAGTCCGAGTTCGGCGGCGCGCCGCCCTCCGGCATGACCGAGGCGCAGCTGAAGAAAGCCGAGAAGCTTGACAGCCTGGAGAGGATCATCCGCGCCCGCCTCTCCGACCTGAACGAGGCGCTTTCCTTTTACGGGCGGGAGCACCGGGGCGAGTCGCTGAAGTACCTCGACGCCGTGCTGGCCTTCGATAAGGGCGACGAAGAAGCTCTCTATTACAGGGACCTGGCCCTGGCCCGGTCCGGAGGAAGAGCCAAGAGGTGAGCTTGTGAAAAAAATACGCGTCATCTGCTGCGCGGCC
>JAJZOZ010000045.1 GCA_021811405.1 bacterium | reverse complement strand
GAAGCCGCGCACATGATACTGCTGGACGACAACTTCGCCACGATAGTGCGCGCGGTGCGCGAGGGACGCCGCATCTACGGGAACATCCGCAGGTTCATCCGCTACATCCTCACCTGCAACTCGGCCGAGATCTGGACCATATCCCTGGCCCCGTTCCTCGGGATGCCGATACCGCTGCTGCCGATACAGATACTCTGGATCAACCTGGTCACGGACGGCCTGCCCGGCCTGGCAATGACCTCCGAGCCGGCCGAAGCCGACGTGATGCGGCGCCCGCCCCGCCCGCCCGGAGAAAGCCTTTTCGCCGGGGGCATGGGCGCCCAGATAGTCTGGGCCGGCCTGCTGATGGCCGCTGTCTGTCTCGGCACTCAGTACTGGGGCATAGCCGCCGGCAAGGCGCGCTGGCGGACCATGGTCTTCACGGTGCTCTGCCTCAGCCAGCTCGGCCAGGCCCTGGCCATAAGGTCCGAGAAGAGGACGCTGTGGGAGCTGGGCCCGCTTACCAACGGCGCGCTGCTGGGCGCGGTAGCGCTGACCGTGGCGCTGCAGCTCTGCGTTATCTATATCCCCGTCTGCAACCGGCTTTTCGCCACCGCGCCCCTGGCGCCGGGAGAGCTGGCGCTGGCGCTGGGGCTCTCCGCCGTGGTCTACAGCGCCCTCGAAGCGGAAAAACTGCTGCGGCGCGCCGCCTGGAAATGAAAGAGCCCCGGCCGTCCGGGGCTCTTCCAGTCGGGGCGGAACGGTCAGTTCTTCTTATCCGCCGCCTTGTCGTCCTTCTTTTCGGCTTTCTTCTCGGCTTTCTTCTCCGCCGGCTTGGCGGCCTTGGGCGCCGAGAGGGCGGCCATCGGGTTCTCCTTCAGGATGTCCAGCAGCTCCACGTCGAAGACCAGCGTGGCCCCGCCGGGGATCGTGCCGCCGGCTCCCTGGTCGCCGTAGGCGGTGTCGGACGGGCAGACCAATTTGGCCTTGCCGCCGACCCTGATCTTCTGTACGCCCTCGGTCCAGCACGGGATGACGCCGGAAAGCGGGAACTCGGCCGGGGTGCCCCTCTCCACGGAGGAGTCGAACACCTTGCCGTCGGGGAACGTGCCGTGGTAATGCACCTTCACCATGTCGTCAGCCTTGGGATAGGCGCCGGTGCCTTCCTTTACCGGGATCATTATGACCCCGGAAGGCAGCTTCTGGGCGCCCTTCTCCTTGGCCATTTTCTCGAGGAAGGGTTTGGCCTCTTCCTTCTTGCGGGCGGTGATGGCCTCCTGCTTCTTGGCCAGGTAGGCGTTGAGCTTAACGCCGTAGCTGGGGTCCATCTTGTCCTTGCCGCCTTTCAGGGAGTCCGTGAAGCCCTGCACGATGTACTTGGTCTCCTCGGGGGTGAACTCGAACTGCGTGAGCTTGGAGCTTACGGCCTGGCCGAGGAAGTAAAGCGTCTTCTGGTCCTCGGTCATGTCCGCGGCCATGGCGGAAGCCGCTATGCAGCAGGCGGCGACTGCGAGCAAAGTCTTCTTCATTTTGTAGTATCCTCCTGGAACTGTCCTGTATATAATACTATTTTCCCGGCTAAACGGTTGCATATCCGCCGCCAGGCGGCGGGCCGGCATCAGGTCAGCCGTCCCGCCCGGCGGAGGGCGGCGGTGACGCGCGCCATCACGAGCGGGCCCTTGAACGGCTTGATCACGTAGTCGTCCGCGCCCAGCTTGAACGCCAGCTCCTGGCTCTTGTCGGAACTTTCCGTGGTCAGCATGATTACCGGCAGGTCCAGGAGCCCCAGCGTCTCCCTGACCCCCTTTACGAGGTCGAGGCCGCTCATCTTCGGCATGTTTATGTCGGAGACCAGCAGGTCCGGGGCGGGGCCCTCGGCTATCCTGGTCAGCGCGTCCTCGCCGTCCACCGCCTCCACCGCCTCGTAGCCGGCGTTCTCGATGAATTTCCTCAGCAGCATCCGCATGACCTGGTCGTCGTCGGCCACCATCACGCGCGGCTTTCCGCCGGGGACCGCCGCCTTTTCCCGCGCGGGCGCGGCGGGCGGCTGCACGGCAGCGCCGGGAGCCGGCTGCGGGGCCGGCGCCGCGGCACCGAGCTTAAGGTAGGGTTCCACCTCGGGGAGGTCGGTGTCCCCCTGTGAAAGGTGCCAGAGGGCGTCCTTGGTCATAGTGCGCAGTGCGCCGGACGCTACCGAAGTCTTGGCGATCTCCTCCGCCGTGGCGCCGTAATTGATGAGCTCCTTGACCTTCGCGTCGGCCAGCAGCAGCTCCACTATGGAAGTGCGCCCTGAGTAGCCGGTCTTCTCGCAGGCCGCGCAGCCCTTTGCCCGGTAGTAGCTGCTGCCGAAACCGTGCTCGGTGAGGGCCTGGAGGATGACCTTGTCCGCCTCCCCCTCCGGCACCCGCTCCCGGCACTTGGGGCAGAGTCGGCGCACCAGGCGCTGGGCCGTGACGGCCAGCAGTCCGGGCGAGATCTTGAACCTGTCCACGCCCATGTCCACCAGACGGGCCAGCGTTGAGATGGTGTCGTTGGTGTGCAAGGTCGACAGCACGAGGTGGCCGGTCATGGCCGCCTGCAGCGCGATGTCGGCCGTCTCATGGTCGCGGATCTCGCCCAGCATGATGATGTCCGGGTCCTGGCGCAGCACCGAGCGCAGCACGGCGGCGAAGGTGAGCCCCTGCTTCTCGTTGACCTGCACCTGGTTGATGCCGGAGAGCTTGTACTCAATGGGGTCCTCGGCGGTGACCACGTTGTTGGTCTCGTTCTTGACCTTGTTGAGTATGGAGTAGAGCGTGGTGGTCTTGCCCGAGCCGGTGGGCCCGGTGACCAGCAGCACGCCCTGCGTCTGGGTCATGCATTTGTCCAGCGCGGCGGAGACCTCGGGGGCGAAGCCGAGCTTCTCGAACGGCACCTCGGCGGCGCGCTGGTCCAGTATGCGCATCACCACCTTTTCACCGTAAGAAGTGGGCAGGGTTGATACGCGCAGGCCCACCTCGGCCGAGCCTATGCGGATCTTGGTGCGGCCGTCCTGCGGGCGCATGTGGTTGGAGACGTCCAGGTCCGACATTATCTTTATCCGGGACACTATAGGGCCGGCGGCTATCGGCCGCGGCAGCTTCAGGATGTTCCTGAGATCGCCGTCTATGCGGATGCGGACGTGGCTGTTCTGCTCCTCGTGCTCTATATGGATGTCCGAGGAGCGCTTGCGGTAGGCCTGGGAGATTATGGAATTGACCAGCTGTATCACCGGCGAGGAGATGGAGGGATCGTCCTGAACGGCCTGGGAACGCTCGCCCAGGACCATGACGTCGTCGGGGGTCTCCACCTTGCTCAGCAGGTCGAAGACCACCGCGTCGGCGCTGTAGAGCCGGTCCAGGCACGTCTCGACCTCGCGCGGCAGGCCGAAGAACGGGATGACCCGGCGCCCGGTGATGGCCTCCACGTCCGACTGGGCGTTGAAGTCGGAAGGGTTCATCATCACGGCGTGGATCTCGCTCTCCTCCAGGCGCAGCGGCACCAGCAGGTACTTGCGGCAGAGCTTTTCCGGGACCAGCGAAAGCGTGAACTTGTCTATGGAGGCCGAAGCCAGCGGCACGTACCTGGCCTTGAAAGCCGCCTCGGCTGCCTTTACGACCCTGTCGGGAGGAAGGACGCCGGCCTCGACAAGGGCCTGCGAACAGAACCTCTTTTTATCGGCCCGCGCCTTGGCCAGCGCCTCCGGCGCGGCCGCGGAGAGCGGCGACAAGACCCGCAGCATGTGCTCGTCCCTGAAAACCCATTCGTTTCCCATAGGCTGTATTCTATTATATTTCCGCCGGCGCGGCACCGGATTAAGCGGGCGCGGCCCCGTAAAACGCGAACCCCGGGCTTTCGCCCGGGTGAGGACCGCCTCCTGAGCGAAGCATGATCATGCTTCGCGTGCGGTCCGCAAGGCCGGAGGCCGTTTTTTCAGAGAAAAACGGCCGAGGCGGGGTCGCGGAAAACCGCTATGCGGTTTATCCGTGACTGGTCCCGATATGCTACCCCGTAAAACGCGAACCCCGGGCTTTCGCCCGGGGCTGGTCCTGATATTTCTAATCTCAGGTTCGGATCTGTGTAGAGCTAAATGGTTGCGGGGGTTGGATTTGAACCAACGACCTCAAGGTTATGGGCCTTGCGAGCTACCAGGCTGCTCTACCCCGCAGGAATAGTATAGCACAACCGCGGGGCGAAAGCAACAGACTTATTTCTGCAGTTCCTGCGAATCCACCGCGTCGCCGGCCTTGTCGTAGACGGTCATCTTCAGGTGCGCGCCGTTCACCTCGAACACAGCGAAGTGGAAGACCGGCAGGAACTTGGCGGACCAGTCCTCGTTGCGGCGCTGTATGTACAGGGGCGAGCCGCCGCCGCCCAGCGTGACGTACGTTATACCCCCGCTCTGGTCGGGCAGCCCGTCCTTGATCGGGAGAGTCCTCTCGTAGTCGTGGTCGTGGCCCTGCAGCACCATGTCCACGCCGTATTTCTGGAAGAGCGGCTCCAGGGTCTCCACTTCCTTGAGCATAGGCTCGTGGGCGCCGGTGGAGTAGAGCGGGCCGTGGAGCACCACGAAGCGCCACTGCTTGGTCTTGGCCTTAGAGAGGACGTACTCCAGCCATTTGTACTGCTTCGAGCCGGGCGTAAGCTCCGGCGCGAACCTGGCGCCGTAGAAGGCGTTCGTATCAAGGACGACGAAGCGGGCGTTGGCCACGTCGAAATAGTAGTAATGCGGCGGCAGGCCGGTATACGGGGTGGTATGGAAAGGCACGAAATTCTTCATCAGGAAGCCTTTCCCCTCCGGCTTGTTGAAGTCCCGCCCGTAATCGTGGTTGCCCAGAGCGAGGAAGAAAGGGGTCCGGGCAAGCAGGTCCGCGTAAGGCCGGAAGTACTCCTCGTCCGCCATCTCGTCGAGACCCTCGGAGAGCGAATCGCCGGTGTGTACGACGAAGTCCGGGCTGTACTTCTTCATCTGCTCGGCCAGCGCCGCCTGCTCGGAAGAGCCGGAGCCGGAATCGCCGAAGGCGAGGAAAGTGAAATACGGCTTGTCCTCGCCGCGGAAAGTGACGAAGGTGCCTTCGAAGGCCTTGTAGGCCTCCGTGCTGTCCTGCACCGGGAGATAGACGCGGTAGCAATGGGTAGTGTCCGGGAGCAGGCCGTAGAGGGTTATCCTGTGCTCCGCCGTCTCGGGCGCAGGGGTGAGGAAACGCTCGCAGTCCGGGGCGGCGCCGTAGGTAAGCCAGCCCGGGGCCGCCGCGTCGGTGCGGAAGCGCACCGTCACCATGTCCTCGGTCATGTTCTCGAGGTAGGGACCGCGCTCGATCACGGCGGCCGCGGCCGGAGCCGCGGCCAGCAGCAGCGGCAGGAGAAGGCCGGCGGCCCTCATTTACCCTTGGCCCCGCAGAAGAGCGGCGTGACCTGGAACTTGACCGCGTCTATGACCCCGCGGTCCGTGATGCGCAGCTCGGGTATAGGCGGCAGGGTCAGGAAGGCCATGGCCATGAACGGGTCCGAGAGCTTCGAGCCCAGCATGCGGGCCGCCTCGGTGAGGCGCTTGAGCTTCTCGCGGACGAACTCGGAACTGCGGTCAGACATCAGGCCCGCCACCGGCAGCGGCAGGGCCTCGAGCACCTGGCCGTTGAGCGCGGCCACTATACCGCCCTGCATCTTGACCACCTGCACGGCGGCGGTGTACATGTCCCCGTCGTGAGTGCCGATGACCACGATGTTGTGGGAGTCGTGCGAGACCGAGGAGGCGATGGCGCCCTTTTTCAGCCCGAAGCCCTTCACGAGCCCCTTGGCTATGCGGCCGCTGGCCATGTGCCGCTCTATCACGGCGATCTTGAGGATGTCGCGCTCCAGGTCCGAAGAGACGTAGCCGCCGTCCTGCTTTACCGCCTCCACCGTCATCTTCGTGACGATCTGGTCCGGAACGACGTTTATGACGCGCGCGAATTTCCCTTCGGCCTTCAGCGCGAAGTCCTCGTGCTCGATCCACTTCACGTTCACGGTGCCGCGGGCCTTGCCTTCGTATTCCTTTATCACGCCGGGGGCGATCTTCCTGTCGCTGGCGACGAGGCGCCCTTCCTTGAACACCTTGGTGATCTTCAGGCCCTTGAGGTCCTGCAGCACCACCATGTCGGCCTGGTAGCCGGGGGCTATCGCGCCCAGGTTCTTCAGGCCGAAGTACTCGGCGGTATTTATAGTCGCCATCTGTATCGCGCGTATGGGGTCCACGCCCAGTTTGATGGCGGTGCGCACCAGGTAGTCGATGTGGCCCTGCTTCTCGATGTCCTCCAGGTGCCGGTCGTCGGTGACGAAGATGAACTTGCGCGAGTTCTCGGAGTTCACCAGCGGCAGCAGCCCTTTCAGGTTCTTCGCGGCGGTGCCCTCGCGGATCATGATGTACATGCCGGCGCGCAGCTTCTCGCGGGCCTCGGCCACGTCGGTGCATTCGTGGTCGCTCTTGATGCCGGCTGAGACGTAGGCGTAGAGCTGCTTGTCCTTGAGCATCGGCGCGTGGCCGTCAATAACCTTGTTCTTCGCGATCGCTATCTTCTCCAGCACGCCCCTGTCCTGGTAGATCACGCCGGGGTAGTTCATCATCTCGCCTATGCCCAGCACGCGCTCGTCCCCCAGCAGCAGCCCCAGGTCGTGCGCGTCGAGCTCGGCTCCCGCGGTCTCCAGGTGCGTAGCCGGCACGCAGGACGGCAGCATCACGTAGACGCCCAGCACGGCGTTGAGGCTGGAGGAGAGCATGTACTTGATGCCGTCCAGGCCCAGCACGTTGGCGATCTCGTGCGGGTCTATCACCACCGAGGTGGTGCCGCAGGGCAGCACCGTGCGCGCGAACTCGGGGATCTTCACCATCGAGCTCTCTATATGCACGTGCCCGTCTATGAAGCCGGGGGCGACGTAGGCGCCTTTGAGGTCTATGGCCTGCTTGGCCTTGTAGTCCCCGAAGCCTACCACCTTGCCGCCGTGGACCGCGACGTGGGTGCGATGGATGTCGCCGGAGAAGGTGTTGATAACCCTGGCGTTCCTGAGCAGCAGGTCCACCCTCTTGGCCCCGCCCGATATCTCTATCGTGCTCTTGATCTTCGCGAGATTGGAATCTGACGTCATCTTGCACCCCTTTTACGAGCGTCTTAAGCTGCCACTAATTCTACATATTCCCGCGGCCCCGCGCAAAAGGCGGCGCGGCGCGTAATTTAGTATTATCTTTACGGGGTTGTACGCGATGAAAAGCAAATTCCCGTCCCTGTTCTGGTCCGCGGCCGGCGTCCTGGGAGCCGGCGTGGCCCTCTTCATCGGCTGGCTGCTCTACTCGAACCTCGCGCAGTGGACCGAGGCCGAGCGGGAGCTGAGCCATTCCAACGCGGCCATACACAGCGCCGAGAACCTCTACGCCCAGACCCTGGGCGCGTCCTCCCGCGCGCGGACCTTCATGGTCACGGGCCGCCAGGATTCGCTGGCCGATTTCGACAGGCTGGTCTCGATAATGCTGCGCGAGGCGAACTTCCTGCGCCAGATCGCCCGCACCAGGCCGGAGTACGCCCCGTACTCCGAGCACCTGGCCCTGCTGGTACCCGAGCGCATTGACGCCATGCGGAACTCCATATCCCTCAGAAGGACCGGCCCGTTGCCACCGGAACGGATGGCGGACAGGATCCGCAACGGCGACGCCATCACGGCGGAGATCCGCGCCGTCACCCGGGACCTGATGGAAGCCGTCAGGGTGAAGATGGGATTGCTGGGAGCGCAAACGCGGCTCCAGGAGACACAGCGCAACCGCGTGATCACGATCGTACTTATCGCGCTCACCTTCCTGCTGCTGGCCACGCTGGCTTTCATGCTCAGGGAGGAGCGGCGCCGCAGAAAAGCGGAGACGGGACTCGCGGACGCCAACGCCAGGTTCCAGAGCGTGCTGGATTCGGCGACCCAGATCTCGATCATCGCCACCGACCTGAAGGGGACCATTATCCTTTTCAGCGCCGGAGCGGAGCGGATGCTCGGCTATACCGCGGTGGAAACGGTCGGCAAGGCCACCCCGGAGCTGATACACCTGCCGGAAGAGATCTCCGCGCGCGGCGAGGAACTGAGCGCCAAACTCGGGAGACGGGTCACGGGCTTCGATGTTTTCGTGGACGCGGCCAGGACGGGCGGACACGAGATCCGCGAATGGACTTACGTCCGGAAGGACGGCTCCCGCCTCCCGGTGGACCTGATGGTCACGGGCCTCAAGGACCACGCGGGAGAGCTTACCGGCTTCCTGGGCATGGCCATAGACATCAGCGCCCGCAAAAGTTCCCAGCTGCGCTTGCGCAAGCTGGCGGCGGCGGTGAGGCACAGCCCCACGTCCATCGTGATCACCGACAAGGACGCCAACATAGAATACGTCAACCCCAGGTTCCTCGAGCTGACCGGGTACTCGGAACAGGAGGTGATCGGCAAGAACCCGCGCATACTGAGCTCCGGCAGGAACCCGAAGGAACTCTACCGGGACCTGTGGGATACCCTGCTGGCGGGCAAGGTCTGGCGCGGCGAGTTCCTCAACAAGAAGAAGGACGGGGAGCTGTTCTGGGAGCACGCCGACATCTCCCCGGTAAAGGACCCCGCGGGCAACATCACCAGCTACGTGGCGGTAAAGCTGGACATCACTGACAAGAAGCAGACGGAAGCCGAGATGGCGAAGGCCAAGGACGCGGCCCTTGAGCTGGCCAGGATGAAGGCCGACTTCCTGGCCAACATGAGCCACGAGATCCGCACGCCGATGAACGCCATAATCGGTATGACCGGGCTGCTGCTCGGCACGGAGCTCTCCCCCCGCCAGCGCGATTACGCCAGGACCATAGGCACGGCGGGAGAATCGCTGCTGGACATCATCAACGACATACTGGATTTCTCCAAGATAGAGTCGGGCAAGCTGATCATCGAGTCGATGGATTTCGACCTGCAGGAGACGGTGGAGAGCACGGTGGAGCTGCTGGCCCAGCGGGCGCAGGACAAGGGGCTGGAGCTGGAGCAGCTCATAGAACCCGACGTGCCGCTCCACCTCCGCGGGGACCCGGGCCGCCTGCGGCAGATACTCACCAACCTGCTTGGCAACGCGGTGAAGTTCACCGAGCACGGGGAAGTCATACTGCGGATAGCCAGGGTAAAGGGCGGGGACGCCTCCGCGGTGCTGAAATTCTCGGTGAAGGACACGGGCGTGGGGATACCGGAGGAGGCCGGCGGCAGGCTATTCCGGGAATTCACCCAGGCCGACGCCTCAACAACCCGCAAATACGGCGGAACCGGGCTCGGCCTGTCCATCTCCAAGAAGCTCGCGGAGCTGATGGGCGGCGAGATAGGTTTCGAGAGCGCTCCCGGAAAGGGCTCCACCTTCTGGTTCACGCTGCCTTACGAACTGGCCCCGGAGCAGCCCCCGCGGGCGCGGCCGGACGCGCTGAAGGGGATACGCGCGCTCGTAGTGGACGACAACGCGGCCAGCCGGGAGATAACCTCCAGCTACCTTGCCCTCTGGCAGATGCCCTCGGAGGCCGCTTCCTCGGCAGAGCAGGGACTGGCTATGCTGAGGTCGGCGGCCGCTTCGGGGAACCCGTACAGGATAGCCCTGGTGGACATGCAGATGCCTGGAATGGACGGCCGCATGCTGGCCCGCAAGATACGGGAGCTTAACGAATCCCCGGGCCTGAAGATAGTCCTGCAGACCTCGCTCGGGCGGGAGATGACGCGCGAGGAGCTGGAAGGGGAAAACATCTCGGTCTGCATACACAAGCCGACCAGGCCCTCCACCCTGCTCAGGGCCGTCAACTCCGCCCTTTTCGGGGAGGCCGGGCAGGAGTCCGCGCAGGCGCCTAAGAGGGAGCCTTCCCCGCTCAGCCGCTATTTCCGCATACTCCTGGCGGAGGATAACCCGGTCAACCAGAAGGTGGCCATGCGCCAGCTGGAGAAGCTGGGTTACGAGGCGAGCCTGGCCGCCAACGGCCTCGAAGCCGTGGCCGCGGTGAAGGACTCCTCTTTCGATCTCGTCCTGATGGACTGCCAGATGCCGGAAATGGACGGCTTCCAGGCCACGCGGGAGATCCGCCGCCTGCAGGCGGACGAACAGCGCCGCATGCCGATAATAGCGATGACCGCCAACGCCCTGCAGGGCGACAAGGAGAAGTGCCTGGAAGCCGGCATGGACGCCTACATCCCGAAGCCGGTCCGGATCGAGCAGCTGGAGACGCTGATAGCCCGGTGGGACGCGCCGCTGGACTCCTTCACGCTGAAGGACCTGGGGGAGCTCGGCGGCGACGACGGCGGGGAGTTCCTCAAAGGCATCTTCTCGACGTACCTGAAGGACCTGCCGGAACGGGCCGGGGCCGTCCGGGCCGCCGTCGCGGCCAATGAGCCGGAGTCGTTGCGCCAGGCCGCCCACGCCCTCAAAGGCAGCAGCGGCAACATAGGCGCCAGGCGGCTGCAGAAGATCTGCCTGATGCTGGAGCAGGCCGGCCGCGCCGCCACCACGGAGGGGGTCGCTGAGCTGATGAAGGCTTTCGAACTGGAAGTTCCGGCCGTGGTCAAGGCCATAGAAGAGCTGGCCTCCGGAAAGGCCTGACGCCCACCCGATGCAACTGCTTCACGCCGCGCAGCAGGACCTCTCTCTGGCCCTTCTCGTCTTCCTGGCCGGCTTCGTCGATTCCATCGCCGGAGGCGGCGGCCTGATAACCCTGCCGGCCTACCTGGCGCACGGGCTCAGCCCGGCCCTGCTCCTCGGCACCAACAAGCTGTCCTCGTCGATGGGGACTTCCGTGGCCGCGGCCCGGCTGTTGGGGGAGGCCCGCTTCGGCGCCGACTTCCTGTTCATACTGGTCCTGCTCGCGGCCGGCGGCTCTTTCATCGGGGCCAGGGCCATTTCCCTGGTCCCGCCCGAGGCCATACGCTACCTGCTGATCGTGCTGCTGCCGCCTGTGGCCATATTCCTGGGCGCGCGCAAGAAGTTCGGGCTGGCGGACACCAGCCGCGTCCACTCCGAGAACGCGCTGCTCAAGCGCTCGGGGGCCCTCTCGTTCTTCGTCAGCTGCTACGACGGGCTGCTGGGCCCCGGCACCGGGACCTTCCTGGCCGTCGGCTTCGCCAGGCTCTGCGGGTTCGACCTGCTGCGCTCCACGGCGCTGGCCAAACTGCTGAACCTGGTCTCCAACCTGGCCGCGCTGGCGGCCTTCCTGTGGCTGGGCAGGGTGGACGTCCGCCTGGGGCTGGCCATGGGGCTGGCCGGGATGGCGGGCAATTACGCCGGTGCGCATGTAGCGCTGAAGAAAGGCGCCTGGGTGATAAGGCCCATGCTCTTCTCGGTCTCCGCCGCGCTCCTCGTCAAGATAGCGTGGGATATGCTGAAGTGAACGGCCCCCGCCGTCCTCCGTCTATCTGATCATCGCGAACAGCCCGAAGCGCCCCGTCTTCCCCCCGTCGCGGCGCCAGGAATAGAACTGCTCCTTCTCCGCGTAGGTGCAGAGATGCATGAACTCGTGGCTGCCCACGCCCAGCGCCTCCAGCCTGACGCGCAGCAGCTCCCGCAGGTTGAAGAAGTGCCGCCCTTCCCTGAGCATCAGGAAGCGCTTGCCCGCCCCGTCCGGGTAGAAGAGCTTCAGCTTTCCCAGGAAGTCCTCCTTGACCGGGTAGTTCGCGGCGGAGATCATCGGGGAGACGCCGGCGGCGACGTCGGCCGGGTCAGTGCCGTAGCGCAGCTTCATGGCGGACAGCACGGACCCGTAGATATCCAGCAGCGCGCCGCGCCAGCCGCTGTGCGCCACGGCCGCGGCCTTGTGCGCCCTGTCGTAAAAGACGGTCAGCGCGCAGTCGGCCGAGACGGCGAGCAGCGGGACGCCGGGCTCCGAGGTTATTATCGCGTCCGTATTCTCCGGCGGCATGATCCCGCCCCCGTCCACGAACGCGACGTTGGCCGTGTGGTTCTGGCGCATCCTTTCCAGCCGCGCGGGCTCAGCGCCGAGGGCCTCGCAGAGCAGGGAGAGGTTCCGTTCCACGTCCTCCAGCCTGTCGCCCGAGCCGGAACCGAGGTTCAGCCCGGCGTAAGGGCCGGCGCTCACGCCGCCCCGGCGCGTGGATACCGCGCATTCCAGCCCCGGCTCGCCGTTGAACAGGTCGAAACGGAGCAGCTTGAGCCCATTGCGTTCTTCCGCGTGCATGTTCCCCCCTCCCCTCCCCCGCGCGGGGTCAGGGCTTAAGACTCAGGATATAGGACTTCACGAACCGGGCCGGGAAATACGACTCCTTGGCCTTCCTGATCCCCGGTATGCCCAGGTCGTTCTCCTTGTTTATGAACCTGCAGCAGGGCGCTACCGCCCTGGCGGCCTCCCTGTCCAGGAACTGGTACAGCCCCTTTACCGAGGCGTCGGCCTTCTCGAAGTTGAGGGTGTAAGTGTCGGCGCTCAGCCTCGAGCCGAAAGCGAAGCCGGCCAGCCGGCCGCCTATCTCCACCGCCACCCCGCTCATCTCCAGCGCGTTGAAATTATCCAGCCCGTTTATTATGGCCCTCCGCTCGCAGTTAGGGATATCGTCGAGGACCGGCGTTCCCTTGCTGGCCTGCCAGGTATCGAAGACCTGCAGGCACTTGGCCAGGCAGACGCCCTTCAGCGGCGAGATCTTCGCGTCCTTGCCGGCGGTCTTCATGAACTGGGCTATCATGTTGCGCTTGCGCGAGTACTTGTGTCCCTTCAGCTCCGCCAGGTCGGAGGCGTTGTAGATGTAATCGCCGTACCCACTCTCCTCGGTGACGGTGAAGAAGCCGGAAACGTTGTCCAGCCCGATCATGTCGAGGAAATCCTGGGGCACGTAGTGGTATTCCGTGCAGCCGAAATCCCTGGCCCAGCAGGCGAGCTCCTTCGGGGTGGGGTAACGGAACGGGAGGTGGAGCGGCAGCAGCAGCCTGGCGCGGCGGGGCGGGTCCATGTCCACCTCTGAAAGGTGCAGCACGCCGCCCTTCTCCAGGTAGAACGCCTCGTGCACGCACCCGCTCCAGATCATCATCGAGGCGAGGGAATACGGGCAGAGCGGGTAGAGCTGCCCGTCGAAATACCGTTTCAGGCGCGGGTAGTCGTCAGGGTGGAACTTCTTGAACAGCTGCGTGGCCTGGGGCATGCGTAAACCTGCTGGGACCGGCGTCGGGGATGCGGAGCCATGCCGTAGAGCGGGGCTTCGCCTCCCGCAGCGCGCCGGCCGGCGTACTGTTCCGATCAACCGCCGCGGCCGGCTCCTTTACTTTGATAGAATATTAACTAATCTCCGGCGGACGGGTCAATCAGCCCCGCGGACCGGATCCGGAGAACATAAGCATGCCACCGCTTAAGATAACCCTGCTCAGTTCTTTCAACGCCGACTCCGTCGCGAAAGCGCTCCCGGCCGCGGCTCAAGCCGCCGGGGTTCCGGCTGAAATAACGCAGTTGCGGTACTCCCAGGGCGTTCAGGCCCCGCGGGGAACGGACCTGCTCATAATAGCGTTGGACTTGCGCGACCTGTTCCCGGAATTCTACCACGCGCTGCTGCCCATGCACTGCAGCGAGATAGAAGCGCGCTGCAACTCGGTGATCGACGCCGTCTCCGGGCTCGCAAAGGACGCAGGCAGGGTGCTGGTCAATAATTTCACCTATCCCCAGCACCTTGGGACCGGGATCTTCGATTCCCAAAACTCGGAAGGGCAGATGGCCTGGATAGACCGCTTGAACTCCAAACTGGCCACGCTGGCCGAAACCCGCCCTGGCACGTATATTTTCGGACTTCAGCACTGCATGTTCCGCTACGGGGCCGACAGGGCTCTCAGCCTTTCAGGCCCTTTCCGCGGCGTGTATTACACGCCCGGGTTCAGCGCCTGCCTTGCCGCCGGCTACGCGCGCTTCCTCTCCACCCTCTTCCTGCCCAGGAAGAAGTGCCTGGTTCTGGACCTCGACAATACCCTCTGGGGCGGCGTGCTCGGAGAGGATGGCCCCGACGGAATACAGCTGGCCGCGTCCGGCCCCGGGGCGGCCTATGCCGCCATACAGCGTGAAGCGCTCCAGTACGCGGACCAGGGAATTCTCCTGGCCATCAACAGCAGGAACGACGAAAAGGCGGTCCGGGAAGTATTTGACTCCCATCCGTCCATGGTCCTCAAGTGGGAAGATTTTTCCGCCCGCATGGTCAACTGGGAAGACAAGGCCTCCAACCTGCGGGCTATAGCCGCCAGGCTGAACATAGGCCTGGACAGCCTGGTCTTCGCGGACGACAGCCCGTACGAGATAGCGCTGGTGCGCCGCGCGCTTCCGCAGGTCGCGACAGTTCTGCTGTCCGGCGCCCCGGCCAACCGGTTGCGCCTCATCAGGGAAATGCCTTTTTTCAGCTTTCTGGAATACACCCAGGAGGATATTTCCAGGAGGAAATTCTACCGCGCGGAAGAGGCTCGCGGAGCGGCCAGGACAAAATTCGCCACGCTGCAGGAGTATTACCGCGACCTGGCCATGTCCGCGGAGATCCTCGTTTCGGACCGGAAGGCAGCGACGCGGGTGGCGCAGCTCTCACAGAAGACCAACCAGTTCAACCTGACCGGCCGCCGTTATACCCAGGACGAGATGGTCCAGGCCATGTCGGCCGGGGACAGCGCCGTTTATTCGCTTCGCCTGACGGACCGCTTCGGGGACAGCGGCATCGTTGGCGCCGCCGTTATTCGCAAACGGAAGGAGTGCTGGGAGATCGAGGCCTTCCTTTTGAGCTGCAGGGCGATAGGCCGAACGGCGGAGACGGCCCTGCTCGCGGCCATCCAGGAGGATTCGGCCCGGTCCGGAGCCGGGAAACTTCTGGGCCGCTACCTCCCTACCGGCAGGAACGGCATGTGCGCGGATTTTTACGCCCGCAGCGGCTTCTCCCGCAAAGCCGGGGACGCCTGGGAATTCGACAATTCTTCCGGCAACATACCGTTCCCACAATGGATAGGACGTCTTTCCAAAACGGGAGGCTCCCGCGCTCCCGCGCGTCCCCCCGCGCCGCGGGGCCCGGAGACCCCGAAGTGACCGGCGGCCCGGTTAAACCGGCCGGCCGGAGCGCCTTGGCGCGCACAGCCATCCTGCTGGGCGCCGCGGCAGTTACGCTGGTACCCGCCCAGAGCCGTCCCGCGGTGCTGCTATTCCTGGAAATACTCGCGAGCATGTCCATCCTCGCGCTCGTGCTGCGCAGGCGCCGGCGCCGGCATCCCGCGCTGCTGGTCACCGCCGCCTCGCTATTCGCCGGGGACATCTTCTATTTCCTCGACCATAACGTTCCAGGCGTCTCCAGCTGGCTGTTCCCGTTCGAAGAGGGCGCGTACACGGTTTACATACTGGCGGCGGCCGTCTTCCTGGTGCACGCCTACCGCGCGGAGCCGAGGCGCTCCGTGCCGGAGAAATGGGTCCTCCTCATGTTCTTTACCGGGTTCGCCTACCTGTCGGGCCGCTACGTGCTTATCCCGTTCTTCCGTTCCGGCAACTTCCCCTCCCCGTTCTTCTATTTCACCTCAAGCCTCTACCGTATCACCGAGGCGGGAGTAGTCGCCCTGGCTCTGCTGCTCGGCATGAAAGCCAGTTCCAGGCGCTGGTTCCTGATGGCCAACGGAATAGCGCTGCTCTCCATCGCCTCCATAGCCCTTGGCTACAATACCGGGGTGATCAACGCTACGGCCATTCCGTTCCAGGAATTCGGCTGGCTTTGGGGCCTGCTGATGATACTGGCCTCCCAGACCTATCCGGACCAGGAGAAGGAGAATTTTTCCAGATGGGAAAGCGCCAGGGTCAGGCTGGTCTGGCTGGTATTCCTGTTCAACGCGGCGCTGCTCCTGCTTCTCTACTTTCTGCAGAACCTGGTGAGCAAGGACGCTTTCCAGCTCACGTCGCTGATGTTCATAGCGTTCGCCAGCTGGCTGGGCGCCAACATCCTCTCTTTCAAGATCTCGGAGGACCTCAATCTTCTTCTTGAGAACCTCCAGGAGGGCGGCGGCTCCGCCGCCAGCTACCGCCCCCGCGTCAAGATACACGAGGCGGAGGTCTTCGCCGAACGCCTGCGCATAGCCTACGAGACCATCCGGACGCAGTCGCAGATGGCGGCTCTCGCCAAGCTCTCGGCGCAGGTGGCGCACGATATCCGCAGCCCGCTGGCCGCGCTGGATTCGGCGCTCAAGGACATCTCGAGCCTCCCCGAGAACAAGCGCCTGCTGATACGCGGCGCAGCGGCCCGGATCCGCGACATAGCCAATAACCTGCTGGAAAAGAAACGCCAGTCCGGGACGGCCTCCTCCCCGGGAGCCAGGCGGGCCGAGCCCCTCCTCCTCTCCAGCCTGATCGAATCCGTCATAACCGAAAAGCGCCTGCAGTACAGGGACAGGCCGGAAGTGCTGATAGAGAGCTCGCTGGGCCCGGACTCTTACGGCCTCTTCGTCGCCGTGGACCCCGTAGAGTTCGGCAGGGTCGTCTCCAACCTGGTGAACAACGCGGTGGAGGCGCTGGATAACGGCGGCTCGGTGGCCGTCCACCTCTCGCAGACCGGGAACAGCGCCGAGGTAGCGGTACGGGACGACGGGAAGGGGATCCCTCCCGATATCCTGCCGCGCCTCGGCCGCATGGGAGAGACCCACGGGAAGGAAGGCGGCACCGGCCTAGGCCTCTACCACGCCCGGACCACCGCGGAGGCCTGGGGCGGAAAACTCTCGATTTCCTCCCGTCCTAAAGGCGGAACCGAGGTCACTATAGCCCTGCCGCTCTCGAGGCCGCCGGGCTGGTTCCTTCCCGCGCTGCGCCTGGACCCCGGCTCCAGCATAGTGGTGCTGGACGACGACACCAGCATCCACCAGGTCTGGAAAGGGCGTTTCGATTCGCTCCGGCTCCGCGAGCGAGGGATATCCCTGTACAGCTTTTCCGCCCCGGCCGCGCTGCGCGACTGGAAAGAATCCAACCCGTCCCTTTCCGACTCCGCCGTCTACCTGCTCGATTACGAGCTGCTCGGCCACCAGGACACCGGCCTGACCCTGGCGGAGGAGCTGCGCATCTCGGACCGCGCCTCCCTGGTCACCAGCAGATATGACGAAGCGCACATAGTCGAAGGCTGCAGGAAGCTCGGGATGCGCCTGGTCCCCAAGAACCTCTCCGGCCTGCTTCCGGTGACCATACACCGCGCCGCTGCCCGCCCGGAGGGCCCGGTGCTGCTGCTGGACGACGATCCTCTCGTGCACGCCAGCTGGCGCATTTCCGCCAAGGCCGCCGGCGCGGAGTTCCGTGGGTTCAGCGATCCGGCGGCCTTCATCGCGGCCGCCGAGGGGTGCGGCAAGGACGTTGTCCTCTACGTCGATTCCGAGCTTGGCGGCGGCCTGCACGGAGAGAAGATCGCGGAGCGCCTGCACGACAAGGGATACTCTGACATTTCCCTCGCCACGGGGCACCCGCCGGAAAAGTTCGCACATCTCCCCTGGCTCCGGATAACGGGGAAGGCCCCGCCGTGGACGGAGGACACGTCCGCATGACCTATCTCCGGGGCGCCGCGCCCAACGAGGCGGACAGGCAGACGCGCACTTTCCGGCGCTTTTCCGCCTCTCATAACGCCTTTTTCGCATTCATAGAAGAGCGGTTCGGGGGCTCCTGTCCGGAGAGAGTCCTGGAACTGGGCTGCGGCACCGGGGAGATGGCCGAAGCCATGCGGCGCAGGTGGGATTGCGCGGCCGAAGGCTGGGACGCATCGGAGGAATACCTGTCGGCAGGCAGGCGCGCCTATCCGGAGGTGATCTTCAGAAGGGTGCCATTCGGCAGAAGACCGCTCCCGAAGGAAAGGTTCGGCCTCGTCATTTTCCGGGAAGCCCTTATGGAGCACGGACGTCCGGCGGATCTCCTCAGCTGGGCGGCCCGACTTTTGCGCAAAGACGGCCTGATAGCGGCCCTGGAGCCGGACTACAGCGGGACAATGATATACCCGGAGATACCTGGCTGGGACGAATTCCTGGAAAAATACAGGAAATACTGCCTTTCCAAAGGGGAAGACTTCCGGGCCGGGCGTGCGCTCCTGTTCAATTTCCTCAAAGCCGGGCTGCGCGGGGTGCAAGTCCGCCCCGTAGCGGAAACGCACACCTCATTGGACTCCCGCAAGCTCCGGGACTTCATGGAGATCGAAGCTTTCAGCGTCGGCGAGGATCTGCGGCTTTTCGGAAAAGATATGGGCGTCAGCCGGAAAGCCGCCGCCGCCCTCGTCAAAGCCCTCAGAGAAATCCCATCCATTAAAGGCGCTTACGTCCAGACGGCCATGATGGCCGCCTGCGGAAGGCGTTGAAATAAAAAGCCCGGGTTTCCCCGGGCTTTTATTCCCCCTGCGGCGATCTTACAGGCCGCGGTACGGGTCGTCCGTTACGCTGAGCAGGTAGACGGCGGCCTTGATGTTGCGCTCCACCGCGCCCTTTACGATGGCGGCGCCGGGGTAGAAGCCGCGGCCCTCCAGCTCGAAGGTGAAGGACAGCGCCCCGGTGGCGTCGTACGCCCAGTCGCAGGAATCGCCGGTGGCTATGTACATTTCGCTGGACTTGAGCGGCTCGTAGCCGGTGAGCTTGCCCATCTCCGCGGCGTGCTTTATGAACGCCTGCTTGTCCTTGGCGTTAGGGACGTCGCTGTCGCTGCCGCCGTAAGGATAGAGGATCTCGCTGGCGTAGGAATGGTAGCTGATATGCGTCCTGATGTTGCGCCTGGCCAGCATGAAGTCGCGGATATGCTGGCTCTCCGGCTCGGAGAAGGCCTTGGGGCCGCAGTAGGTATCCGAGCCGGGATACGTGGACGCGCCGGCCTCGCACCACCAGGAATCGAAATTGCGGTTCAGGTCCACTCCGCGGGAGCCATCGGAGTTCTTGGCCAGGTTCTTGCGGAAGTACTGGTAGCTGCCGTTCTTTATGTCGTACTCCACGCCGTCGGGGTTGCCCATCGGGACTATATAGATGTCCAGCGTGGAGATGTACTTCTTGACGTCGGCGTCGTTGCGGTGGTCCATCAGCCACGCGGCGAACAGCAGCGGCACCTCGTCGGCCAGGTGCTCGCGGGCGTGGATATTGCCCAGGAAGAAAGCGCCGGGCTTGGAACTGGGGGCCTCGCCCTTGGCCGAGGAATTGACGCGCAGGCACCAGATGTCGCGGCCCTCGAGGGTCTTGCCTATGGAGAACAGGGAGGCTATGTCGGAATTCCTGGCGGCCAGGTCGCGCAGGAGGTCCGTGGTCTCCTTGTAGTTGTGGTAGACGGCGTCGGCCGCGGGGAAGTCCTTGCTGACGGCCGCGGCGTGTTCGGCGAGAGGCCGGCGGCTGAGGACCGAGAAGGACTTGGAGGACAGGTGGTCCATCAGCTCCTGGCCGGCTATGCCGGACACGGTGCCCTTCGCCCTGTCCACCTCTATGATATCGAAGCCCTGCTCCAGCAGGCTGGTGCGCTCGGCCTTGTCGGCGGCCTTTATGGTGACCCAGTATAGGCCGGCGGCCTGGCTGGCGGAAGCCCTGGCGGCCGGATAAACCGCGTCCCCCGCCGCAGGAGGGGTAGTGATGTGCTTTAAAAGCTGTTCGTAAGAGGAGGGCGCTTCCGCGGCGAACGACTGCAGAGCCGGGGCGACGGTGAGAAGCAGCGGCAGTAAGATCTTTTTCATGCTGTAAAGCCTCCGGGGACCTTGTTGACCATAGTCAATGTATAT
>JAJZOZ010000044.1 GCA_021811405.1 bacterium | reverse complement strand
GAGTCCCCTTTTCCCACTCCCAGCAGCACCACGAGGCCGGCGCCGATGGCGTTGTGGACGCCGCCGGCACGCACCCCGCCGCGTTTGACCCGCTGTACCAATGCTCTCATACCGTAGCAATTATAGTTTAATTTACCCCGCCGCTCCTATTGAACCGCGGCGGCGGCGGTTGTATAATAGCCATACGGCGGGCGTACCCAACGCGCGCCGCTGGAGATAAAGGAACATACCTATGGTAACAGGACTGGTACTAGTTAAACTGATGCCCGGCAAGGAGAAGCAGGCCCTCGCCAAGCTCAAGGGACTCAAGAGCGTCGTCCACATGTCGGCCGTCTTCGGCCGCTGGGACCTGGTGCTCGACATGGAGACCGACGACCTGCCGCAGCTCTCCAACATAGTGGTGCAGGAGATACGCGGCATCCCCGGCGTCCTTTCCACCGAGACGCTGGTGACCACTTCGCTTTAAGGCCCGCCATGAAACGCGCGGCGCTGCTGCTCTGCCTGCTGGCGGTGGCGGTCCCCGCTTCCGCGCAGGTCTTCCTGGGCGCGGAGGTGGGTCCCGATTCCTTCAGCAAGAACGAGCCCGGACGCATAGACACCTCCGGCGAGGACGCCTATTCCTGGGCGCTCAGCGCCGAGGTGAGCAGCTCCACGCTGTACGCCGTCTTCGAATCCACCACTCCGGAGCGCGAGATGCTCTCCTATCTGCGCGGCGGGATCTACCGCCAGGAACTGGCGTTCATCCTGCTGCTCTCCGAAAGGTCAGGAGCGACTTTCAAGAAGCTGGCCGCGGAGCTTCCGAAGGCCGGCGGTCTTCGGGGGCTGGCCAGGGCGCACGGCGCTGACGCGATGGCACTCTTCGAGGAGGCCGGCCGGCTGAAAGCCGCGGCGGACTCGAGGATGCCCCTTTTCCTGCCTCCCCCCGCCTCTTCCAGTTCCACCGCGGTGGGAATCTCCTCGTCGGCCGTAAAGGAAGAAGATGAGAACTAGGCTCTCCGTGGTTCTGCTGCTGCCTGCCCTGCTGTGCGGCGCGTCCGGCCGGGGCCTCCGGGTCCCTAAGGACGCCGCCTCGGCCGTGCTAACGCTGCCGGACGGCTTCAAGGTCGCCGCCGAGCTCGCGCTCACCCCGGAAGAAAGGGAGCGGGGCCTGATGTTCCGCAAGTCGCTGGCGGAAGACCGCGGCATGCTGTTCGTCTTCGAGGACGGGGGCCTGAAGACTTTCTGGATGAAGAACACGCTGATCGACCTCGACATGGTCTTCCTGGACGGGGAGATGAAGGTGGAGCGGGTTTTCCACCGCGTCCCCCGCTCCTACGGGGACCAGCCCGAGAGCGAGGTCGCGAGGGCCTCTTCTCCGGCGTGGTACGTGCTGGAGCTGGCGTCCGGCGCCGCCAGGTCCCACAAGCTCAGGCCCGGCTCCAGGCTGGCCGTATCGTTCGCCGGGCCTGAGAAAAAGGCCGTCGCCGTGAGCAGCCGGCCCGCGGCCGGCAAGAGCCCATCCCCGCCGTTCGCCCGGCCGGAAGACGGCCCGAAGAAACGGGGCGAATAGCCGGCTCATCGCGCCCTCCCGAGGCCGGCGCCGCGCGTCCTTATGTCAGGGACGCGCATTTATTTTTATGTTAAAATGAATGGCGATGGGTATCTGGGACAACGCTTTCAAGATCCCCGAGCCGCCCGAGCCGACTCCGGAGGAGAAAAAGCTGCTGGACGCGCTGGCGCAGAAGGTCCGGGAACGGGGCATGGGCGACGTGGCGGTCTTCGCCCTGGAGGGCACCCGCCCCATGCACGGGCTCGGAGCGCAGGGGGTGACGTTCCTGGAGCCCCTGCTCGCGATGGCTTTCAGGAAGGAGGAGGTCGAGAAGTACAGGACGCTCCTCGAGAACAGGAAAGCGGTAGACTACTTCGTAGAGAGGCTCGGCGCCGAACCACCCGAAAAGGACGATACAAATGTCAAAGAAAGACCTTGAAACCATAATAGCCACCGACTGCGGCAGCACGACCACCAAGGCCATCCTGATCGAGAAGAAGGGCGACACCTACCGCCAGACCTTCCGCGGCGAGGCCCCCACCACGGTGGAAGCCCCGTTCGAGGACGTGACCAAAGGCGTCCTTAACGCGATAACCGAGGTGGAGGAGCTCTCCGGGCGCAAGCTGCTCGACGGCGAGAAGATCATCACTCCCAACGTCGGCCTGACCGGCGCCGATATCTACGTTTCCACTTCCTCCGCCGGGGGCGGCCTGCAGATGATGGTGGCCGGAGCGGTGAAGGCGATGACCGGCGAGTCGGCCCAGCGCTGCGCGCTCGGCGCCGGCGCGATAGTGATGGACGTGCTGGCCTCCAACGACGGCCGCGCCGACCACGAGAAGATAGAGCGCATCCGCCAGCTGCGCCCCGACATGATGCTGCTCTCCGGCGGCACCGACGGCGGCACCGTTACCCACGTGGTGGAGCTCGCGCAGTTCCTGAAGGCGGCCGACCCTAAGCCGCGCCTGGGCGCCTCGTACAAACTGCCGGTCATCTACGCCGGCAACAACAAGGCCCACCAGCAGATCAAGGACATACTCGGCGAGGGCACGGCCCTTATCCTGACCGAGAACCTGCGCCCCACGCTGGAGCGCGAGAACCTGATGCCGGCGCGCCACAAGATCCACGACATCTTCCTCGAGCACGTGATGCAGCAGGCGCCGGGCTACCCGAAGCTGATGAAGATGGTCGGCGCGCCCATCATGCCCACGCCGGCGGCCGTGGGCACGATGACCGAGAAGTTCGCCAAGGCCAACAGCTTCAACGTGCTGGCCGTGGACATCGGCGGCGCGACCACGGACGTGTTCAGCGTCTTCGACGAGGTCTTCAACCGCACCGTCAGCGCCAACCTGGGCATGAGCTACTCCATCTCCAACGTGATGGCGGAGGCCGGCCTGCCGAACATCCTGCGCTGGCTGCCGTTCGACATAGACGAGCAGGACCTGCGCGACCGCCTGAAGAACAAGATGATCCGCCCCACCACGATACCCCAGACGGTGGAGGACCTGCAGATAGAGCACTCCGCCGCCCGCGAAGCGCTGCGGCTGGCCTTCGAACAGCACAAGGCGCTGGCCGTGGGGCTGAAGGGCGTGCAGCAGGAGCGCTCCATCTCCGACGCCTTCGAGCAGACCTCCTCGGGGCAGAGCCTGATCAACGTGATGAAGCTGGACTACGTCATAGGCTCGGGCGGCATACTCGCGCATTCCCCCCGCCGCACCCAGTCGATGATGCTGATGATCGACGCCTACCAGCCCGAGGGCGTGACGCGCATGGCCGTGGACTCCATCTTCATGATGCCGCACCTGGGCGTGCTCGCGCAGATCAGCGAGAAGGCCGCGCTCGACGTCTTCTACCACGACTGCCTCGTGCGGCTCGGCACCTGCCTGGCCCCGAAGGGGCTGGCCAAGGAAGGCCAGACGATAATGGAGTGGGAGGTCACCTGCCCCGACGGCAGCCGCGAGAACGGCCAGCTGCGCTTCGGCGATATGCTGCACGTGCCGCTGACCGCCCCGAAGGCTAAGCTGGTGGCCAGGCCGGTCAAGGGCTTCGACATGGGCGCTGGCCCCGGCAACAAGCTGGAGGCGGAGATAGAGGGCGGGGTGGTGGGCCTGGTGCTCGACGGCCGCGGCCGGCCGTTCAACCTTTCCAAGGAGCCCTCCAAGCGCCGGGCCGACCTGGCGAAGTGGTACAAGGCCATGGGGATGTACCCCGTCTGACGCGCATAATTCTGCATTAGGAGATGAACAATGGCTCACGCATATACTCCAGGACTCAAGGTAATGCCCAGCACGGTGCTGCACAAGAAGCGCCTGCTGCCGATACCGGGAAAGGTGATGGCCGATATGGGCGGCAGCGTCGAAGCGCTGGACGTGGTGGCGCAGACCGAGCTGCCGGGCAAGGTCTTCTCCGTCAACGTCGCCAACCGCCTGGCGGTCTCTCCCGAGGAGATCCCCGGCTTCATGCTGAAGAAGCCCGGTGATGCGGTTGCCCAGGGCGAGATCATCGCGGAGAACAAGCCCCTGCTGAAATGGTTCAAGACGACGATAGAGTCCCCGGTCTCGGGCACGGTGGAGTCCGTCTCGGCGGTGACCGGCCAGGTGCTGCTGCGCGAGCCGCCCAAGGTCCTGCCCGTCAAGGCCTACGTCAAGGGCAAGGTGGTCGAAGTCACTCCCGGCTTCGGCGTCACGGTGGAGGCGGAGGGCACTTTCATCCAGGGCATCTTCGGCATCGGCGGCGAGACCAACGGCGAGATCTGCGTTGCCGTCCAGAGCCCCGACGAGGAGCTGGAGGCCGAGGCCATAAAGGAACACCACCGCGGCAAGATAGTGGTGGGCGGCAAGCACGCCAGCCTGGCCACCATACAGCGCGCTATAGAGCTGGGCGTGAACGCCATAGTAGTCGGCGGCATCCACGACCGCGACCTGCGCCAGCTGCTCGGCTACGACATCGGCGTGGCCGTCACCGGCTCCGAGAAGATCGGCACCACCCTGGTCGTGACCGAGGGCTTCGGGATGATACCGATGGCCGAGTACACCTTCAAGCTGCTCTGCTCCCGCAACGGCGAGCACGCCTCCGTTTCCGGGGCCACGCAGATACGCGCGGGCGTCATGCGCCCCGAGATCATCGTCCCCGGCCTGCCGAAGGGCGTAAGCGAGGTGAAGCGGGACCAGGGGCGCGGCTGGATAGAGCCGGGCGACCCCATCCGCATAATACGCGAGCCGCATTTCGGCGTGATAGGCACCGTTAAGTCCCTGCCTCCGGAACTCACGGTCATCGGCAGCGAGTCGCATGCCCGCGTGCTGGAGGTGCGGCTGGACGGCGGCGAGGTCATAGTCGTCCCGCGCGCCAACATCGAGGTGCTGGAGAAATAAGCTCCGCGGCGGCCGGCGGACGGACGCGGGAGTCCCCCGCCCGGCCCGCCGGCCTTCTTTTTGGAAGGGAACATGGCTAAGAGGCACAGGAAAACAGGCAGGCAGACCGCGCCGCTCCCGGCGCGCCAGGAGGCGGCCGCGGAGGAGAAGCCGCGGTTCCCCTCCTGGCTGGTCTGGCCGGCCGCTGGCGGCTGGGCCGCCTTCGTGCTGAAGTCCTACTATTCCAGGTTAATGCCCCGGCTGGACGCTCTCTCGGCTATGCTCGCGCCTGGGCAGTATACCGCCGGGCTGGCCGGGGTTCTCCCCGGACATCTGCTGAACCTGCTGGCCGCGGCCGCTTTCCTGTTCTCCTGCTTCTCGCTGGGCCGCGCGGCGCTGAAGGCGGCCGGCCTTTCCTTCCGCGGGGCGCTGGAGGAGTCGGTGTTATCCTGCGGGACCGGCTTCGGGCTGCTGGCGGCCTTCGTCTTCCTGCTGTCCGTGTTCAAGCTGCTCTACCTCTGGCCTGTCGCCGGGTTCCTGCTGCTGGCCGCCGCCGCCGGCGTGATCCGGCTGCGCCGCGATCCGCTGCCCCCGGCGGAGGCGGCGCCCGGCGGGCTCGGCCCGTGGGACCTGGCCGCGCTGGCCGTCCTGCTGCTGGCCATGCTGCTGAACCTCGCCGGCGCGCTGGCCCCGGAGATCTTCTACGACGCTCTGGTCTATCACCTGGCCGTCCCCAACTTCTTCGTCATAAAGCACGGCTTCGCGCCGATGCCCTACAATTTCTACTCCGACCTGCCGTTCACGCACGGCATGCTCTACGCCGCCGCCCTGCTGCTGAAGGGCGCCCCGCTGGCCAAGTTCGTGAACTATTCCGCCGGCGTCCTGACGGCCGCCGCGGCCCTGGCCTTCGGCGCCCGCTTCCTGTCGCTGCGCGCCGGCCTCTGGGGCGCGCTTATCTTCTATACGGTCTGCCACGCGATGTTCGCCTCCTGGTCTTCGGGCACCGAGTCGCTGCTGATGCTCTTCTCGACGCTGGGCCTGTACGCGGCGCTGCTGCGTTCCGGAGCGGAGGACGACAGGCCGCTCTGGCTGGCCGCGGTGTTCTGCGGCCTCGCCATGGGCGTCAAATACACGGGCTTTTTCCCGACCGTGGGAGTCATGCTGGCCTATGCCTGGTCCGACCGGGCCAGACCCGGTAAGGCGCTGCGCAACCTCGCCCTGTTCACGCTGATAGCCACGCTGTTCACCGGGCCCTGGCTGGTCAAGAACTGGCTCTACACCGGCAACCCGGTGTTCCCTTTCGCCACCGGCCTGTTCGGCTCCGGCCCCACCGCCGACCCTGCGAAGCTCAGGGACTTCATCAGCCAGGCCGCCCAGATGGGACATCTCACACCTCTGAGCTGGCTGCTGACCCCGTGGAAAGTGACGATGGGGCAAGTCCCGAATTCGGAGTTCTTTACCCCCCTCTTTCTGGCTTTTCTGCCGCTCCTGTTCCTGCTGGGCGCTCCGGCCGGAGCGGCGGCGGCCGCCCTCTGGACTTTCTTCATCACGGTCTGGGCGGGCTGGTCGGTCTCCACCACGATGGTGCGGTTCATGATGCCGGCGTACCCGGCCGCGGGACTGCTGCTGGCCGCCTACCTTTTCTCCGGCGGCCTGCGGGCGCTCAAGGCCGTTCTGAAGGCGGCGGTACTGGTCTCCTGCCTGGCGTCGCTGTACTGGGCGGGCTACATCTTCTATACCCAGGGCCGCTGGCGCCCTCTGACCGGCGCGGTAGCCGCCGAGGACTACCTTTCCCACACCCAGCCCACCTATCCGTACAGCTGCTATTCCGGGATAAAGTTCATCAACGAGCATACGCCCCCCGGCTCTAAAGTGCTGATGATAGGCGACGAGAAGAGCTTTTATCTCAAGCGCGACTTCATAGTCAGTTCGGTCTACGACCGGACCGCGATAGTGGAATATTCCTCCGCGGCCGCCAGCGGCGACGACCTTTACGCCCGCCTGCGCGCGGACGGCGTCACCCACATCCTGCTGAACCCCGCGGACGCCATCCGGCTGGGCCGGGACTACCGCATGTTCTACTGGGACGCCAGGGCGCAGGCCGTCTTCCACGACTTCTGGAGCAGGCATCTCCTCGGGGTCTTTTCGTTCAGCGAGACCGAGGGCGGCCGCGTCTTCAACAGGATAGAGGTCTATGAGCTGACCGATAAGCTCCCGCCCGGGGTGCCTCCGGCCTTCGACGTGATGAAGGAAATAATAATGAAGAATATTGACGTTAAACCCTAGGAGACCCACCGGATATTTGCTATTTTATACGGGACAAATGCCGAGAACGAGGATAATTCTCTCCGCCCTGCTCTGCCTCAGCGCCGCTTTCGCCGCGGCCGCGGACTTCGACCCCTCCGGTTGGAAGACCAATAATGATTTCCCGCTGATAGGTTCGCCCAAGGCGGTAAAGGGCGGCACGCTGCGGTATTACTGGACCTCGTTCCCCACCACGCTGCGCGGCGTCGGCCCGAACAACAACCAGATGAGCAATTTCGAGATACAGGGCATGGTATACGAGTCGCTCATAGGCCTGCATCCCGAAACCCTGGAATATATCCCCGGACTGGCGGATTACTGGAAGGTCTCCCCCGATAAGCGCACTTTTTATTTCCATATAAACCCCAAGGCCAGGTGGGCGGACGGCAGCCCTGTTACCTCGGAGGACGTGGTGGCCACTTGGGATTTCATGGTCCGCAAGGACATCAAGGACCCGTACAACAACATGATCTGGGGCGAGAGCTACGAGCGCCCGGTAGCCGTCGGCCCCGGGGTGGTCTCGGTCAGGACCAAAAAAGTGCACTGGCGCCTGTTCTACTACTTCGGCGGCATGACCATTTACCCGGCCAAAGAACTGCGCGGGCTCACCGGGGAGAAGTACCTGAAGGATTACAACTGGAAGATGCTGATGGGCTCCGGGGCGTACGAGCTCAAGCCGGAGGATATAAAGAACCAGCAGTCCATAACCCTTACCCGGCGCAAGGACTACTGGGGCGAGAACGAGCGTTTCAATATCGGGCTTGGCAACTTCGACAAGCTTAACTGGCAGATCATCCTCGACGAGGACCTGGCCTGGGAGAAGTTCAAGAAGGGAGACATAGACTACTTCTACGTGCTCAAAGCCCAGCGCTGGAAGGAAGAGACGGATTTCGAGAAGGTGAAGAAGGGCTGGATACAGAAGCGCAAGATCTTCACGGATTCCCCGCAGGGCTTCGGCGGGTTCGCCTTCAACATGCGCAAGCCGCCCTTCAACGACCGCAACGTCCGCAAGGCTTTCGCCTATCTTTTCAACCGCGAGCGCCTGATAAACAAGCTTTTCTTCGACGAGTACACCTTCATAGACAGCTATTTCCCCGGCGGCATCTGGGCCAACCCGGACAACCCGAAGATACGCTACAACCCGCGCATGGCGCGCATGCTGTTGGCCCGCGCCGGCTGGAAGCACCGGAACAAGGACGGCTGGCTGGTCAACGACAAGGGCGAGATCTTCGAGATAACCCTGGAGTACGGGGTCCCGAGCTATGACCGGATACATAAGGTCATCCAGGAAGACCTCGCCAAGGCCGGCATAAAGATGAACCTTAAGCTGCTGGACTACAACACGCTGCAGAAGAAGGTCGGGGAGCGCAACTTTGTCCTGCATTTCCAGAGCTGGGGCGGCCTGCTGTTCCCCAACCCGGAGAATTCCTGGTCTTCGGAGCTGGCGGACAAGAACGACAACAACAACATGACGGGCTTTAAGAACGCGGAGGTGGACGCCCTCTGCAAGAAGTACGACGCTACCGAGGACCGGAAAGAGCAGCAGCGGATCATCCGCCGAATAGACGAGCTTATCTTCAGGGAATACCCGTACGCGCTGGCCTGGGGGTCCGGTTTCAGCCGCATACTTTACTACAACAAGTTCGGCCATCCCGATAAATATTTCACCAGGATCGGGGATTACAGGAACATAAAGAGCATGTGGTGGCTGGACCCGGAGAAAGAAAAGGCCCTGGATAAGGCCATGAAGACCGGCGGCCAGCTTCCCGTCGGAGAGACCGAGCAGAGGCCCTGGAACTGAATATGCACGGAATGAGCACGTATTTCATCAGGCGCCTGCTGCTGATCCCGGTGACTTTCATAGCCATTACCTTCATGGTCTACGCCGTCCTGCGCCTGGTCCCGGGCGGCCCTATCGAGCAGGCGCAGATGCAGATCAAGATGGCCATGATGCAGGAAGGCGGGGCCGGCGCCATGCTCGGGCAGACCGGGGACGTGCAGATCCCCGAAGACGCCATGAAGGAGCTCAAGGAATACTACCACCTGGACAAGAGCATCCCGGAAGGTTACTCCCGCTGGTTCTGGGGAATACTGCACCTGGACTTCGGCACCTCCTATATCTATGGCAAGCCGGTCCTGGACGTGATCGTGTCCAAGTTCCCCATATCCGTGTATTTCGGCCTGATAGGCTATTTCGCTTCCTGGATAATCTGTATCCCGCTTGGCGTGAGCAAGGCCATCAGGCACAAAACCGGTTATGATACGGCTACTTCGGTGCTGGTGTTCATAGGCTATTCGATACCGGGCTTCGTGGCCTGCCTTATACTGCTGATGATGTTCGGCGGCGGCAGTTTCTGGGACTTCGTGCCGCTTGGCGGGTTCCGGTCGGACAACTGGTCCCAGCTCGGCTTCTTCGCGAAGATCCTCGACCAGGTGCACCACACCATAGTCCCGCTGATCGGCTACCTGATAGGCGGCTTCGCCTCGATGACGATACTGATGAAGAACTCGCTGCTGGACAACCTGGGGGCGGATTACGTGCGTACCGCCTTCGCCAAGGGCCTCTCCGAGAGGCGCGTGATCTTCGTGCACGCTATGCGCAATTCGCTGATCCCGCTCACCGTGGGCATAGGCCAGGCGCTGGGCCTGCTGTTTGCCGGCTCCTTCCTGATAGAGAAGACCTGCAATATTCCCGGCATGGGCCTGCTGGGTTATAACTCCATCATACAGCGCGACTACCCCATCATTCTAGGCGTGCTGGTATTCATGGTCCTCATCCGCCTGACTGGCAACATCTTCTCGGACGTGATCTGGGCGATGATAGACCCCAGGATAAGGTTCGGCAAATGATCCTGAAGATACTCGGAACCGTTCTGGTGCTGGCGGCCGGCCACCTGTTCACCCACAGGGCGCTGCCGTTCCTTTTCGTGCGGGCCGGCAAGAAGCTCGGCTTCGATATGAAGCCGGCGCCGCACTGGCAGAAGCGCTTCAAGCGCTTCAGGACGATGAAGCGCGGTTATTACTCGTTCCTGCTCATCACCACGCTTCTCGTCACCTCGTTTTTCCTGGAGCTTATCGTCAACAATAAGCCCCTGGTGATCCGCTATGAGAACCATATCGCTTTCCCGGCCTTCCGGGACTGGGCGGACAAGGCGCTGTTCTTCGCCGACCTCAGCCGCATCGAAGTGCAGTCCGATTTCGGCCAGGTGGGCGACGGCCAGGTCGATTACCGGCTGTTCGCGGCCGCGCTGAAGGATCCGGCGGTCTTCGACAGGCAGAGAGCGGCCCTGGAGTCGGAACTTGCCGATTTCAAAGGGCAGCTCTCGGGGTTCAAGCTGCGCAAAGGCGCGGGCGCTTCCGAGCGGCAGGATCACGAGGACCTGGAGGCTATCCTGCCCTCGATAGAGTCGGATATAGCGCTGGTGGACGGGGCGAAGCGGGCTTTTTCAGAAGGAAAAGCCTTCATACTCATGCCCCTTTATCCCTATTCGCCCATGGAGCACCTGCTGGACCTTCCGGGCAGCCCTCCGCATCATCCCAGCCGTGGCCATATCCTGGGCACCGACGACTCCGGTACCGACGTGCTGGCCCAGCTCCTGTACGGTTTCAGGATATCCCTTTCCTTCGCGCTGATGGTCTCTTTCATAGGCTACGTGATCGGCATCGTGATCGGCGGCGTGATGGGCTATTTCGGCGGATGGACGGACATCCTGATACAGCGTTTCATAGAGATCTGGGGCTCCATCCCGTTCCTGTTCACCATCATGATCATCGCATCCATCGTGCAGCCCACCTTCTGGCTGCTGGCCGGGCTGCTGATAGTCCTGCAGGCCTGGCTGGGCATGACTTACTATATGCGAGGAGAGTTCTACCGCGAGAAGGCCCGCGACTACGTGCACGCGGCCGAGGCCATGGGCGCCACCGACTGGTCAGTGATGATGAAGCACATACTGCCGAACTCGCTCGTGCCGATAGTGACTTTCGCGCCTTTCTCCATAGTGGCCTTCATCGGCTCGCTGGTCTCGCTGGATTACCTGGGCTTCGGCCTGCCGGTCGGGACTCCCAGCTGGGGCACGCTGCTCAGCCAGGGCATGCAGTACCTGAAGTATTACCCTAATCTCATACTTACCCCGTCTATAGCGCTGGCCGCCACGCTGTTCCTCGTGGTGCAGATAGGCGAGGCCGTGCGCGAGGCTTTCGATCCCAAGGTCTTCTCGAGGTTGCGCTGATGCCGTCAGAAAAGAAAAAACTGCTTGAAGTAAAAGGCCTCAAGACCGCCTTCCGGGTGGAGGACAGGACGGCGCGGGCCGTGGACGGAGTGGATTTCCACATCTTCGAGAACGAGGTGCTGGGCCTGGTCGGAGAATCCGGCTGCGGCAAGTCCGTGACCGCGCTCAGCCTTCTGCGCCTTATCCCGAACCCGCCGGGCGAGATCACCCACGGCGAGATAAACTTCCGCGGCCGCGACCTGCTGAAGCTCCCCTACCCCGAGATGCGCAAGGTAAGGGGCAAGGACATCTCGATGATCTTCCAGGAGCCGATGACCTCGCTGAACCCGGTCTTTTCCATAGGGTGGCAGCTGAAGGAGGCCATCCGCTTCCACCAGGACCTGACCGAGAAACAGGTGGAGGAGCGGGCCGTGGAGATGCTGGGCCTGGTCGGCATCCCCTCCCCGAAGGCCCGCCTGAAGGACTACCCCCACCAGTTCTCCGGCGGCATGCGCCAGCGCGTGATGATAGCCATGGCTCTGGCCTCCGACCCGGCGCTTCTGATAGCCGACGAACCCACCACCGCACTCGACGTCACGATACAGGCCCAGATACTCGACCTGATGCTGGACGTCAAGAAGAAGACGCACGACGCGGCGATACTGCTTATAACCCACGACATGGCCGTGGTGGCGGAGACCTGCCAGCGCGTGGCCGTGATGTACGGCGGCAAGATACAGGAGACGGCCGAGGTCAAGCCGCTCTTCGACGAGCCGCTGCATCCCTACACCAAGGGCCTGCTGCGCTCCCTGCCCGGCTTCAAGAACGAGCCCGGCAAGCGCCTGCCGGTCATAGAGGGCATGGTGCCGGACATTTTCAGCTTCCCTAAGGGCTGCAGGTTCAGCAACCGCTGTCCCGAAGTCATGGACGTCTGCCGCGAGACCGAGCCGGAGCTCGAAGAGGTCTCGGCCGGCAGGTTCGTAAGGTGCCACCGATGCCGGAAAAAATAGCCGAGACGAAAGCCCCCGCTTCAGCCAGCCTCCTCGAGGTCAAGGACCTCAAGGTCCATTACCCGGTGCACGGAGGGCTTTTCATGAAGAGGGTCGGCGAGGTCAAGGCCGTAGACGGCGTCTCTTTCGAGCTGAAGCCCTGCGAGACTCTGGGCCTCGTGGGCGAGTCCGGCTGCGGCAAGACCACCGTGGGCAAGGCCCTGATAAACCTGGCCCCGGTGACCTCCGGCAGCATCCTGTTCCCCGGCGCGGACGGGAAGATGACCGAGATCGCCAACCTCGGCCGCGCCGCCATGCGGCCGTTCCGGTCGCGCATGCAGATGGTCTTTCAGGACCCCTATTCCTCACTGAACCCGCGCATGTCCGTGGAGGCCATCATAGAGGAACCGCTGGACATCCATAAACCGGATATGAAGCGCAAGGAGAAGAAGGAGAAGGTCGCCTGGCTGCTGGAGAAGGTCGGCCTGCAGGCCGCCTACGCTTCCCGTTACCCGCACGAGTTCTCCGGCGGGCAGCGCCAGCGCATAGGCCTGGCCCGGGCGCTGGCCACCAACCCTGCCTTCATAATTGCCGACGAGCCGGTCTCCGCGCTGGACGTTTCGATACAGGCGCAGATCATCAACCTGCTCCAGGACCTGCAGGATGAGTTCGGCCTCGCCTACCTTTTCGTGGCGCACGACCTGGCCGTGGTGGAGCATATCAGCGACCGCATAGCCGTGATGTACCTGGGCAACATGGTCGAGATAGGCGGCGGGAGCGACATCAACAGGCGCCCCTTGCACCCTTATACCAGGGCCCTGCTTTCCGCGGCCCCCCAGCCGGACCCGTACAAGCGCAGGGGCGAGCGCATAATCCTCAAGGGCGACGTCCCCAGCCCGCTGAACAAGCCTTCCGGCTGCGGCTTCAGGACCCGCTGTCCCATAGCGCGGCCGGAATGCGCGCTCCATGTGCCGGAACTTCAGGAAAAGTCCCCCGGCCACTTCGCCGCCTGCCCCTACGTCTGACCGCCGCGCCCGCGGCCTTTTCCCGTCGTTGTCCGCGCCGGATTTCCCTTGCTTGTAAAACCGGGTTATTTGTATTATTGCTGTAGTTATGATAAATAACAGAACTCTCCGCTCCCTCCTGCCGCTGCTGCTGCTGGCGGCGGCCCCGCTGAGCGCGGCCAAGCCCGCCGCGCCGAAGGCGCCCGAAGCGCCTATCCTGGGCGTAACCGCCGAGGACATGCCGTACGACGTGGGCACCGCGCTGCTGCTGCGCTGGCCCGTCAACCCGGCCGACGACGCCGACACCTCCTACCAGGTGTTCGTCTCCTCGCAGGAGAACGGGGGCTGGCTCAAGGCCGACGAGCTCGCCGCTTCGGCGAAGAAAGGCGGCGACGTCGATCTCCCTTTCTGGGCCTGGAGCGGCGGCGAGAACGAGCACGCCGTCAAGGTGGAGCTCGCCGACCTGTTCGGGGAGTTCAAGCCCGGCACCGCGTTCGTGGTGAAGGTGGCCGCCCTTAAGAAAGGCAAGCTGTACGCCGAGTCCGGGCCGCTCAAGGCCTCGCCGCGCGGCAACTGGTTCCGTCTGGACCGCCTCAATAACCTGCTGATACTGGTGGTCATCATCGCGGTCTTCTTCATGGCGGTCTCCCACGCCAAGCGCAAGGGCCTGTTCATCCGCCGCATCGCCGGCCTGGACGCCATTGACGAGGCGATAGGCCGGGCCACCGAGATGGGCAAGCCCATCTACTACATCCCCGGCATCGGCACGATGAGCCAGATCTCCACCATCGCCTCCACGTTCATCCTGGGCGAGATCTCCAAGAAGGTGGCGCAGTACGACAGCTTCGTCAAGGTGCCGCATTACGACCCCATCGTGATGACCGTCTGCAAAGAAGTCGTGAAGCAGTCCTACCTCGAGGCGGGCCGCCCGGATTCCTACCGCGACGACATCAACCAGTTCGTCAGCGCCGACCAGTTCTCCTACGCCGCCTCCGTGGACGGCATGATCACCCGCGAGAAGCCGGCCGCCTGCTTCTTCATGGGCTACTTCATGGCCGAGTCCCTGCTGCTGGCCGAGGTCGGCGCTACCACCGGGGCCATCCAGATAGCCGGCACCGACATCGAGCACCAGCTGCCGTTCTTCTTCACCGCCTGCGACTATACGCTGATCGGCGAGGAGCTCTACGCGGCAGGCGCCTACCTGTCCAAGGAACCGATGCTGATGAGCGCGCTTAAAGTGCAGGATTTCGGCAAGCTCGTGGTCATGCTGTCGGTGTTCTTCGGGGCCATCGTGCTGGCCGCCGGCGCCTGGCTGCACTGGAACTCCTTCGTGCAGGTGATACTCAACCTCTTCAAGGCCTACTGACATGAAACTGATAAAAAAGCACATTCCGCTGGCTATAGTGGTGGTGACCGGCCTGTTCACGGTAGCCTCCTACTACATCCCGAACAAGACCTCCGTGGACTACCTGGAGATGATCAACAAATGGGAGAACATCGTGTCGGCCTTCGCCTTCCTGCTGGGCCTTATAAGCCTGTTCTACTCCCACTTCGGCAAGATCTCCCGCCGGACGGACGGCTGGGGCTACAGCCTGTTCGTCTTCATAGGCTTCGCAGCGATGGTGGTGCCGGCGGTGCTGACGAACGGCAGGCAGATGGTGGACGGCCAGGTCACCTCGCTCGGCTGGTCGTTCCGCTCCATCTACAACCCCCTCAGCGCCACGATGTTCGCGGTGCTGGCCTTCTACATCGTCTCCACCGCCTACCGCTCGTTCAGGATCAAGTCGGCCCAGGCCCTGGTGCTGTTCGTGGCGGCCTTCATCCTGATACTCGGCAAGGTGCCGCTCGGCCAGATAATCTGGAGCCGCGTGATGGGCTGGACCCACTACGGCGTGGACCAGGTCATCGAATGGATCATGAGCGTGCCCGCAGTGGCAGGCAAGCGCGGCATCATGATCGGCATCGCGATAGGCACCGTGGTCACCTCGCTGAAGATCATCTTCGGCATCGAAAGACAGTACATGGGTAAGGATTGAGCTCATGAAGGAAATACTTCAGAAATTCTTCAAGATCGACCGCCGCTGGATCTTCCTGCTGCTGGCGATAGTGCTTTTCGCCCCTATCATAAAGCCGATAGGGCTGCCGAACAAGACGATAGCCAGGGACACGCAGAACGCCTTCAACTCGCTGGACAAACTCCCGGCCGGTTCGTTCGTGCTGTTCTCCCTCGATTATGACCCGTCCACCAGGCCTGAGCTGCAGCCGCAGGCCACCGCCGTCATCCGCCACGCCTTCAAGCGCGGCCTGCGCATAGGCGTCGTTACCTATATCGCCGGCTCCACCGGCCTGATCCAGCAGATCTTCGAGAAGGTGCCGGGAGAGTTCGGGAAGACCAACGGCACCGACTACGCGATCTTCCCCTACATGGCCAACCCGACGGCCGTGATGACGCAGATGGCCTCGGACTTCTACGGCATCTACGACAAGGACCAGGACGGCAAGGACGCCCGCTCGCTGCCCGTCATGAAGGGCATCAAGAGCTACAAGGACATGGCGATGGTGGTGAACATCACCGGCACCAGCATCCTGGACAACTGGGTGGCGCTGGTGGGCGACAAGTACAACGTGCCGCTGGTGGCCGGCGTCACCGCCATCAGCCAGCCGGGCTACGGGCCATACCTGCAGACCGGGCAGCTCAAGGGGCTGATAGGCGGCATGAAGGGCGCCGCCGAGTACGAGTCGCTGATACAGGAGCCCGGCAAAGGGACCTCCGGGATAGACTCGCTGAACCTCGGCCACCTGCTCGTGCTGGCCCTGATATTGACGTCCAATATCATACTGCTAGTTATCAAGTATCTTTAAGAGGTGATTATGTCAGAAACCTGGATGATAGCCGGCGTCTGGATAGCCGCCGGACTCACGATATTCCTCTTCAGCTTCCTCTACAAGGACAACCCGTTCTTCAAGATCGCCGAGCACCTGTACCTGGGCGCCGGCATGGGCTGGTGGTTCCAGGTGTACCTCTACAACATCTGGATACCCAAGGTCTGGGACCCGCTGGCCCACGCGCCGCGCGACTGGGGCGTGCTGATCCCGGCCGTGCTCGGCCTCTCGCTGGTGACGCAGTTCATCCCCAAGATCTCCTGGGTCTCCAGGTACGGCTTCACGTTCCTGATGGGCTACGGCGCCGGCCTGGTGGTCCCCGCCAGCCTGGCCACGGACTTCATGAGCCAGATAGTCGGCACGATAAAGCCTTTCTCGGCGCTGGGTTCGATGTCCGCGTTCAGCGTGTTCAACACGCTGCTGATAGCGGTAGGCGTCATCAGCGTGCTCTTCTACTTCTTCTTCTCGGTGGAGCACAAGGGCGCGGTCAAGAAGGTCTCCAACTTCGGGGTGTACTTCCTGATGGTCTACTTCGGGGCGGCCTTCGGCAACACCGTCATGGCCCGCTTCTCGCTGCTCTACGGCCGCTTCGACGAGCTGAACGCGGCCGGCAGCGCCAATAACTTCTACGCCACGCAGATCATCCTGGCGGCGATGGTGCTCTACTTCCTGGTGCACGGCATGGTCGGGAAGAAGCCCTCCGCGGAGGAAGCGCACTAAGCTTCTCTCTGTCCGCAAAGAAGAAGGGCCCGGCGAAGCCGGGCCCTTCTTCTTTTGCGCTCGAGCGGCGCGTTACTGCTGAACTATCTCTATCTTGGCCTTCTTGCGCAGCTCGGAGACCAGCACGGGCAGCTGCTGGCTGATGGCCTGGTTCATCATGGCCGCCTTGAGGTCCGCCTTGACGGCGTCGTAGGAGGCCTCCTGGCGCGGCCGTATTTCTTCGGCCTTGAAGATGCTGTAGCCGGCCCCGGTCTGGATAGGCCTGGTATATTCCCCCGGCATCAGCGCGAAGATCTCCTTCTCCAGCTCCGGCTGCAGCATGCCGCGGGCTATGAAGCCCAGCGCGCCGGCGTTCTTGCGGAGGGCGGCGTCTGACGATTTGAGGCTGGAGAGCTTGGCGAAATCCGCGCCCACGGTGGAGAGCAGCTCGTAGGCGTCGTCGGCTTCCCCCTTGGAGGGAACGAATATCTGGCTAAGCTTAACTGCCTCGGGGCTGCCGAGCTTGTCCTTGTTCGCGTCGAAGAAGGTCTTTACGTCGGCGTCGGTGACGGCTATCTTCCTGGCGGCTATCACGGCGCCGCGCATGAGCAGCTGGTCCGCTATCAGCCCGCGCAGGTCCTTCTCGGACCAGCCCACCGATCTCAGGTTCTTGTCGAAGGCGGCTTTGTCGGGGTAGTTGGCCTGCAGCGCGGCGAAGCGGGCGTCGACTTCCGCCTTGTCCGCCTTGACTCCCAGGCGGGCGCCCTCCTCCAGCAGCAGGCGCTCGTCTATAAGGTCAGAGAGGTCCTTGGCCGCGTGCTGCCACCAGAGCTTCTTCGTGAGGTCGTCGGCGGTTATCTTCTCTCCGTTGACTATCGCCACGCTCTTCTGTTGGGCGGCCTGGGCCCCGCCGGCCAGCAGCGCGGCCAGGGCGAATACGGCAATGGTCTGCTTCTTCATATGTCCGGTGTCCTCCTTCTATTTCTGGATAAAAACCGTGCGCGTGGGATAGGCGAACTCTATGCCTTCCTTGCCGAATCTTTCGATGATCGACTGGAGGAGCTTCTCCTTGGTCGACATGAAGAGGTTGTAGTCCGGGTCCTCCATGTAGTAGACGGTCTCGAAATCCACGGAAAAATCGCCGAGGTTGGACAGGTTGCAGCGATCGAAAGTGGTGCCGCCCGGGGCCAGCACCGCTTCCTTGATGATCCCCGGTATCAGCTTCAGCTTGGCGATGGGCGTCTTGTAGACTACCGCGGTCTTCAGCACCACGCGCCGGCGCCGCATGTGCTGGTAGTTCTTCACTTCCATCGCGAGCAGCTTGGAATTCGACACCACCAGTATCTCGCCGGAAAGGTTGCGGATGTGGACGGACTTCAGGCCCAGCTTCTCAACCGTGCCGCAGACGGCGGTATCCGTTATTATGAAGTCCCCCACCGTGAAAGGCTTGTCCAGCAGGATGACGAAGAAGTTGAACAGGTCGCCGAGGATTGCCTGCGACGCCAGGGCCACGGCCACGCCGCCGATGCCCAGGCCGGCCAGGACGGAGGAGATGTTCACCCCCATGTTGTCCAGCACGAAGAGGACGGCGGCCACCCAGACCAGCGTGCGCAGTATTATCTGCGTGCTGTTCACCACCGAGAGCCTGGCCGTCTCGGAAAGCTGGCGCTGGGACGCTATCTTGTTCAGCCAGTAGGTTATCAGCGCCTGGGCCATCGTTATGGCCCTGTAGGTGAACACTACCAGCAGCACCGCCAGCAGGGCCTTGTCGAAGGCCGCGCTGCGCTCCAGGTAGCGGGTCGCCACGTAAAAGGCCAGCAGTTGGTAATCCGGCCAGCGGAACTTGTCCAGCAGGTCCACCGCGAGGTCGTCCAGGTCGGTGGCGGTCTTTTCGGCCATGGCCTTGAGGCGGGCCACCACGACGTTCTTGACCAGGTACAGCAGCGTCAGCGAGACCGCGAAAGCTACGGCGGCGTAGAAATAGGTCACGGGCGCGTTGCCCATGACCAGCCCGTAATCGAACCAAGCTCTTATCCTGTCCATAGACCCCATTATAAAAGATTTGCCACGTTGTTAGGAACGCGCGCCGCCGTCAAGAAGAGGGCCGGCCCCGCGGCCGGCCCTGTCGGGGCTACAGCGGGATGTTCCCCGTGCGTTCGTTCTCCCCCGGCTTGCGCTTGCCGGCCAGCAGGCGGAAGGCCGAGATCAGCCTGGCCCTGGCCTGCGCCGGCTCTATCACTTCGTCTATCGAGCCGGTGGAGGCGGTCTGGTACGGCGAGGCGAACTTGTCGGAGTATTCCTTGGCGAGCTTGGCGCGCAGGGCCTCCCGCTCCTCCTCCTTGGCCTCCTTGATCTGGCGCGAGTAGAGGATCTCGACGGCGCCTCGCGGGCCCATCACGGCGATCTCCGCCGACGGCAGCGAGAAGTTGATGTCGCCGCCCATCAGCTTCGAGCTCATCGCGATGTAGGCGCCGCCGTAGGCCTTGCGCAGCACCAGCGTGATCTTGGGCACGCTGGCCTCCGAGTAGGCGTACAGCAGCTTCGCGCCGTGGCGGATGATGCCGCCGTGCTCCTGCTGGACTCCGGGCCAGTAGCCGGGCACGTCCACGAGCGTGAGTATCGGGATGTTGAAGTTGTTAAGGAACCTGATGAAGCGCGCGGCCTTGTCGGACGCGTTGATGTCCAGCGCGCCGGCCATGTGGGCCGGGTTGTTGGCGATCACGCCCACCACCTGGCCGCCGAGGCGCAGGAAGCCGATCACGATGTTCTTGGCGTAGTCGTGGTGCACCTCGAGGAACTTGTGGTCGTCGGCCAGCCACCAGATGATATGGTTGACGCGGTAGGGCTTGCGGGGGTCCACC
>JAJZOZ010000043.1 GCA_021811405.1 bacterium | reverse complement strand
TTCGAACTTAATTATAGGCGGGAAAAAAATAAATTTAAAATTTAATTTTCCGGCGGAGAAACTGCGGGCGCTGGCCGGAGCAGCGGATTTAAATTGTGCCAAATTTTCCGAGAAGAAAATTTGGCGGGGTCAACGGGATTCGAACCCGCGGTCTTCGCCTTGACAGGGCGACGTGTTAACCAGGCTACACCATGACCCCGCGGTACGTAAAGAATAGCAAAAAAAGGCGAGGCATTTCCATCCTTGGGTCAGTTCCCGTCGGCGGGAGAGGTGGAGCCGTAGATCAGCTCGAAGCCGCGCGGGGCCGCGCAGTCCGCGCCTTTTACGTCCGCGTCTACGGGGAAGGTCCCGGTCTTCCTGAAGGCTTCCAGCTCGGCCTGGGCCTCGCAGGGGCGCGGGCTGCCGGGGGCGGAGTACTCCCGGGTGCGCTCGTCCTCCTGGCCGTAGCGGAAGACCCGGTACGGCACGCCGGCCTTGCCGAGGGCCTCGGCCATGTCGCGCGCGTTCTTCACGGTGTCGTCCACGAAGAAAACCATGTCGGGGGAATAGCCGGCCGTCTTCAGCACGTAAAGCAGCTGCTCTCCCTTGTTCTGGCCTGACGTCTGGAGCGCGCCCAGCCTGTACAGGGAGGGCCTGGCCGAGGGAGAGACGCGGAAGCCCTGCAGGGTGAAGCCGTAGCCGCCGGGCGCGGAGCTGGAGAAGTCCACTCCGAGGTCGCCGCGCAGGTCCTGTAATGTCGCTTTTTCCATCTCAGGGCCGCGGGCGGTCACCGCCATCATTGCTACTCCGGCTTTCTGGGCCTTCTTTATGGCTTTGGGAACGAAGCTCTCCACGGGGAGCAGGGTAATGCCGGAGTGAAGGGTGCCGTTGAGGGCCACCAGCCTGGAGAAACGGAGGCGGTAAAGCTCCTCGGCCGCGGCGGGCCAGAGCGCTTCGCCCGCGGGGCCTTTGCGGGGGCCGTATTTCGCGGCGAAGGCGGCGTCCAGGGCTTTCACCTGCTCGTTCCACCAGGGGTCGCTGGCCAGCGAGACGCGGCCGCGGCCGGAGAGCGGGGTTCCCAGCGTGAGGTCTATGTCCCAGGCCACGAGCACCTTGAGCCCCTGCTTCGAGAGCTTCTCCGCTGCCTTGAAAACGTCGCGCTTGAGGCTGAAGCCTTTCAGGTAGGCGGGATCGGAAGTGTCGGCGGTGTCCGCGTAGGACGAGGAAAGGGGGGCGGCCCGCAGCGGGGCGGCCAGCAGGGCCAGGAAAAGCAGGAGGTGCGTGCTCATATATCAAGGATATAAAATCGGCGGCCGGCCGCGCATGAGGCATAAGTACCAGGCCCGGGCCGGGACGTACGGCCCATGGGTAAAGGAAGGGCTTGACAGGCCGCGGGCTTGTATGCTAAAAAATGAATACTGAACCACTATTCACTTTTGTTCCGGACGCGGGACGCGGGGTGGGGAAGGTTCTGAATCGGGCGAGGTCTCCCGGCGGTAGGGCGGGGGACTTAAGGAGATCAAAATGAACAAGAAGACTGCCGTTATCACCGGCGCGGCGCGCGGCCTCGGCTACGCGGGCGCCGAGAGGTTCCTGAAGTCCGGCCAGTGGAAAGTCGCGCTGTTCGACGTGAACGAGGAGCTGCTGACCCAGGCCGCGAAGAAACTGGGAGACGCCTACGGCCACGAGAACGTGCGCTGGTACAAGGTGGACGTGACCAACCAGGCTTCGGTCGAAGCCTCCGTAAAGCAGGTCATCGCCGACCTGGGCGGCGTGGACACGCTGGTCAACAACGCCGGCATCACCCGCGACGCGATGCTGCACAAGATGGCCGAGAACGACTGGGACGTCGTCATCAACGTGAACCTCAAGGGCGCCTTCCTCTGCACCAAGGCCGTGGCCCCCCACATGAAGGAGCGCAAGACCGGCACGATCATCAACACCTCGTCGGTGGTAGGCGTGTACGGCAACATGGGCCAGAGCAACTACGCCGCCTCCAAGTTCGGCATCATCGGCCTGACGAAGACCTGGGCCAAGGAGATGGGCCGCGACGGCATACGCGTGAACGCGGTCGCCCCGGGCTACACGATGACCGAGATGCTCGGCACCGTGCCTGAGAAGATCCTGACCGCCATCAGCGAGAAGACCCCGCTCAAGCGCCTCGGCCGGCCCGAGGACATCGCGAACGCCTACTACTTCCTCGCCAACGAGGAGTCGGCCTTCGTGACCGGCCAGGTCATCTCCGTGGACGGCGGCCTGGTGATCTGATGACCTCCCCGGCCACCCCGAAAGGGAAGAAGACCCGCGAGCGCCTGATAGCGGCGTCCGGGGCGGTGTTCGCCCGCAAGGGCTGCGCCGCCTCGGGCGTGGCCGACATCTGCGCCGCGGCGGGGCTGGCCGTGGGCGGTTTCTACAGGTACTTCGCCTCCAAGGAAGAGATAATTACGGCGCTGGCGGAAGAGCTGCGCCGCGAGCTGGTGAAAGCCGTTTCGGAACTGCCGTCGGAAAGCGCCGCCGAGAAGGAAGCGGCGGCGGCCGCAGGGGCTTTCTTCTCGGTGGTGTCTTCAAGGCTGGACGCTTTCAGGACCCTGCGCGAGGCGGAGGCCGGCGACGAGGCCCTGGGCAGGGCTTTCTACGGGCCGGTGGCGGACGCTTTCGCGGCGAGACTGGCCCGCTACACGGAACCCAGGAAGGCCTCCGCGCACGCGTGGGCGCTGCTCGGCACGCTGTATTTCTACGCCGTGAAGTACCTGGTCTGGGAGAAGGGCGGGGTGCCGGCCGGCGCGGCCGGGGCGGCCGCGGCGCTCTGCGCCGAAGGGATAAGCCCGAGGCCTTTCCCGCGGAGGCGTCCCGCCCAGGCCGGAACGTCGGCGGCCAGGCCCGCGCCCGGGGATACCGGCGGGCTCATGCTGGCGGCCGCCGAAGAGGTGTTCGGCCGCTGCGGCTACAACGGCGCCCGCGTCTCGGAGATAGCTAAAAAGGCCGGCTTCGCGGCGGGCACCTTCTACCTGTTCTTCTCGTCGAAAGAGGAGGCGCTGGAGAAGGTGGTCACGCGGATGCGCGACTGCCTGGTGACTAAGGCCGCGCTGTACTCGGCCGGCGCGGGCAGCCGTCTGGAGACAGAGGCCATGGCCTTCAGGGCGCTGTTCGATTTCATCCGGGAGCATCCGTACGGCTACCGCATCATGCGCGAGGCCGAGTTCACGGACCAGAAGCTGGCCGACGCGTACTACGGCTATATCCTGCGCAACTACTCCGCCCAGCTGAAGAAGGCCGCGCGTCCCGGCGAGTTCACGCTCTCCGACCACGCCCTGCTGGCGCTCGCGCTGATGGGCATGGGCCACATGCTGGGCATGAAGCGGGTGCTGTGGGGCGGCTTCCGCGGGATGGACGAGGAAGAGCTGCTGAAGACGATATTCGAAGGGATCAAAAAATAAGAGAGGGAAATTATGTTCAAGATAGCCGGAACGGGGATGTACCTCCCCAAGAACCTGGTGACCAACGAGTCCTTTATCGAGAAGTTCGGGCCGGACCCGCTCAAAGTGGTGTTCGAGCGCATCGGCCACGGCGCGCGCTACTATTCCGGCAAGGACGAGTCGTCGGCCACGATGGCGGTACGGGCCGGGCGCGAGGCGCTCGCGAACGCGGGGCTCAAGGCGGAGGACATAGACCTGCTGGTCATCTCCACCGACACGCCGTCGCAGCTGTCGCCCGCCACGGCGGCGCAGGTGGGCCACGACCTCGGCGTGAAGAGCAAGGGCGCCTTCGACGTGAACTGCGCCTGCGCGGGCTTCGTGACCGCGGTGGACATGGCGTCGCGCTACCTGGACGGCTCCGAATATAAGCACGCGCTGGTCATCGGCACCTACGCCATGAGCAAGCACCTGGACCCGGACGACAACATAGCCACGCCGCTGTTCGGCGACGGCGCCGGCGCCTTCGTGCTGAGCTACGCGCCGGAGCAGAAGGGCAAGACCGCCTCCACGCTGAAGTCCGACGGCGCTTTCTGGGACTTCATGGGCATCTACGGCGGCGGCACGGCCCTGCCCGTGGACGAGGAAGTGCTGGCCAAGCGCGCCCACAAAGTGAAGATCCCTAAGAAGTTCCCGGCCACGCTGAACTCGGAGGAGTGGCCGCCGCTCATCGAGAAGACGCTGGCGAAGCTCGACCTCAAGCCGCAGGACGCCCAGGCCTACGTTTTCACGCAGATCCGCAAGCCCACGATAGTGGAGGTCATGGAGAAGTTCGGCCTGCCGATGGAGAAGACGCATACGATCATGGAGAAGTGGGGCTACACCGGCAGCGCCTGCGTGCCGATGGCGTTCCACGACATGGTGCAGCACGGCAAGGTGAAGCGCGGGGACCGCGTGGTGCTGTGCGCTTCCGGCGGCGGCTATTCGATGGCCGCGATGACGTTCATCTATTGAGCTGGAGGAGCCGCCCCCCGGCGGGGTGCCGGGGGGCCCGGCCCGGACTAGGTCCAAAGCCACTAGCCGGGACCCCGGTACGATAGTAGAATATCTTCACGTGGAGGACACGGTGAAGCTTTTTGCCTTTATTGCCATAGCGCTTAATATTATGCCCGTGACAGCCGATGCCGGCCAGGCCGGCGCCTTCGCGCAGCTTTCCGAATCCGTTCCCTCCGCCGCGGCCCCCGCGGTGCCGGCCCCGGCAGCCGCGGCGGAAAAGAACCGCGCGCCCGCCGGGCTTTCGCTGGCGCGCTCCGTGGGCTCTAAGTACTGGGAGCGCATAGAGTGCTGGCGCGACACGGCCAGGCCTTTCGCGGTTGAGCCGATGCTGGATAAGTCCCGGCATGAGACGCAGGAGATAATAGCCGCGTTCGGTAGCAACAAGCCGCAGACCTCCAATTTCCTGCTGCATTACGGCCCGAAGTGGCGTTCCAACACCGGGAAGGTGGTGGTGCTGGTGCACGGCGCCTCCGACAACGCCAACCGCGCCTGGGCCACTCCGGCCATCCTGCTCGGCGACGCCTCCAGGCCCGGCCTGCTGCAGAAGCTGGAGGCCGCCGGCGACAGGGTCTTCGCGGTGACCTTCCCGCACAAGCACGGCAACCTCTTCTACGAGGCGCAGTACCTCGCCGACGCGATAGAGATAATAAAGGGCGCGACCGGCGCCGGCAAGGTGACGCTGGTAGGCCACAGCGCCGGCGGCCTGGTCGCGCGCATCTACGTTTCGGATTTCCACCCTGCCGGCGGCTGGACCGGCTACCGCGGCGACGTGGAGAACCTGGTCACGCTGGCGGCGCCGCACCGCGGCCTCGACTTCGCCTTCCGCCACCCGGAGTTCAACTACTACTTCATGAAGGACGAGCTGGCGGCCAACGCCCCGATGAGCTGGGATAAGATACTGGTCTACGGCCAGTGGAAGGACACCTTCGAGTTCAGCATCTACAGCGGCAATTTCCCGATGCAGCAGCAGGTGCTCGCCGACTGGAGCGGCCGGTACCCGGTCAGCCTGACCTCGCCGGACTACTACACCACTATGCACGGCGGGCAGGGCTATGTCAGCCATTCGCAGGGCATAGACAGCGCGATCCTGCGCGGCGGGAATTTCATGAACGCGCTGAAGGGCTTCCCGGTGCCGGCGGACATAAAGGTCTCCGTCATAGCCGGCAACGAGAATAAGATACAGAACGTCCCCCAGACGGAGACGGACGGGCCTTCGGACGGCCTGGTCTTCCTGGAGAGCGCCTCCAATACTTCCGACATGACGGCGGCCGGCAGGACCGACCCGATACGCCAGTACATCGTGCGCGAGAACCACGTGACGATAACCTTCAGCCCCTCGGTGATGGACCTGGTGTCCGGCCTGGTGAACTGAAGCCGCTGACCGAAATATAAAAAGGCCCGGGAGACCGGGCCTTTTTATTCGTGGCGCGCGTAATGGCTATTTCTTCAGCATCGCCTTTACCGGGGCGAGGAACGCGGAGAACATGTCCCTGGCGCCGTAGAGGGCTATGCCCACGCCCATCAGCGACTCGCCGGCTATGATGCCCGAGCTGACCGGGACTATGTACTTCTCGGCGATGTCCTTCTTCTTCTTTTCCAGGATCAGCGCTATCAGGCCGCCGATGAACATGGACAGCGAGTTGAAGAACGGGATGACCATGGCCAGGCCTATGCCCATGGCCGACGGTATGTACTTGCGGTGCTTGGGGAACATCAGCTCCAGCAGCGGGATGATGATGCCGACCAGGCCGCCCACCAGCATGCCCACGCGCGCGGCCGGGTGCAGCGAATGCACGCCGTTCGAGAGCAGCTTCGCTACCGCGGCCCAGACCTGCGCCGACGGGGCGGGCCACTGGTCCGAACCCAGCGCGGAGGCGTTGGGCACCAGGATGTAGAAGGCCGGGACCACCACCAGCGTGCCGGCGAAGATGCCGAAGAACTGGGCCAGGAACTGCTGGCGCGGGTTGGCGCCCAGCAGGTAGCCGCTCTTGAGGTCCGTCAGCAGGTCGGCGGTGGAGCCCGCGGCGCCGGCGGTCACCGAGGCGGTCATCAGGTTGGTGGTCATGTTGGACGGGGCCAGCACGCCGAAGGTGAGCTGGGTTATCTTGCCCATCGCGCCGATCGGCGTGATGTCGGATTCGCCGGTGGCGCGCGCGGCCACTATGGCCAGGAAGAAGGTCAGTATGACGGCGACCAGCCCCATCCACCAGCTGGTCTGGAAGGCGTAGTGCAGCACCATGATGCAGCCCAGCCCCGAAAGCGCCGTGCCCGTCAGGAACCAGGAGGACGGCACCTCTATATGGGCCAGCGGGTCGGCCTTGGTGTCGGGCCGGGAGTGGAAGATGTTGGTGATGCCGCCGAAGGCGCGCAGGACGGTCTTCCACTGCAGCGCGAACATGAACAGGCCCGACGTGACCATGATGGCGGCTCCCGGCCAGGTGCTCCACTGCACTATGGCGCGGTAGCCGAGCTTGGTGGTGTCTATGGCGCCCATGCCGGCCACCCAGGGGGCCAGCACGCCGAAGTTGAGCACGGCGCCCAGCAGCAGCGACCAGGCTATCTTCCAGCCGATGATGGCGCCGGCCGCTATCATCAGCGCGCTGACCTCCATCGAGAAGGTCCACTCTCCGAGGGGGTGCCCTTTCAGCATGCCGGGGAAATTTATCATGCCGGGTATCGTGAAGCCCTTGAAGCCCTGGTCGCGGAAGAAGGCTATCAGCGCCCCGAACAGGCCGGAGACGCCCATCGCGTGCGCCTTGTCCGACGCCTCCTTGCCCTTGGCGTGCAGGCTGCGCAGCGTCTCGGCCGCCGCTATGCCGCTGGGGAACTTGAGCTGCTCGATGTTTATCATCTGGCGCTTCATCGGGATGGCTATGAAGACGCCCAGCATGGCGAGGAAGACGGTCCAGAGCGTCAGTACGGTCCAGGGCATGTGCACGCCGGTGATTATCAGGTAGGCCGAGATGGCCGAGACCATGGTGCCGCCGGTGGAGTAGCCGGCCGAGCTCGCGGTGGACTGCATGCAGTTGTTCTCGAGGATCGTCATGTCGCTCCTGAACAGGAACGGCAGCAGCGTGCGCAGCGTCTTCCAGATGGTGAACGAGAGGATGCAGGCGGTGATGGCCACGCCCAGGCCCCAGCCGGTCTTCAGGCCTATGTAGAGGTTGGAGAGGGACATGAACCCGCCGAGGAAAGCGCCCATTATCACCGAGCGCAGCGTCAGCTGCGCCATGCTGTCGCCCTGGTACACTTCCCTGTACCACTTGAGCTCGGCGTCCTCCACGGCCGTGCCGGCCACGTGGGGCTCGGCGGCCGGCTCGTCTATCAGCTCTATCTCGTCCTCTCCGTGTATGGTCTCCAGCGGGAGGTCGTCGCGCTTGTCTTCTTGCATGTTGTCTCCGTGCGGCGGGATATGTGGAAAGCTGGTGGGCAGTATAGGATTCGAACCTATGACCCTTCGCGTGTAAGGCGAATGCTCTACCGCTGAGCTAACTGCCCGTTCGTCGCACCCCGTCCCTCTACGGGGTATTTTTCACGGAAACTATTCTACAATTTTTTATAATAGTGATATATGGACAAGAACGACGCGGAACTGGTGGAAAAGGCCAAGGCGGGGGACACCGGCAGCTTCGAGGCCCTGGTGAAGAAGTACCAGGACAAGATCTACGGCCTGGCCAACTACGTCTGCATGGGCCTGAAGTCCGAGGCGGACGACGTCTACCAGGAGACCTTCATCAGCGCCTTCAAGAACATAAAGAAGTTCAAGGGCAAGTCCGGCTTCGGCACCTGGCTGTACCGGATAGCGGCCAACAACTGCTGGATGAAGTTCCGCAAGAAGAAGAGCGAGAAGCTGGTCAGCCTGGAGGACGTGCGCGAGCTGAAGGACATCACGCACGCCGACGAGGTTGCCAAGAGCGAGCTTTCCGCCAGCGTGGCGAAGGCCCTCTCCAAGCTCTCCGTGGACTACCGGCTCGCGGTCACGCTGGCCGACATACAGGGGCTCAGCATGGAAGAGGCCGCCAAGGTGCTGAAGATCACCGTGCCCGCCTTCAAGACCCGCCTGTTCCGCGCCCGCCAGAAGCTCAAGCAGGAGCTGGGCGGATAGCTGTTGCGCATCTAAACGGGAAGAGCCGCTTCGCGCGGCTCTTTTTTCATGCCCCGGCTGGCGCCTACACGTTGTGCGCCAGCAGGGCCAGGATGATGAACTGGGAATCTATCAGCGTCTCCGCCGTGATGCGCTCGGGTATCCTGCCGAAGAAGAACAGCAGGATCAGCGCCATGTAGTACATCATGCCGGTCAGCAGCTCGGCGGCCAGCACCGGCTTCCACCCGGTGCCCTTCAGCGTGAGCAGGACGGCCGAGAGCAGGAGGAAGATGGAGAACAGCGTGAAGTAGGTCATCTTCGGGCCGGCGGCCTTGTAGAAGTTCTCGTTGCCGACTATCATGTCGCTGTGCGCGTGGCTGATGCCGAACAGGACCGAGCGGGTGAAGACCAGCAGGAAAGCGAAGAAGACGGCCAGGTGGGTGGAGTTGCTCAGCGCCCCGCCGCGCCAGAGGCCCGGCGCGTAGGCGCACATGAAGGCCCAGCCCAGCGCCGTCATTATGTCCTTCGACGCGGTGAAACGCCCTATCTTGTCGAAGCCCAGCGGGAGCTTGTAGGGGTACATCATGCCGACGAACCAGAAGAAGGCGGCGGTCAGGAAGACCTTCCAGCCCAGCGCGGCCGACAGGAAGATGGCCAGCGCGCCGCTGATCATGGCCGCGAAGCGCGACTGCGCCTTGTATTTGCCGAAGAGCAGCTTGCGGGCCCTGTCCGGTGCGGCGGCGCCCTTCTCCACGGCGCGGTTGGCGCTGTGCAGGCTGAAGGCGAACAGCCCGGCCATGAGGAGCAGCTCGCCGGAGACCGGCGCCCCCTCGAGCTTCATGCAGACGTAGGTCAGGGCCGCGGCGCCTATGGCGGTGTAGAGCGAGGCCGTGATGAAGAGCTTCCAGGCGAAGGTGACGCTCTCCAGGAGATGGTTCTCCTCGCGCTCGGCCAGCTCGTGCGCCTTCTCCAGCACCTTCTCTATCATCCACGAGGGAGTGGACGCGCCGGCGGTTATGAAGACGCTCGAGACGCCGTCGAAGAGCTCGGCCTTGAGCTCGTCCTCCTTCTCGATGTGGATGGCCTTCCTGGCCTGCCTTTCGCAGATCTGGAAGAGCCTGGCCGTGTTGGCGGAGTTCTTGCCTCCCACCACTATGACCAGGTCCGACTTGCTGGAGAACTCCACGGTCTCTTTCTGGCGCTGCCTGGTGGGGTTGCAGATGGTGTTGGAGACGGCCAGCTCGCCGGCTATTTTCCGGGCTTCCGCGGCGGCTGCCAGGAAGACGTCGCCTTCCTGCGTGGTCTGGGCCACGATATTGGCCTTCTCCAGGCGGGGGAGTCTTTTAACTTCCTCCGGGCCGTCGACGACGAAGCCGCGCCCTTCGGTGTAGCCCATCAGGCCCACCACCTCGGCGTGGTCGCGGTCGCCGACTATGATGGTGGAATAGCCCTGCTGGGCGTGCTTGCGGATGTTCTCCTGCACGTGCTTCACCAGCGGGCAGGTGGCGTCCACCACTTCCAGGTCCAGCGCGCGGATGCGGGCTTCTTCCTCCGGCGGTATGCCGTGCGCCCGGATGACGAGGATGGCCTTCTTTTCCTTTATCTCGTCGGTGGACTTCACGGAGAAGATGTTCTTCTCCTTGAGGGTCTCGATGACCTGCTTGTTGTGGATCAGCGGGCCGAGGGTGTAGATGGTGCGCTGGCGGCTCTTGGCCAGCTCCAGCACCTTGTCTATGGCGTTCTTTACGCCGGGGCAGAACCCCGCGCTCTTGGCCACCGTTATCTGCACTTTGCCGGGCATCTTCAGGGTCAATTCTATCATTTTCAAATTGCTAGAATCTCTGTATGGAAGGCAGGTTCAAGCTGGAGGCGCCGTTCAAGGCGTCGGGCGACCAGCCGGCGGCCATAGAGGCGCTGGCGAAAGGCGTGCTGGCCGGCAAGGCCAACCAGACGCTGCTGGGCGTTACCGGCAGCGGCAAGACCTTCACTATGGCCGCGCTGGTGGCTAAGCTGCAGCGCCCGGCTCTCGTCATCTCGCCCAACAAGGTGCTCGCCGCCCAGCTCTATTCCGAGTTCAAGACCTTCTTCCCGGACAACGCGGTGGAATACTTCGTCTCCTACTACGACTATTACCAGCCGGAAGCCTACATCCCCTCCACCGACACCTACATCGAGAAGGATTCCTCGATAAACGACCACATCGACAAGCTGCGGCTGAAGGCGACCACTTCCATCCTGACCCGCAGGGACACGCTGGTCGTGGCTTCCGTCTCGTCCATCTACAACATCGGCTCGCCGGAGAACTTCTCCGAGCTGTGCCTGACCCTTAAGGTCGGGGCGAAGGCGGACCGCAAAGAACTGACGCGCTTCCTGGTCAGCATCCACTACGACCGCAACGAGGCGGCCTTCGAGCGCGGCACGTTCCGGATGCGCGGCGCCAACCTGGACATCTTCCCAGGCGACTCGGACACGGCCTGGCGCGTGCAGCTGGGCGATACTATAGAGGCGGTCAAAGAGATAGACCCGCTGACCGGCGACACGATACGGGAGCTGAAAGAGACCTGGATCTTCCCGGCCACGCATTTCGTCTCCACGGCGGGCGAGGTGGAGACCGCCGCAGCCTCCATAGAGGCCGAGCTGGCGGAGCGGCTGAACGCGCTGAAGGGGCAGGGCAAGCTGCTGGAGGCCGAGCGCCTCTCCCAGCGCGTGCGTTACGACCTGGAGATGATACGCCAGACCGGCTTCTGCTCCGGCATAGAGAACTACTCCCGCCACCTGGCCAACCGCGCCCCTGGCAGCAGGCCGGACTGCCTGTTCGATTACTTTAAGAACGATTTTCTCCTTTTCATCGACGAGTCGCACGTGGCGGTGCCGCAGATACGCGGTATGTACGAGGGCGACCGCGCGCGCAAGCAGACGCTGGTGGACTTCGGCTTCCGCCTGCCTTCGGCGCTGGACAACAGGCCGCTCAAGTTCGACGAGTTCGAGGCGCTGCGGCCCTCCACCGTGTTCGTCTCCGCCACGCCCGGACCCTACGAGCTGCAGCATTGCTCCAAGGACGACATCGTGGAGCAGATCATCCGCCCGACCGGCCTGGTGGACCCGGAAGTGAAGATCATGCCGGTGACCGGACAGATAAAGTCTCTCACCGAGGAGATCGCCAAGCGCGCGGCCAGGAAGGAGCGCACGCTGGTGCTGACGCTCACCAAGAAGACGGCTGAGGACCTGAGCGACTACCTCAAGGAAAAGGGCCTGAAGGCGCGCTACATGCACTCCGACATGGACACGCTGGAACGGCTGGACATCCTGGGCGACTTCCGCAAGGGCGAGTTCGACGCGCTGGTGGGCATCAACCTGCTGCGCGAGGGCCTCGATATTCCCGAGGTTACGCTGGTGGCCATCCTGAACGCCGACAACGAGGGCTTCCTCCGCAGCGAGACCACGCTGATACAGATCTCCGGCCGCGCGGCCCGCAACCTCTGCGGCGAGGTGATACTTTTCGCCGACCGCATGACCGGCTCCATGGAGCGCGCGATAGCCGAGATGAAGCGCCGCCGTGACAGGCAGGTGGCCTACAACAAGGCTCACAATATAAAACCTCAGAGCATCGTTAAGAAATTCGTAGAGTACGAGGAGCTGCGCACGCAGGCCAAGCGCCAGGGTATAGCCGTGGCCGAGCCGCTGCCGAAAGGCCTCTCCAAGTCCGGCGCGCAGGCCATGGCCGGCGAGCTCGAGCGCCGCATGCGCGACGCGGCCGACAACCTCAACTTCGAGCTCGCCGCCGAGCTGCGCGACCGCCTGCTGGAGCTGCGCGAGATGTCCGGCATCAAGCTGAAGTCCTCCAAACCCCGGAAGAAGAGATAATCCCCGTTCTCCTGCCTGCGGGGGCGGTAAATTGGTAAAATCTGGGGGTGAAGGAATTTGACGCGGTTATACGGGCGGCGTTGAAGGAAGACATCGGTACAGGGGACGTCACCACCCGGTTCTTCGTGCCGCTCGGGACCAGGTTCAGGGGCAGGATCTTCGCCAAGGACAGCGGCGTGGCCTGCGGCCTGGAAGTTGCGAGGCGCGTCTTCCAGCTCGCCGCCAAAGGCTCCAAAGTAAAGCTGGTCGGGAAGGACGGCGCCCGGATCAAGAAAGGCGACACCCTCCTGCTGGTGGAAGGCCCGGCTTCGATACTCACCGCCGAGCGCACCGCCCTCAATTTCCTGCAGCATATGAGCGGCGTGGCCACGAAGGCCGCGCAGTTCGCCGCCGTTATCAAACATCCCCGCACCAGGATCTACGACACCCGCAAGACCCTGCCGGGCCTGCGCGCCATTGAGAAGTACGCCGTCCGCTGCGGCGGCGGCCGCAACCACCGGCTGGGCCTCTACGACATGGCGATGATCAAGGACAACCACGTGGCCTTCGCCGGCAACGACCCGGCGGTTCTCGCCGGCCGCATAAAGGCCATGCGCCGCGCCAACCCGCGCGTCAGGATAGAGATAGAGGCCGACACGCTGGCCCAGGTGAAAGCCTTCCTGCCGCTCGGTCCCGACGTGATCATGCTGGACAACATGCCTTACGGCGAGATGAAGAACGCCATCGCCTTCGTCCGCTCGCGCAATGCCAAAGCGCCGGAAATAGAAATTTCAGGCGGGGTGGACCTGAAGCTGGCCGCCCTCTATTCGAAGCTCGGGGCCGACCGTATCTCCGTCGGCTCCATCACCAGCGGCGCCAGGCCGCTGGATATCTCTTTCGAGGTGAAAACGAAATGAAAACCTGCAAATGCAATCTTGAGCTGGACGGCCTGCCCGGCATAAGCAAGATAGTCTGCCTGGAGGAGGTGGAGTCCACCCAGGCGGTGGCCCGGGAGCTCGCCGAGGAAGGCAGCTCCGAGCGGACGGTGGTGCTGGCCGAATGGCAGACCGCCGGCAAGGGCCAGCCCGGCAAGGACTGGGAGTCGGCCGAGGGCGGCGTCTACCTGACCCTGCTGCTGAAGCCGGAATCCGACCTGAAGTTCCTGCCCGACCTCAGCGTGCTGGCCGGCAAGGTAGTGGGCGAGACGCTGACCAAGCTTTACGGCATCAAGACGCGCATCAAGAAGCCCAACGACGTCTACGCCTGGCACCCGCGCCGCCGCAAGTGGCTGAAGATAGCCGGCATACTGACCGAGTCCTCCTCGGCGGGCGGCGAGACCAGCTGGCTGCTGCTCGGCATGGGCGTGAACCTCAACAACCCGCTCAAGCTGGACACGGCCGTCAGCGTGAAGGCCATCAGGGGCGCCGGCGTGAAGCGCGAGGACTTCCTGGAGGAGCTCTTCAAGCTGTTCTGGGTGCGGTATTCCGAGTGGGAATACTCCAGCCGGGCGCGCTCGTGAATTCAGCCCGGCTGAAGGAGATAGCCCTCTCGGCCGGGGCCGCCGCGGCCGGCATAGCGCCGGCCGCCGTCATTCCGGAGATAAAGCGGTTCTCCGCGGCCGTCAAGGACGCCCCCCGGGGCCTTTCCTACCTGGGCCGCGGCCTCTCCCGCAGGGAAAACGTCAAGAACTGGTACGCGGAAGCGCGCTGCGTGCTGATGTGCGCTTTCCGCTACTGGGGGCCGGAGCGCGATTACGCGGCCGAACTGGCGAAAGCCGGCGAGCCGATGTCCTACCTGAAGAACACCGGCAGGAAGCTCTACCAGCCGGGCCTGCTGGCCAGGGCCGGGGCGAAGCTGTCGCGCTACGCGCTCAACCGGGACTACCATATAGCGGTAAAGGAAAAGCTGGCGGCGGCGCTGGAACGCATACGCGCCGAAGAGCGGGCCGCCGACGGGAAACTTTTCTGCGACAGCTCGCCGGTGCTGGAAAAGGAACTGGGCCGCCTGGCCGGCCTGGGCTTCAGGGGGAAGAACACGCTGCTGGTCTCGCCGGAGCGGGGCAGCTATTTCTTCCTGGGCGGCATAGCGCTTAATTTCGAGGCGGAGGCCGACGCCCCGTGCGCCGGCTCCTGCGGCTCCTGCGACGCCTGCGAACGGGCCTGCCCGACCGGAGCTCTCAAGGGCGGGACGCTGGACGCCTCCCGCTGCATTTCCTACTGGACGACCCAGGCCAAGGAAGAGATCCCTCCGGAGATGGACGCGCTCAACCCCGGCTGGGCCTACGGCTGCGACCTCTGCCAGGAAATCTGTCCATACAACACAGCGAAAGTGTCCGGGCTTCGCTCATAAGCGGCCGGACACCCATACAGGACGACATCCCCTTGTCGGGGCGATCTGCTAGCATATTCTCGAACCGGGGGGTATCTGTTTAGCGTCATCCCGGCGAAAGCCGGGATCCAGACGGGGGAGTTTATGCCGAAATTGCCTTGCGTCTACATTCTGGCCAACAAGCGTAACGGAACGTTGTATGTAGGTGTAACATCGAACCTGCCAAAGAGGGTTTGGGAGCATAGGAATAATATCGTAGAAGGTTTTACAAAACGGTACGCCGTACACTCGCTGGTATGGTTCGAAGCGCATGAGGATATGACAGCAGCTATCTCGCGAGAGAAGCGTATCAAGGACTGGAAGCGGAAGTGGAAACTGGAACTTATCGAGAAGTTAAATCCTCATTGGCGCGATTTGTACGAGGAATTGAATTGAAAACTGGATTCCGGCTTTCGCCGGAATGACGAAGCGGTAAAAGAACAGGGGAGCTTGGGGCTCCCCTGTTCTTTTGGCGGCGAGGACGGAGGTTACGGTTTCTTAGCCAGGCCGTTCTTTACGGCTTCCATCAGGTCGTCGGTGTTGAAAGGCTTGGTCAGGAAGGCGGCCACCTGCGAGAAGCGCTGGAACATCGTGCGGGACGGCTCCAGCGCGGAGAGCACCACTATGGGCATGCTGCCCAGGGCCTCGTCCTCGGAGATCTGCGTGGCCAGCGAGTAGCCGTCTATGCCGGGCAGCATGACGTCCAGCACCAGCAGGTCGGGCTTGTAGGAACGCAGCACGTCCATCACCTCGCGGCCGTTGTCGCAGACCTTTATCTGGTGGCCCAGGGATTCCAGCGTGTACTGCACCAGGCTGGAGATCTCGGGATCGTCATCGACTACAAGAATTTTATTCCCCATAGGGTCTATTTAACAAAACTCTCACCTGTAAAGCAAGAATTTGGCCGCCTCCGCCCTGAAGGCCGCGTTCTCCTTCCCGAATTCGGCGAGGATCTCCTCCGGCGGGGCCCCGGCCTCCAGCATCCTGAAGAAGGACGACGAGCCCGTCATCTTGCGTATCTCGAGGGGCTTAAGCACGAAGTCCTTCGCGTTGTGCTTGTTCAGCAGCCAGGCCGCCCGGACGAAGACGTCCAGCGCCCGGACTTTGGACTTGTCCGTGACCTCTACGCTTATCCCCTTGCACTTCTTACCCGCGTACATGTCGTAAGAAGGCTTGAGGCTTTTCGTACGGAACTTGACCCCGGGCAGCCCGGCCTTGTTCAGCTCCCGGGCTATCTTGCCGGCCTTCATCCAAGGCGCGCCGAACCAGAGGAAAGGCGTGTCGGTGCCGCGCCCCACCGAGACGTTGGAAGCCTCGAAGCAGCCCAGGCCGGGGTAGAGCACCTCGGCGTCCACGGAGCGGATGTTCGGGGAGGGGTTTATCCAGACCACGCCGGTCTGGTCGAAGAACATGGAACGGTCCCAGTTCTCCATCTTCACCACGTTCAGCGCGAGGTCCAGCTTCTTGTCCGCCTTGTGGAAGGCGGCCATCTCGCCGGCGGTGAAGCCGTGGCGGGTGGGCACCGGGAAATAGGCCGTGAAGTAGCTGACGTCGGGCTCCAGCACCGGGCCTTCCACCGCCCCGCCTATCGGGTTGGGCCTGTCCAGCACCATGAACGGTATGCCGGCCTTCGCGGCCTCCTCCATAGCGTAGCCCATCGTGGTCAGGTAGGTGTAGAAGCGCGCGCCTATGTCCTGTATGTCGAAGACCAGTATGTCGAGGTCCTTCAGCATCTCCGGGGTGGGGCGCTTGGTCTTGCCGTAGAGGCTGTACACGGGCACGCCGGTGACCGGGTCGCTCGAACTATCTATCAGCACGCCGCCCTCGGCCTTGCCCCGGAAGCCGTGCTCCGGCGAGAAGATGGCCGCCAGCCTGAAGTTGCCGGCCTTGCTGAACGCGTCCACGGCGTTGACGCCGCCCTGGTCCACCGAGGTCTGGTTGGTTATCAGGCCCACGCGCTTGCCTTCCAGCAGCGAGAAATGGTCCCGCTCCAGCACGTCCAGGCCGGTGAGGGTGAGGCCGGCGGCGGAAGCGGAACCGGCGAGCAGCAGGGGGAGCGCGGCGGCGAGTTTTTTCTTCATAGGCTAGTTGGCCGGGGCCGCGGGCTTCGGCGCGCCGTTCTCCTTGAGCAGCAGCAGGTAGAGCTGGCCCTGGTTCCAGACCTTGAAGGCGAAGGTGCGCGCCTTCTTGCCGGCTCCGGCGAAGAAGTCAACGCGCCCGGGGCCCTTGATGGCGCCGCCGGTATCCTGGCAGAAGACGAAGCGGCTGTCCGGCTTGTAGCCGTGCAGTTCGCCGTCGTCCGTCACGTCCGGCATATCGGAGCGCAGGAAGGCCAGCGCGCCCATGGGCACCAGGCTGTTGTCTATGGCTATGGAGCGCCAGCCGGTGAGCGGCAGGCCGTAGGTGCCGGTGGGACCGGTCTCTGGGTCTATATCCATGTCCAGCTTGAAGAAGGTGTAGCGCTTGTTGGCGCTCATCACCGGGCGCTCGCGGTCCGGGTGCGCGGCCAGGTACTCCACGCCTTTCTCGTGGCTGATGCCCTCGCGCGGCAAGTCGCCTGCCTCTACCATGGCCGACAGCCAGCCCTTGAACTTGAGGCTGTTGGTGGCCGCGAAATTGGCCTTTATCACCTTGCCGTCCGGCAGCTGCAGGCGGCCGGAGCCCTCTATGTGCAGGTCCATGATGTCGGCGCGGTTCTTGAACCACGCCAGCTCCAGGCCCTTGCCTTTGAGAGCTCCCTTGAAGTCTATCTCGTCGCGTTCCAGGTAGGGCACCAGCGCCCCGTCCTTCACCTGGCCGCTGATCTTCTCGCCCTTGAACTTGGGGTTGAAATCCTCCAGGTTCACGTTCACCAGGTCACGCGGCCTGCCGTAGATGGGGTATTTGTACACTTTGGTCTTCTTGAGGCTGGCCTCCAGCGTGGGTTCGTAATAGGAGCTGAAGACCACGGTGCCGGTGGAATCCCGGCCGGCGAACTCGTAGATCTCGAACTTCTCCTTTATCGCGCGGTCCAGGTCGGCCGCGGTGGGGGAGGACTGCAGTATCCTGATGAACTCCTCGTTGGTGTCCGACAGCTCCTTGGCCGTAACGGTGCGGCCGCCGAAAGGGTAGGGTATGCCGCCGTTGCCCAGGCCCTGGAAGTACTGCCTGTTGAGCAGGGCCGCCTTCATCAGCCTGGCGGTGTCGCCCAGGTCGGCGAAGACCGGGAGGTCCGCCGGCGCCGGGACGAACATGGAGGGCGGCGCCGGGGGCACGGCCGTCACGGGGACCGTGGAGACCGCCACGGGCGGGCAGGGGGGGCAGGGCGGGCAGCCCTCGGGCCTGGGTTTTATCCCTGCGCAGCCGGCCAGGGCCAGCGCGAATGTAATTAAAGTAACTTTCCTCATGTTGTTCCTCCGCGGTCCGGAAATCCCCGGGAACCGGCCCGCCTCGTCTTCCCCGTCGTGCGCGCCCGGCGGACCCCGGCAGCGCCCGGGGCGGCCAGGTATCAAAAATCAAAGTTGACCGCGGTTACAGAACGGCCGTTTTCCCTATGAGGACCGGCTGTCGCGATCTTTCAATTATCCCAAAATACCTTCATTGACACAAGGCGGTTTATCTACTAAACTCTCACCTATGAGGAACCATATCCTTTCGTTATTCCTTCTTTTCGCGCTGCCGGGGGCGGTTTTGGCGGGGGAAGCCAAGATACTCTCCCTGAGCGGCGCCGTGGAGGCCCGCCTTTCCCGCGAGGGACAGTGGGGACCCGCCGCAGCGGACATGGAGATACCCGAGGGGGGCGGCATCCGCACGCAGGCCGGCGGCGAGGCCGTGGTCTACATGCCCAACAAGACCAAGGTCTGGCTTAAGGAGTCCACCGGCCTCGAGATAGAGCAGCGCCAGACGCTGGCCTCCAGGCTGGCCCTGATATTCGGGAAGATAAAGGTGCGCGTGCCGCACCTGATGCGCAAGGAGAAATTCGAGGTGCGCACCCCGGCCGCCGTCTGCGCCGTGCGCGGCACCGAGTTCACGATGGGCACCACCGAGGACGGCAAGATGGACCTGCAGGTGCTCTTCGGCGAGGTGAAGCTGAAGTTCACCGTGCCGCCCGCCAAGGGGCCGACCGAGTTCAGCATACCGCAGGGGCAGGGGCTGGCCAGCGCCGAGGAAGGCAAGGCCAACAAGCCCGTGCTGCTGACCGCCAAGCAGGAGCGCGCCGCGCTCGAGGACTGGAGCCCCGGCCTGAAGCCCGCGGAGAGGGAGGCCGGCCTGGTGCAGAAGGAGAACGACAGGGCGCAGGTGCAGAGCTTCGCCAAGGCCACCGCCAACGCCGAGAACGCCGTGAAGAGCTTCACCAACGTGGTCAAGGAGTCCGACCTGGAGGCCGGCCGCACGCTGACCGACGTGCACGGCAACCTGGTGCGCGTGGACCAACGCATGGTGCGCCCGGACGCGAGCACCATACAGTTCATGAACCTCGTGAAGAGGCCCACCTACAATGCCGCGGCAACCACGGCGCACGGCTTCGCTTATAACGGCGGAGCGGTGTCCAACAGGCTTGACATGGCCCAGATGACGATGGGCTTCAACAAGGACCTGCCGCAGCGTATAGAGGAATGGCCCTCCTTCTTCAACGGCAACAGCGTCAACCCGACCTTCGCCACCTTCGTCCTGGCCAACAGGACCAACGAGGCGGCCGACGGCATCTTCTTCGTGGCCGAGGGCTACCGCTACGACGCCACCCGCGACGAGCTGGTGGACAACCTGGCCGTCTTCGCGCCAAGCCTCAGCATCACCGCCAACAGCGCGGACGACAGGCATACCATGATGACCGGCGTGCTGAAGGACGGGGGCGCCCTGGGCACCGGCCTGACCGCGCAGGATATGTTCAACGCGGTCTCCAGGCTGGAGATACGCGACGCCGACGCGAATTTCAGGAACGGGACAAATAACTATTCCGCCGGCAACCTGGAGTATCTGAACCCGGTGACCCACGCCTACCTGGCGATGGACAACGTCGGGGCCAGCGGCACCAACGTGGACTGGGGCATGAGGCTGATCAAGACGGCCACCAGCGGCAAGGGCTATTCCTACGACTCCGGCTCCGGCGG
>JAJZOZ010000204.1 GCA_021811405.1 bacterium | reverse complement strand
GGCCGCCTTAAGGAGGAAGGCCGAGGAGATCTTCGCCAAAGCCGGCCTGTTGGACAAGGCCAGGGGAAAAGGCAACCTGCGCCTGGAGATGACCAGCTTCGGCCGCTGGACCTACGGGGACCTGTTCCGCTCGTTCCTCGTGGACACGGGCTTCGTCTTCATCATCCCGGCCTCGCTGCGCGTGAACTACTACCTGACGGCGGACTTCGCGGTCTCGAGCGGTACCGTCCGCGTGGAGACCGAGGCCAGGAACAAGACCACCTTCCACCTGCTGCTGGCCCCGCTGTACCCGTTCCTCTCTCCCGGCGCCAGGGAGAACTCCCTGCTCCGGCAGATGCTCTGGCGCTCCGCCACCGACGTCTATTCCAGGCTGAAGGCCGCTGGCTCCGCGCCGGCCGTCCTGCAGCCGAAAAAGGCGGAGGAGGAAGGGCAAAGGCCGCTTTCAGGCCCGCCCGTGGAGCCGGACCGCTCCTGGCTGCCGGGACAGCCGCTGGGCTCCGCGCCCCAGCCGGCCGGGGCCCCGGCGGCGGCTCCGGCCCAGCCGCAGCAGCAAACGGCTCCGGCCGCCGCACCTTCGGCGCAGCCTGCCGCGCCTCCCCAGGCCCCTCCCCCTTCCGCCGGGCCCGCCGAGCCCCTGGACGACTGAGGAAATAAAAAACCCCGCCGAGACAGCGGGGTTTTTTACCGGCGCCGGAGGCTCTCAGTCGCCGCTCTTGGCGTCCTCTTTCTTCTCCGCCTTCTCCCCTTCCTTCTGCTCCTCCTGGACGGGTTTAGCCTCCCCGGCGGGCTTTTCCTCCGCGGCGGGCTTGACCGCCTCCTCGGCGGGCAGGTTCGCCAGCGCGTCCTTCGCGTCCTGGGCGAAGAAGCTGTCGGGGTTGTCCTTCAGGAACTTCTTCAGCGCCGCCCTGCCGCCCTCCACGTCGCCGTTGACGACCTGTTCCACGGCGGCCGTCAGGACGGCCTTCTCGTCGGCCAGCTTCTTCTGCGCGCTTTCGGAAACGGTGTCCTTCCAGTAGGGCGCGAAAGCGTCCTTGTTCTTGTCGGCCCCGCGCACGGCGGCCACGGCGCTTACGCGCGTCCTGGACTGCAGCCTGGTCTGGACCTTGGTCTTAAGGCCCCTGAGCAGGTCGTTGTACCAGCCTTTCCAGCCGCCGGGATCGGCGGCCTTTGCCGTCCCCACCGCGAACATCAGCGCCAGCGCCGCTATGATCGTTCTCATGGCTTTACCCTCCTCCAGCTACTTCGCTATCAGTTTGGCAACCTCGGACTGGCTGCCGTCCAGCTTGACCGCCTTGTCCGCGAAGACCTTGGCGTCCTCTTTCTTGCCCATGCGCGCGGCGTTCCTGGCCAGGTTCAGCCAGATGCCCGCGTCGGCCGGGTCGGCCTTGGAGGCCTTGAAGAAGTAGTCCTGCGCCTCGTCGTATTTCTTCTGCAGGTAGCGCAGGCTGCCCATGTCGTTGAGAGCCCCGGCGTTGTAAGGCTCCCTGGCCAGCACCTTGGCGAAGCTGGCGTCGGCCGAGTCGTAATCCCGGTAGCCGGCGTGCAGAATGCCCAGGTTGAGCGCGGCGCCGGTGTCGTCAGGGTTCTCCTGCAGTATGGCGCCGTAATACTTCTTGAGGTAGTCGTAGCGGGCCTGGGCCAGCGCCTCTATGGCGGTCTTCACCCTGGCCGCAAGACCCGGATACTCGAACTTATCCCCCTCCGACTCGGGCAGCGTGACCGGCTCGAACTGCGTCAGGGCCTCGCGCACGTCTATTACGTGGGCGTCCGCCTGCGTCTTGCGGTACAGCTCCGCCGCGGAGACCACCGCGTCGTAGAAGCTCTTGCCCACCATCGTGGTCTCCACGCCGACCCAGAGGGTATTGTCGTGCTTTATCAGGTACTCCTCCGGTATGCCGACCTCGTTCGCGTCGGTCTTGCCGGTGTCGAACATGATGGCTATGTGTCCCGGCAGGTCGAGCAGCGCGGTATGCAGGCCGGCCGCCTCGAACAGCGTGGCGAACAGCGCGGTCAGGTCGTCGCAGTCGCCGCTCTTGAGCTTCATAGTGTTGCGCGGGAACTGCACGGTGTCCAGCACGGGCGCCGAGGTGGACTTGACCGAGGAATAAGGGCTGACCGGGTCGGCCATGTAGGTGACCCCCATCTCCCCCACCGTCTCCCAGACCATCAGCGCGTCGAGCAGGGAGTCGTTGATGTCCTGCCCCTCCGACAGCTCCTTCTTGTCGCGCAGAGCGGAGGCGCGGAAGGACATCACCGGGCCGTCCTTCACGGTGATGAAGTTGGCCAGGCGGGCCGGGTTGTCCCAGACGATCGCGTTCTTGGAAAGGACCTTGACCGGCTGGTTGAGCGTGAAGGTCTTCTCGGCGCCGTCCTGGTAATAGGTTAGCGTCAGCTGGCACTGTATCGGGGTGTCCTCGACTATGCTGAGGATGCGGTTGTTAAGCACCGCCGAGAGCGGCACCTCCGCCTGGGAGCGGGCCTTCACCTCGGGGACCACCGTGTCGCTCGGGAAGTCCATGAAGTCCTTGAAGTTGAAGGAGAGCTTCACGTTGGAGAAGTCGGTGTCGGTGTTGTTCTTCACCGTCACCTTGCCGACCGGGTTCTTCTGGTAGTACTTGTAATTGGCCGAGAAGATGAAGTTCAGCTCCGTGGGTTCTATCTCCATGGGCGCCACGTTCTTGTTCGCAGCGGCCGGGGCCGCCGCGGGCTTCTCGGGGGCCTTCGGTCCCTTGTAATAGACCTCGGCCGGAGCCGACAGGCCGCCCTGCATGCCGCTGACCGAAAGCGCTGCCGCGTAATAGTAGTAGGTCGTGTCCGGGGTCAGGGAGGAATCCTCGAAGGACATGTCCTGCGCGGACCCTATCTCCTCGGTGTCGCCGCCCGCCCCGACCGCGCGGTATACCTTGAAGCCCTTGGTCCAGGCGTTGGTCCCGGCCTTCCAGGCGAGCTTCACGTCCTTATCTCCAGCCTTTCCGGAGAGCGCGGCCGGCTCTTCCGGCAGGTAGCTGATATCGAAGGCCAGCACGCGGGACATCGCCGGGTCGGAGACGTAGATCCTGTCGTCGGCGAACGACATCGCCTCCGGCTCCCAGAGTTCCCGCTCCCCGCGCCCGCGGGCGAAGAAGCTGGCGGTGAACTTGCCGTTCGCGTCGAAGATCTTGACGTTGAAGGCGCCCTTGTCCAGGATGTAGAAGAAGCCCTTGCCGTCGTAGGCGAGCGAGGCCGGGTCCTGCAGGCTGCCGGAATCGTCCCACAGCTTCAGGAACTTGCCCATCGAGTCCAGCACTATCACCTTCTTCAGCTTAGAATCCAGCACGTACAGGTTCTTGTTCTCGTCGCAGACCACCGAGACCGGGCTCTCCAGCGCGACGTTCCCGAGCTGGGGCCCTTTGGCGAACATGAACATGCCGTCGCCGCTGAAGGCCTTTATCATCTTGTTCTTGGTGTCGGCGACGTAGATGTTGCCGAGGGAATTCACCGCTATCGAGCTCGGGGAGCGGAACTCGCCCTCGCCGGAGCCGCTGTCGCCGAACATGTTGTCGTAGGTCCCGTCG
>JAJZOZ010000042.1 GCA_021811405.1 bacterium | reverse complement strand
ATAGTCTACGCCTCCAAGAAGTTCGCGGCGGGGGAGTTCTCCTACCGCATCCGCCGGGATTTCCACGGCGAGCCGGGCAAGCTGGCCGGCACGCTTAATTCCATGGCCGCCTCCATCGAGGAAAGTCTCAGGCGCGTGGAGCTGCAGTCCCAGCAGCTTTCCGCGGCCTTCAACGCGATGGCCGACGGAGTGCTGATGACCGGGGCGGATTCCTCGGTGACCGCCCTTAACCCGGCCATCAGGACGATGTTCGGGGTCAGCGGGACCGGTTCCATCGGGAGGCCGCTGCTGGAGGTCATCCCCAACGCCGCCCTCGGCGCGCTGTGCGCCCGCGTGGTTTACGAAGGGGCGCCGCTTTCCGGGGAGATAGAGCTCTCGGTGCCGGTCAAGGGCGTTTTCGCCGTGAGCGCGGCGCCGCTGACCACCGGCGGGCGCGTCACCGGCTGCATAGCCGTGGTGCGGGACGTCACCGCCCCCCGCCGGCTGGACGCCATGCGCCGGGACTTCGTGGCCAACGTCTCGCACGAGCTGAAGACCCCGCTCACCGCCATAAGGGGCTGCGCCGAGACCCTGCTTTCCGGGGCGCTCGAGGATAAGGAGCACGGCCCGGGCTTCGCCCGCAGCATCTGCGAGCAGGCCTCCAGGCTCGACAACATCGTCAGCGACCTGCTGAAGCTCTCGTCGCTGGAGGCGCCTTCGGCCGCGCTGAAGAAGGAGCGCGTGGAGCTCCGGAAGCTGGTAGATACGCACATGGCCGGCCTCGCGCCCGTCATAGGCGCCAGGAAGGCCCGCGTGACCAATTCCGTGCCGGAAGGGCTTTCCGTACAGGCCGACCCGGGCAAGCTGGGCCAGGTGCTCATCAACCTGATAGACAACGCTGTCAAGTTCTGCGCCGGCGTCCCCGAGGTGGACATCTCCGCGGCGGAGCTGCCGGAAGCCGTCAGGCTCACCGTACGCGACAACGGCATAGGCATCCCCCAGGAGAATCTCCCCAGGGTGTTCGAGCGTTTCTACCGCGTGGACAAGGCCCGCTCCCGCGAGATGGGGGGCACCGGCCTCGGGCTCTCCATCGTCAAGCACGTGGCCGAGCTGCACGGCGGCTCCGCCGGCGCCGAGAGCGCCGAGGGCCGCGGCAGCTCCTTCTGGATAACCCTTCCTAAGTAGTCCCTTTTCCTTTACCGGGATTTTACCCGCACTTTAAGCCGCTTTAACGCGGCTTTTTTACACTATTACCGTGGAAAATTCAAAACGGATGGTGAACAGATGACATCAAAGGTGATTTGCCTGACCGCGCTGATGGCGCTCTCCGCTTCCGCGGCGACGGCCTCCGACATGGGCCCGCTGCTGGACAAACTGGCGGAAAAGAACGTCATTACCGCCGCCGAGGCGCAGCAGCTGAAGGCGGGGCAGGAGCCCGGACAGGAACTGCCCTACTGGCTGAAGACCCTGAAGTTCCGCGGCGATATGCGCCTGCGCGCCGACTCTATCGATAACAGCGCGCTGCCGTACCGCGAGCACCGCGGCCGCCTGCGGCTGCGCGCGGGACTCGAGGCCGGCGTCAGCGGCGGCTGGACCGTGGGCTTCGGCCTGGCCAGCGGCTCCAGCGGGGACTCGCGCTCCACCAACCAGACGCTGAACTCCAACTTCTCGAAGATAAACCTCTACCTGGACTACGCCTTCGCGGAGTACAAGAGCGGCGTCTTCACCTTCGACGGCGGCCGCCTGCACAACCCGCTCTGGACCGCCAGCGACATGCTCTGGGACGGGGACATCAACCCCGGCGGCGCGGCCTTCCAAGTGGCCTCACGGGCCAAGAGCGGCTTCAAGCCCTTCGCTACGGCCGCCTGGTTCGCCCTGGACGAGAGCGCGTCCAGCCCCAGGGACCCGTTCCTCGCCGCCGGCCAGGCCGGCTTCGGCTGGAGCGGCGCGGATAAGACCGACCTCAAGGCGGCTCTTACTTATTACGGCTTCGGCAACGTCAAGGGCGCCTCCGAGCTGGCCAACAGGCCCTCCACCGCCTCCGGCTATATCAAGGCTAACACGCTCTCCGGTACCGCGTACCATTACGGCTACGACGCGGTCTCGGCCGACTTCGAGCTGAACAAGGTCTTCGCCTCGCCGTTCCTGATAGACGCCGACTACCTCGGCTTCTTCGGCGGCGCGGTGAAGAGCACGGACCATTCCGCCCGGGATTTCGGCTGGATAGCCGGGGTAAAGCTGGGCCAGCGCAAGGTGGAGAGCTTCGGGCAGTGGCAGCTCCGCTACAGCTGGCGTCGCCTGGAAGCGGACGCCTGGCTCGATACCTATCCGGATTCCGACTTCTACGGCGGCTCCACCGGGGTCAAGGGTTCCGAGACCCTGCTGACGCTGGGCTTAGTGAAGAACGTGAACGTGGAGGCGGACTATTACTCTTCGCGCAGGATAGCCGGTTCCGGGAAGGAACACTCGCTGCAGCTGGACCTGAACCTGAAGTTCTGACCCGTGCCGCGACCCATATAAAGACAAAGAACGGAGAAAAAACATGAAAACGAACATAAAGCTGATGATGATATCCGCCCTGGCAATGGCCATGGCCGCGCCCGCCTTCGCGGGCGCCAAGGTGGTGCTGGAAGGCTCCACCACGGTGCTGCCTATAGCCCAGAAGGCGGCGGAGGCGTTCATGAAAACGCACGCGGACGCGGACATCTCGGTGCGCGGCGGCGGTTCCGGCGTGGGCATAGCCTCCATTCTCGACGGGGCCTGCGACATCGCGGACGCCTCCCGCGCGATAGAGCCCAAGGAGATAGAGAAAGCGAAAAAGGCCGGCAAGGACATAAGGCCCACCGTGGTCGCGATGGACGGCATAGCGGCCGTAGTGAACCCCTCCAACAAGGTGGACGGCCTGACCCGCGAGCAGCTCAGGAAGATCTACACCTCCCGCGCGAAGAACTGGAAGGAGTTCGGCGGCCCGGACCTCAGGATAGTGGTGGTTTCCCGCGACAGCTCCAGCGGCACCTTCGAGGCCTTCAGCGAATTGGTGCTGCAGAAGCGGAAGGTCCGCCCAGACGCCATAATGCAGGCCTCCAACCAGGCCGTGGCCGGCATAGTGGCCCGCACCCCCGGGGCTATAGGCTACGTCGGGCTGGGCTACCTGGGTTCCCAGGTAAAGGCGCTCGCCGTGGACGGCGTGAAGCCCTCGGTGGAGACCGTGCTGAAGCACAAGTACCCCGTGTCCCGCCCGCTCTACATGTACACCGACGGGGAGCCGAAAGGCCTCGTAAAGGACTTCCTGGACTTCGTGAAGGGCAAGGAAGGCCAGAAGATAGTGGGGGAGGAGGGTTTTGTAGCGTTGCCGTAGGCCCGCTCCTCGGCGACAGAAGAGCCGGCCTCGGGGCCGGCTCTTCGGCTTTACAAGGAATTTACAGGCCCTTTATGGGTCCTTGACCCCGGCGCGCTAAACTATACGCGATGAACCGCCGCAGGGAACGCCTGATCAAGCACCTCTTCACGGCCCTGGCTTTCGCCTCGCTGGCTTTCCTGGTCGGAATAGTCATAGTCCTTTTCAAGGAAGCGCTGCCGATATTCAAGGTCATAAGCCCCAAGGCCTTCCTGCTGGGCGAGAGCTGGTATCCCACCTCGGACCCGCCGGAGTTCGGCATCCTGCCGCTGATACTGGCCTCCCTGTGGGTGACGGCCGGAGCGCTGGCGATCTGCGTGCCGCTGGGCGTCGGCAGCGCCCTTTACCTGCACGAACTGGCCGGCCACAGGCAGCGCGCATTCCTGAAGCCGGTCATAGAGATGCTGGCCTCCGTGCCTTCCATAATCTACGGCTTCTTCGGCATGGTGATACTGGCGCCGTTCTTCCAGAAGGCTTTCGACCTGCCCATAGGCCTCTGCCTGCTGACCACCAGCGTCATCCTGGGCGTGATGGCCACCCCCACGGTGGCCAGCATAGCCGAGGACGCGCTCAGCTACGTGCCGCGCTCCTTCCGCGAGGCCTCGTTCGCCGTCGGGGCCGACCGCTGGCAGACGCTGACGAAGGTGATAATCCCCGCCGCCGGCTCCGGCATCTCCACCGCGGTGATACTCGGCATGAGCCGCGCGATAGGCGAGACGATGACCGTGCTGATGGTGGCCGGCGGCTCGGCTATAATTCCGGAGTCGGCCTTCGACCCGGTGCGCCCTATGACCGCCGCCATAGCGGCAGAGATGGGCGAGGCGCCGGTGGGCAGCGACCATTACCACGCGCTGTTCGCCATAGCCCTGATCCTGTTCCTGATCACCTTCCTGTTCAATATCGCGGCGGAGCTGATAAGCCGCCGTTACCGCCTGAAGCTGGGGTTGTCGCGATGATAGCGGCCGCCCTTCCGGGGCAGGTCCCCGCCGCGCCGGCCGCGCGGCGCATCCCCGGTCCCTCCCGGCGGCGCTCCCTGGTACAGAAGATGGGCTTCGCGGCGCTCGGCGCCTGCATGCTGGCCAACATACTCTTTCTGGGCGCCATCCTTTTCTTCATAGCGGCCAAGGGCCTCTCCGTCATAAACTGGGAATTCCTGACGCAGGCCCCGCGCGACTCGATGACGGCCGGCGGCGTGGCCCCGGCCATAGTGGGCACTTTCTACCTGACGCTGGGGGCCATGCTGATAGCGCTGCCGCTCGGCGTGGCCTGCGCTGTCTACCTCACCGAGTACTCGCCGAAGGGCTGGGTGGTGAACCTGCTGCGCGTCAGCATCAACAACCTGGCCGGCGTGCCTTCGGTGGTGTTCGGCCTGTTCGGCCTGACCGTCTTCGTGAAATACTTCGGCTTCGGCGTCTCCATACTTTCCGGCTCGCTGACGCTGGGCATCCTGGCCCTGCCGGTCATAATCTCCGCCTCGCAGGAGGCGCTGGTGGCCGTGCCGCAGTCCATACGCGAGGCTTCGCTCGCGCTCGGGGCCACGCAGTGGGAGACTGTACGCAAGGTGGTGCTGCCGGCCGCCCTGCCCGGCATACTCACCGGCGTTATCTTAAGCGTAGGCCGCGTGGCCGGCGAAACGGCCCCCATACTTTTTACCGCCGCGGCCTTCTACATGAAGGGCTACCCGTCCTCGCCGTTCTCCGAGGTGATGGCCCTGCCTTACCATATCTACGCGCTGATGACCGAGGGCACTCACCCGGAGATACAGACCCGCATAGCCTACGGCTCCAGCCTGCTGCTGCTGGCCCTGGTGCTGGGCGTGTCGCTGATAGCCATAGTCATCCGCCAGCGGCAAAGGAAGGTTTACCATGCATGATATGAACGTGGACTACGACAAGCAGATGGGAATGGAGAACTTCCACCCGGCGCTGGTGAACGGGACGATCGGCCTCAACTCCGACCCGATGGGCACGGCCGACTCTGTCGGCGAAGAGCCCAAGATGTCGGCCCGCGGCGTCAGCTTCTACTACGGCGCCAAGCAGGCGCTCAAGAACATCAACATAGGCTTCAGCCCGCGCCGCGTGACGGCCATCATCGGGCCGTCCGGCTGCGGCAAGTCGACCTTCATCCGCCTGCTCAACCGCATGCACGAGCTGGTGCCGGGCACCCGCCTAGAGGGAGAGATACTGCTGGACGGCCTGGACATCACCTCCCCGGCCTGCGACGCGGCCGAACTGCGCAAGCGCGTCGGCATGGTCTTCCAGAAGCCGAACCCCTTCCCGAAGAGCATCTACGAGAACGTGGCCTACGGCCTGCAGGTCAACGGCGTGAAGGACAGGCACTTCATAGAGGAGAAGGTCGTGGACTCGCTGAAGAAGGCCGCGCTCTGGAACGAGATAAAGGACAGGCTGAAGGACAGCGCGCTGGGCCTCTCCGGCGGCCAGCAGCAGCGCCTCTGCATAGCGCGCTGCCTCGCGGTGGAGCCGGAGGTGATACTGTTCGACGAGCCCTGCGCGAGCCTGGACCCCATCTCCACAGGCAAGATAGAGGAGCTTATCCTCCAGCTTAAAAAGGACTATACTATCGTGATCGTCACGCACAATATGCAGCAGGCCGCGCGCGTCTCGGACCGGACGGCCTTTTTCCTGATGGGGGAGCTTATAGAGGAAGGCGGCACCGGGCGCATCTTCAAGGCGCCGCGCGACAAGCGCACCGAGGACTACATTACCGGGAGGTTCGGCTGATGCAGAGACATTTCGACGAGGAGCTGGGCGGGCTCAAGAACGACATACTGAAGATGGGCGCGCTGGCGCGCGAGGCCATCACCAGGGCGGTGGAGGCGCTGAAGTCCCGGGACGCGGCCGCCGCCAAGAAGGTCATAGAGTCGGACATCGAGATGGACGAGCTCGAGCTGGCCATAGACGACAAGTGCCTCAACCTGATAGCGCTGCACCAGCCTATGGCGGGCGACCTGCGCTTCATCACCACCGCCATCAAGCTCAACGCCGAACTGGAGCGCATCGGGGACCTCGCCGTGGACGTGGCCCAGCGCGCGCTGGACATCTCGGACAAGCCGCTGCTGAAGCCTCTGATAGATATACCCAGGCTGGCCGAGCTCGCCAAGGGCATGACCAGCGAGGCCATAGACGCCTTCGTGAAAGGCGACACGGGGCTGGCGAAGAAGGTGGTGCTCTCGGACCCTGAGGCCGACGACCTCAAGCGCGCGGTGGAGAAGGAACTGATCTACGACTACATGATGAAGGACGGCTCCTCCTCGGACCGCGCCGTGCCGCTGCTGCTGGCCGCCAGGCACCTGGAGCGCGTCTGCGACCACGCCGTCAGCATGGCCGAGGACATCATCTACATGGTTTCCGCCAGGGTGGTGCGCCACCACCCCGAAGAGCTGGACCGCCAGCCGGGAAATTAAAGCCGGGTCAGACGCCGGGCAGGCGGTCCCGGAAGCTGCTGGGCTCCCGCCACTTCGCGCCGCTGGCGCGGTTAAGAAGGAAAAAACTCCTGCCCTTGTCGTCCACCCACAGCGCGGCCGTGCCTTTCATACCCTCCAGCAGCCTGAATGCCTTCTCCCTGCCCATCACCGCCAGCGCGGCGGAGGACATGAAATTGTCCCCGTCCAGGCCCGGGTAGTAGACGGTCAGCGCGGCGTAGTCCTTTATCGGGTAGCCGGTGCGCAGGTCCAGCAGGTGGGAATAGAGCGTGCCCTCTATCTCGGTGAACTGGTCCCTGCCCGAGGAGGAGATCACCAGGCCCTTGTCGAAGGCGAACATGCCCAGGATGTCGCCGTGGTTGAACGGGTCCGGCACCCTGTAGCGCCAGGTGCGGTCGCCGTAGGCCAGCATGTTGGCGCCTAGCCTGAGCTGCACCGGGTAGGCCGGCGCGCGTTCCCCGAGGATCTTGTAGGCCCGCTCGAAGCAATAGGGCCTGACCAGCGCGCCCAGGTTTATCTGTACAGGCCCGGTGAAATGCACGGCCTTTTTCGCGGTGTCCACCTCCACGCAGCGGTAGCCGACGCGCTTCATCGCTTCCTCTATATCTTCCTTGCGGGGCAGCTTCTTGCGGGCGCCGGCCTCGCGCCAGATCGGGTAGAGCGGGGCGAAGGTTATGTCGAAGGCCCCGCCGCTCAGCCTGGAATAGTCCAGCCCGAGCTGCAGCAGCCGCAGGAACTCGTCCGTTACGGGCACCCATTCGGAGGCGGCCCGCTTGTTGACCACCGAGGTCAGGCTGTAGGGGTCGGTGGAGCTGAACTCGCCGGAGACGCGCTCCCATTCCGCGAAGATCTCGTCGGCCAGCTCCTTGGCGCCCGGCGTGCTGGAGCCGTAGGCCCTGAACTGGGCCGACACGTTCATGATATAGGATCTCTGCAGGTAGGTGGCCCTGCTGCCGCGGCGCGAACAGCCCCCGGAGAGAAGCGCCAGCGCGGCCAGCGCCAGCATGGTCCTTTTCATCTTTCGGCCCCCATGGCAGGATAAAAATACCACTTTTCGCGGACCCCTTCAACTGCGCGGCGCGGTGTTGTATAATTGGCCTGAAGAAATGCAGCGCGGTTTCGCGCCGGCCCGTTCCGGCGCCGCAGGGGGGACATGAACATCAAGGACCTGTCGGTCATCGCCGTGGACGACGACGAGGGCATGCTGGGGATGCTGGAGCGCTCCTTCAGGGGCGCCAGGTCCTTCGCCGCCTATTCCAGCCCGGACGCCTTCCTGGCCTCGGCCAGCCTGGACGCCTGCGACCTCGTGCTGACCGACATAAAAATGCCCGGGGCGCTGGACGGCATAGCCCTGACCCGCCGCATCAGGAGCCTGTCGCCGCAGTGCGACGTGGTGGTGATGACCGGCGAGGGCACGCTGGACAACGCGCTGGCCGCCATGAAGGCCGGCGCCTACGACTTCCTGATGAAGCCTTTCTCCGCGGATTACCTGGAGTCCACCGTGGACAGGTGCGTGGAGAAGCGCGCCATCTCCGCCGAGCTGCGGGCCATGAAGGCGGCCCGCGAGGAGCTGCAGGCCGCGTATTCCCAGCTGCAGGCCTCGGAGCGCATGAAGGAGGCCTTCCTCTCGGTCATAGGCCACGAGCTGCGCACGCCGCTGACCAAGATCATAGCCGGCGCGGAGCTGCTGCGCGGCGGCTGCCCCGGGCAGGAGGAGGTCGTCTCGGCCGTGTCCGGCGGCGCCGCCGAGCTGGAGACGGTGATAGAATCCCTTATACTTTACGCCGACATGCGCAAGGAGGAAGCGCCGCCCGGTTGCGAGCCGGTGGACCTGGCCGAGCTGGCCCGCTCGGTGGCGGCCGAGCTGGCGCCCAGGGCGGCCGCCGCCGGGGTCAGGCTCTCCGTGAAAGGCCCGGAAGGCCCCGCGGAGGTGTCCGGCGACCCGGCCTGGCTGCGCAGCGCTTTGCGGCGCCTGGTGCAGAACGCGGTGAACTTCAACGTCGCCGGCGGCTGGGCCGAGGTGGCCGTGAAAGGAGGGCCCGGCGCCTCCGTCACCGTCTCGGACAGCGGCCTCGGCATCCCCGAGGAGCTGGTGGCCGGCCTCGGCACCCCTTTCTACCAGCTGGCCGAGCATATGACCAGGAAGACCGGCGGCCTCGGGCTGGGGCTGGCCCTGGTGAAGCACGTGGTCGAGGCGCATAACGGCCGGCTGTCGGTCAGGAGCGTCCCCGGGAAAGGCACCTCCTTCACGCTTTCTTTTTCCGCCGGACCCGATACCTCCCCGTGCGCGCCGGCCGGGCCCGGCTGAGGCCGCGGGGCGCCCGCGCGGTCAAAATAGTATAATCATACTTCCAGTCGCAGCTATAAAAGGACCCGCAGAACGCCATGCAAAGCTACCAGATACGCAAAAGCTTCCTCGATTTCTTCGCCAAACACGGCCACCCCGTAGTGAAGTCCAGCCCGCTTATCCCCGAGGGCGATCCCACGCTGCTGTTCACCTCGGCCGGCATGGTGCAGTTCAAGCCCTATTACCTGGGCCTCAAGACCGACATGAAGCGGGCGGCCTCCTGCCAGAAGTCCTTCAGGACCACCGACATCGACAACGTGGGCCGCACCAGCCGGCACATGACCTTTTTCGAGATGCTGGGCAACTTCTCCTTCGGCGACTATTTCAAGGCCGAGTCCATATCCTGGGGCTGGGAGTTCCTCACTAAGGAGATGGGCCTGCCGGCGGAGCGCTTCTACCCGTCCGTCTACCGCGGCGGCGTGGCTCCGAAGGACGACGAGGCCCGCGCGATCTGGGAGAAGGTGCTGCCGAAGGGCCTGCAGTCCCACATAGTGGAGCTGGGCGACAGCGACAATTTCTGGGCGATGGGCGACACCGGCCCCTCCGGCCCCTGCTCCGAGATCTACTGGGACCGCGGCGAGCGGTTCGCGCACAAGGGCTGCGCCGGCCCCGGCTGCTCCTGCGACCGCTACATAGAGGTCTGGAACCACGTCTTCACGCAGTTCGACAAGCGGCCCGGCGGCGTGTTCGAACCGCTGCCGAAGAAGAACATAGACACCGGCATGGGCCTGGAGCGCCTGGCCTTCGTGGTGGAGGGCAAGGACAACGCTTTCGAGACCTCCCTTTTCACGCCGATAATGGACGCGGCCTCCAAGCTGCTGAAGGTGGAGGCGGGCTCCTCCCCGGAGGCCGTGGCGGCCTTCCGCATCATCAGCGAGCACCTGCGCGCCTCCGCTTTCCTGCTGGCCGAGGGCATCATCCCTTCCAACGAGGGCCGCGGCTACGTGCTGCGCCGCCTCGTGCGCCGGGCCAGCCGCTACGGCCGCATGCTGGGCGCCAAGGACCCGTTCCTCCACAGGCTGGTGCCTTCCGTGCACGAGGTGTACAAGGACGTATACCCGGAGATAATCTCCGCGGAGAAGACCATAAAGGAAGCGCTGAAGTTCGAGGAGCAGGGCTTCATAGAGACGCTCGAGACCGGCGAGAAGTACCTCTCGGACCTGCTCGAGAAGAACCCGCACGGCGTGCCCGGCGAGGAGGCCTTCAAGCTCTACGAGACCTACGGCTTCCCGCTCGAGCTGACTCGCGAGATAGCGCTGAAGAAGAACATCCCTCTCGACGAGGAGGGCTTCGAGCGCGCGCGCAAGGCCGCGCAGGCCACCGCGAAGGCCGGCTGGAAGGACTCCGGCGAGAAGAACGCCTTCCTGTTCCAGAAGGCCGAGGAGAAGTTCCCGGCCACCGTCTTCACCGGCTACGAGGCCGTGGAGGGGCAGGCTAAGATCGTCGGCCTGCTGGACACCGCCGGCAATTTCACCGATTCGCTGAAACCCGGCCTCGAGGGCTGGGCCGCGCTCGACAGGACCCCTTTCTACGCCGAGTCGGGCGGCCAGGTGGGCGACCTGGGGCTGTTCCTCTCGGACGGCAGGGCCGTGGCCGAGGTCCTGGACACGCAGAAGCCGGCGGGCAAGGTCTTCTTCCACCGCGTGAAGGCCGTGGAGAGGCTGGACGCCGGGCAGAAAGTGACGGTCCAGGTCTCCACGCTGCGCTACCGCACCGCCTGCAACCACACCGCGGTGCACGTGATAAACGCGGCGCTCAAGCAGGTCTTCGGAGAGAGCACGCGGCAGGCGGGCTCCATCGTGACCCCGGATAAGTTCCGTTTCGACTACACCACCACGAAGGCCCCTACGAAGGAGGAGCTCGCGAAGGTGGAGGCCATCGCCAACGCCGCCGTGGCCGAGAACTACCGCGTCTTCAAGGCGGAGCGCCCGCTCAAGGACGCCGAGAAGTTCGGCGCCACCACGCTGCTGGGCGAGAAGTACGCCGACCCGGCGCGCTTCGTGCTGATCAACAAGGGCGGCTTCGAGCACGCCAAGGACCGCTACAGCCTGGAGCTGTGCGGCGGCACGCACATCGACTCGCTCGGCGAGCTGATGCTGGTGAAGGTGCTCAAGGACTCCTCGGTCTCGCGCGGCGTGCGCCGCATAGAGGGCGTGGCGGGGCTGGCCGCCGTGGACCACCTGCGCGCCGCGGCCGAGCTGGCCGAGGCGGCCGCGAAGAAGCTTTCGGTGCCGGTGGAGGAGCTGCCCGCCCGCCTGGAGCAGCTGCTCGCCAGCCTCAAGGAGCTCAAGAGCGGCAAGGCCAAGGCCGCCCCCGCGGCGAAGGCCGGCGAGGGGAAGAAGCTGCTGTCCGGCGGCATAGACGGCTCCGGCTCGAGCTTCATGGTCTACGACGCGGGCGACCTGGACATGAAGGCGCTGCGCGGCTTCTCCGACCAGGTGAAGAAGGGCCTCTCCTCCACGCTGCTGTTCATCTATTCCGTGTCCGGGGGCAAGTTCTCCTTCATAGTCACCCACACCGGCGACGTGGGCGCGGACGCCTCCGCCATAGCCAAGGGCGCGGCCGCGGCCCTCAACGGCTCCGGCGGCGGCCGAAAGGATTTCGCGCAGGGCGGCGGCGAGCCTCCCGCCGACATGGCCGCCTTCGAGAAGACGCTGGCGGAGCTGGCGAAAAAGCACATATAGCCTTACAGCGGCCCGGTATTTGGCTATAATATAAAGCGGTAAGACGGCCGGAACGCGCGCCCGTAGTGAAATGGATATCACGGGAGCCTCCGAAGCTCTAAGTGCAGGTTCGATTCCTGCCGGGCGCACCAGGCCGAATCTTTGACTACAGGAGATTCAGGTTCGAGTCACGGATAAACCGCATAGCGGTTTTCCGCGACCCCGCCTCGCCGGTTTTGCTGCGTAAAAAACCGGCTCCGGCCTTGCGGCTGGGACGCAGGACATGATTATGTCCTGCCTAAAGCCCAGCCTCACCTGCCGGGCGCACCAGGCCGTAAGCCGCTCCTTCCTCAATGAATTTCGAAGACGAGATCTCCCTGCTGATAAAGTCCCGCTACCCGCTGGTGCAGGTGGACACCATCGACGAGGACTACGTGCTGGGCCAGCTCTTCCGCGTGGCCCAGGCCCAGGGGATGACCTTCTACTCGTGGTCGCTCAGCAAGGGCCTGCGCATAGGCCGCAACGAGAACTCCTTCTACAAGACCAACGACCCGGTGGCCATGCTGCGCATAGCCAACGACCTGGTCAACGAGCCGCACCCGTCCGTCTTCTCCCTGTGCGATTTCGACCGCTACCTGGCCGACCCCGCCCCGGCGCGCTTCTTCAAGGATATCCTGGAGCGCATAAAGGGCTCCCCGACCACCGTGGTGCTGCTCTCCTCGGAGGCCAGGCTGCCGCCGGACATCGCGCCGCTGGCCGCCCGCATCCAGGGCGGCTACCCCGACGAGAAGGAGATCCTGCGGGAGGTGAACCGCGCCGTGGCCGAGTTCAAGAGCTCCTCCTCCGCCCTGCAGATCGACGTCCCGCCCGAGGTCCTCAAGCGCATGGTCAAGGCCCTGAAGGGCCTGTCGCTGCAGCAGGTGCGCAACGCGCTGAACATCTGCATGCTGAAGGACTACCGCCTGGACAAGGACGACATCCAGGAGATAGAGAAGTTCAAGAAGGACGCCTTCGACCGGGACGGCGTGCTGGAGTACTTCGGCTCCGAGCACAAGGCCGACATCGCCGGCTTCGACAACCTCAAGCGCTGGGTCTCCGACAGGCGCAACGCGTTCTTTTCCGACGGTCCGCTGCCGCCGCCGAAGGGCCTGCTGCTGCTGGGCGTGCAGGGCTGCGGCAAGTCCCTGGCAGCCAAGGTGATAGCCGGCGAGCTCGGCATCCCGCTGTACCGGCTGGACCTGACGCGCCTCTACTCCAAGTACATCGGCGAGACCGAGGAGAACCTGCGCAAGGCGCTGGCCACCGTGGAGCGCCTGGCCCCGGTCTGCCTGTGGATAGACGAGATAGAGAAGATCTTCGCCGCCTCCTCGGGCGACATAGACGGCGGCGTCTCCAAGCGCGTGCTCGGCACGATGCTGACCTGGATGCAGGAGCGCAAGGACCGCTCGTTCATAGCCGCCACCTCCAACGACATCAACAACCTGCCGCCCGAGCTGCTGCGCAAGGGCCGCTTCGACGAGATCTTCTTCGCCGACCTGCCGGACCGGGCAGTGCGCGCGGAGATACTCGCCATACACCTGCGCAAGCGCGGCCTGAACCCGGAAGATTTCGACGTCCCCGCCCTGGCCGCCGCCTGCGAAGGCTTCAGCGGCGCCGAGCTGGAGCAGGCCGTCATCTCCGCGCTCTACAGCGCCTCCGGCGCCGGAGAGAAGATAGCCTCCTCGCACGTGATGGAGCAGATAAAGCTGACCAGGCCGCTCTCCGTCATCAAGGCCGAGGCCGTGGATTTCCTGCGCAACTGGGCCAAAGAGCGCGACATACTCCCGGTCTAGCCGCCGCCTGCCCGTAACCGTCAGCTGCTCCTGCGGCGCCCCCGTGCTGTCCCTCAGCCGGCGCCTGAGCCCGCCTCCCTCAGCTTGCTCACCCACAGCGCCAGCTCAGCCAGGTCCAGCTCGCCTATTTCCGGGAACCCGCCCGCCGCGGCCAGCACCTTCACCGTGGCGCCCTTGCCGCCGAACCCCAGCAGGGCTATGGCCCTGCCGCAGTAGCGCACCTCGTACGCCGCGCCGCCGCCGCCGTAGAAGTCCGGCCAGCTCAGCGAGCGGTAGATGTAGGCCCTCAGCGCCCCGGCCCTCGTGCCCCTGTAGGAGTCGCCCGCCCATTCCTTCACTTTCCATCTCATAACGCCCCCCTTTACCCGTTCTCCCCGCAGATAGCATAGCAGGCCGACCCGTCAAGGGCCTGTCGGGTTCGCGGCGCCGCGCTTTGACGCGATAATTTATATACAATTTCCCTTAAGATCCCACGGAGGACCGATGCTGAGAACATTCCTCGCCCTGCTGTTGTCTTCGCTGCCCGCGCTGGCCGCCGCCGCCCGGCCCGCCGACCCGGTGATGGACGCCCTTACGAAGGAGCTGGACCGCTCCTTCGACGGCCTGAAGAAGGCCGAGAAGGTGCCGCTCTACTACCTGGGCTACGAGCTGAACGTCTCCACCTACCACCAGATCTCCGCCAAGCTCGGCGCGCTGGAGTACGACGGCGGCTCCGCCGCGGCCAAGCTGGACATAGACATGCGCGTCAACGCGATGGCGCTGGACAACACCCACCAGGTGAAGGGCTCCGCCGCCTGGGGCAGCTACAGCCAGTCGGAGGACCTGCCGGTGGCGCTGGACGGCGACGAGGACGCCATACGCGCCCGGGTCTGGCAGTACACCGACAAGGCCTACAAGGCCGCGCAGGAGAAGTTCACCAGGGTGAAGATGAACAAGGCCGTCACGGCCGAGGAGGACGACCCGTCCCCCGACTTCTCGCCGGCCCCGCCGGAGAAGTTCTACGAGACCGTGACGCTGAAGGAGCCGGACATAGCCGCCTGGCGCGAGCGCCTGAAGAAGCTGTCGGCCCGGTTCGAAGGCTACCCGTTCATCTACGATTCCGGCGTCTGGCTTAACTGGGAGAACGAGAACCGCTACATCGTCAACAGCGAGGGGACGCGCGTCAAGACCGGCAACAACTATATCGTGCTGGGCTACACGCTGATGAGCCGCACCACCGACGGCATGGACCTCACCCGCGGCGAGCGCTACGCCGGCGCCGCTTTCTCCGACCTGCCTTCCGACGACAAGGTCCTCTCCGACATGGACCGTTCCATAAAGGAGCTGGAGGCGCTGCGCGCCGCGCCGGTGGTGGAGCCCTACAGCGGCCCGGCGATACTCAACGCCCGCGCCGCGGCCGTCTATTTCCACGAGATCATAGGCCACCGGCTCGAGGGGCACCGGCAGAAGCAGGAGGATTCCGGCCAGACCTTCGCCAAGAAGGTGGGCCAGAAGGTGACCTCCGACATCATCACCCTCTACGACGACCCCACCGTCGGGGACTTCCGCGGCGTGCCGCTGCGCGGCTTCTACCGCTACGACGACGAGGGCGTGAAGGCGCAGCGCGCGGAGCTGGTGGACCGCGGCGTGCTGAAGGGCTTCCTGATGAGCCGCTCCCCGATACGCGGCTTCTCCGCCTCCAACGGGCACGGCCGCCGCTCTCCGGGCCTGCCGGTGGTCTCCCGCATGGGCAATACCATGGTGGAGGCCTCCACCTCGGTGCCCTACGCGCAGCTGCGCGGGATGCTGATAGAAGAGTGCAAAAAGCAGGGCAAGCCCTTCGGCCTGGTCTTCGACGATATCTCCGGCGGCTTCACCAGGACCTCCCGCGGCAGCGGGCAGACCTTCAAGGTGCTGCCGCTGCTGGTCTACCGGGTCTACACCGACGGCCGGCCCGACGAGGTGGTGCGCGGCGTGGACATAGTCGGCACGCCGCTGACCAGCTTCAGCAAGATAGAGGCCGCCGCCGACGACCCGGACGTCTTCAACGGCACCTGCGGGGCGGAGTCCGGCTGGGTGCCGGTCTCGGCCGTCTCGCCCAGCCTGCTGCTGGGCGAGATAGAGGTGGAGAAGTCCCAGAAGTCGCAGGAGAAGCCGCCGGTGCTGCCTCCTCCGCCTTCGGAAAAGGAGGCCAAATGAGGGGCAAGGCCATGAAGAACAGCCTGATATCCGCTTTCGCGCTGGCCGCGTCGCTCGCGGCCGGGGCCTCCGCCGCCCTCCCCGGGGACGACAAGGTCTTCGCGGCCATGAAGGACGAGATGGCCCGCTCCATGTCCAGCCTGGACATGGACAACCTCGGCAAGCCGTACTTCATGTCCTACCGCGTGGAGGACGGCCACTCCTTCTCCGCGTCGGCCAGCTTCGGCGGCCTGGAGCAGGAGTACTCCGGCGACTACCGCCGCCTGCAGGCCGACCTGCGCGTGGGTACGCCGAAGTTCGACAACACCCACTTCGCCTCCAGCGCGTGGGGGGAGTACCGCACCGAGTCCGACGGCGCGGTCTCGCTGGACGACAACTACGGCGCGCTGCGCTTCGCGCTGTGGAGCGTGACCGACCGCGCCTACAAGAAGGCCCTCGAGACGCTCTCCAAGAAGAAGGCCTTCGTGGAGTCGCGCAACATCACCGAGCTCTACGACGACATGACCCCGGAGCCCGCGCACGAGCTCTACAGGCCGGCGCCGGTAGAGCGGCTGGACGAGGACGCCTGGAAGAAGGCGGTGGTGGAGATCTCGAAAGTGTTCCTGAAGTATCCCGCCGTACGCTACTCTTCCGTGTCCGTCGGCTTCAGCTCCGGCGGCGAGCGCTTCCTGAACAGCGAGGGCTCCGCCTACCGGCAGCCCTCCTGCTCCGGGTCCGTCTCCATCAGCGTGTCCGGCTACGCCCAGGACGGCTTCAGGCTGAACGATTCCTACAGCGAGAGTTTCTGCCTGGCCAAGGACGCGCCGCCGAAAGAGCGGCTGCTGGCCAAGGCCCGCGAGCTCGGCGAAAACATGACGAAGATGGGCAAGTCCGTCACGCTGAAGGCCTACATCGGCCCGGTGCTGTTCGAGGGGGAGGCCGCCGGCGAGTTCTTCGAGAACCTGCTGGTCAATAACGCGGCCAACCCGCGCGAGGTCTGGACCGAGAAGAGCCGCTGGAACCAGGACGGCGTGCTGCGCCGCGCCGGGCAGCTGGTGGAGCGCCTCGGCATGCGGGTCACCTCCCCGTTCCTGAACGTGGTGGACGACCCGCTGGCGCGCTACTACGACGGCCGCCCGCTGGCCGGCTTCTACGAGATGGACGACGAGGGCGTGCCGGCCCAGCGGATAAACCTCGTCACCAGGGGCAAACTGACCGACTATTACCGTTCCCGCGCGGCCACCAGGGACTTCTCGCGCTCCAACGGCCACGGCCGCGGCGACCTCAGCGAGTACCCGGAGGGCTCTCCGGCCAACGTGTTCGTGGTGCCGGAGAAGAACCCCGCCCGCGTGATGCCGCTGGCCGAGCTGAAGAAGAAGTTCCTCGCCCTCTGCAAGGAGGAGGAGCTGGACTACTGCATCCGCGTGGACAGCCTGAACGGCCTCGGCGGCCCTTTCGCCGCCTGGAAGGTCTACGCGGACGGGCGCGAGGAGCCGGTGCACGGCATAGAGTTCACCGGCGTGACGCTGCGCGCGCTGCGCGACATCACCGCGGTCTCCTCCGAGGAGGGCGTGTACGGCCTTAACTGGACCACCCCGGGCTCCCTGGTGGCCCCGTCGATCCTGGTGCAGGAGATGGAGATAAAGAAGAGCGAGACCAAGCCCGACAAGCTCCCCTACCTGCCCAACCCCTACTTCGCGAGGTAAAGCATGAGGCCCCTCTCCCTGAAGCTCGCGGCCGCGCTCGTCCTGGGCGCGGCGCTGGCCTCGGCTGCCGGGAAGGGGGGCTACGCCTTCTACTACACTCCCGAGTACCTGCGCTTCAGGAAGAGGATAGTGGACGAGTTCAAGAAGATGCCCCCCGGCCGGTTCAGCGAGTTCACGCACCGCTCCCGGGCTGACAAGGGCGCCGGCCACAAGGTCATAGCGCTCACCTTCGACGCCTGCACCGGCAAGCCCGGCGGCTACAACAAGGCCCTGATAGACTACCTGCGGGCGGAGAAGATCCCGGCCACGCTCTTCGTCACCGGCGTCTGGATAGACCGCAACCGGGAGACCTTCGCCGAGCTTTCGAAGGACCCGCTGTTCGAGATAGAGAACCACGGGCTGCTGCACCGGCTCTGCTCCACCAGCGGGCGCACGATGTACGGCGTGCGCTCCACGATGGACCTCTCCGGCGTGATAGACGAGATGGAGTTGAACGCCCGCAAGATCCAGCAGCTTACCGGGCGCCGGCCGGTCTTCTTCCGCTCGGCCACCGCCTACACGGACGACCTGTCGCGCAAGGTCGCGGAGCGCCTCGGCATGGAAGTGGTAAGCTACGACGTGCTCTCCGGCGACGCGATGAAGGACGATGCGGCGAAGATCAGCCGCAACATACTGGAAGGCGCGCGCCACGGCGCGGTGGTCATCATGCATTTCAACCACCCGGAGTGGCCGGAGGCCGCGGCGCTGAAGCTGGCCGTGCCCGAGCTGCGCAAGCGCGGCTTCAACTTCGGCCGCCTCGACAGCTTCACCCTGCGCTGACGTCGGGGAAACCCGCTTTTAAAAATATTTTCGGTACCCCCCTTGACAAGTCAACTTTCGTCTGTTATATTACTGATGTAGTCTTGCTCTCTTAATGGTGCGCCGGCGGTCGCAGTGTGGTGCGGTTGCGGTGTCGGGGTTCGGCCCCGCCCGGCGCGTGTGTCCCCCAGGTTCGCGGCCCGCTCTCGCGCGGCGTCTTGCGGCGCCCGCTTCGGTCCGGCGGTGCGGCGTTCCGGGGAGTGCCCGATCCGTCTCCCGCCGTTGCGGCGGCGCGGTCCGGGTTCCTGGTGAGGCGGCCCGCCCGGCGCGGCGGTGTCCCTACCCCTGGGTCGGTGACCGGCGGTCCGGTCGCCCGTGTGCGGTGTCAGTCGCGGTCGCGGTAAAAAACAGAGTACGGCTTCGGCCGATAGAAGAAGAGCCCCCTTGGATGGGGGCTCTCTTTTTGCGCGGTTATTCTATGCGGCCCAGCAGCCTGAGCAGGCCGTCTAGGATAGTGAGAGGGTGCGGCGGGCAGCCGGGTATGTAAAGGGATACCGGGATGTCGGCGGGCAGGCCGTGGCATTCCGGGTGGCCGGCGTAGGGTCCGCCGTCTATGGCGCAGGCCCCGCAGGCTATGGCCACCTTGGGGGAGGGCATGGCGTCCCAGGTCTTGCGCAGGGCCAGTTCCATGTTCTTCGTCACCGGGCCGGTGACCAGCAGGCCGTCCGCGTGGCGCGGCGAGGCCACGAACTGGATGCCGAACCTGCCCATGTCCCAGCCCACGGTGCCCAGCACGTTGCAGTCGGCCTCGCAGGCGTTGCAGCCGCCGGCGCTTACCTGCCGCAGCTTGAACGAGCGGCCGAAAAGGCTGCGCAGTTCGGCGCCGAGGGCTTCGGCCCGGGCATGAGCTCCGGAATTAACTTCCAGCCCGGCCCGCGAGGAGGCGCAGAGCCGGTAATCGCGGGAGAACTCCACGGCGGCCGGGTCCGCCTTCGCGCAGGCGCCGCAGAAGACGCAGCGCCCCAGGTCCAGGCCGGCGGAGCCTATGGCCCCGTAGGGGCAGGCGGCCGCCGCCTTCTCCAGGCGGGAGGACTTCACTTCAGGCAGGCCCAGGGCGCGGTGCGGCAGCTGCAGGCCCTCCGCGGGGAACTTCATCGTGCGGTGGCCCTGCCTGAGGCGCTCGAAAAGGGCTTTTATCACAGGTCCCTCCCGCAGTAGGAAAGGTTGAAGCTCTTGTTGCAGAGCGGGAAATCGGAGATCTCGCCGCCGCGCAGCGCCAGCGCCAGGCCCATCCAGTTGTGGAAGGACGGGTCCGTCACCTTGTAGCTGCGGAAGCGGCCGTCGGCGCCGGTCAGGGCGAAATGGCAGATCTGCCCGCGCCAGCCCTCCACCAGCGACACCGCGGCCGAGTCCGGCCTGAGCGGGCCGCAGTCCGCCTTCGGCGGGCCCGGCGGCAGCGAGTCCAGCCAGCCCGCTATCAGTTCGGCCGACTTCTGCATCTCGCGCCAGCGCACCCGCGCGCGCGAGTGCACGTCGCCGGTGCCGGAAAGCGACATGTTGAAGCCCTCGTAGGGGCCGACGGGGAAGTTGCGGCGGGAGAGATC
>JAJZOZ010000041.1 GCA_021811405.1 bacterium | reverse complement strand
CTCGGTGGCGGGCACGGCCAGCCGCGCCACCGCCTCCGCCCTCCCCCCGCTCATCCGTACCGGGTAGGCGGCGTAGAGCATGGCCTTGCCGAGCGTGGCCGAGGTGCGCAGGTCGTAGGAGGGAACGCCGGCCAGCGCGCTCTCCACCTCCGGACGCCCGGCGTGGTTCTCCATTCCCCTCACGCCCGCCTCGTCCAGCTCCGAGTCGGCCAGCACGCGGCCGTCCGAGTTGATTATCGTGACCCGGGAATGCACCCTGGAGCCGAGGGAATGTGCCAGGCCGTTGATGCCTGGGGCGTGGAGGTCGGCGGGGCCCAGCCTGGCGGAGACCAGCGAGGCCTCCTCGGAGAGCTTGGCCTTCAGCGAGGCCAGCTCGGCGCCCTCCACCCTGCGGTAGACCAGAAAATAGGCCGCGCCCAGCGCTACGGCGGAAAGGGCCAGGTAGGAGACGAAAAGCCGGAAGCGGAAGGTCTTGAAGAGGTCCCTCATCGGCCGCCCTCGAAGCGGTAGCCGTAGTTCTTCACGGTCACTATGCGCCGGCCTTCCTTCTTCAGCTTGCGGCGCAGCGTGCCGACGTGCACGTCCACCGTGCGGGTCTCCAGCTCCAGCGAGGCATCCATGCCCCAGGCCTTCTCCAGCAGCTCCTCGCGCGTCAGCACGCGCTCGCCGCCGGCCATCAGGGCCTTAAGCAGTTCGAATTCCTTGGAGGTCAGCTCCAGCGGCGCTCCCTTCAGCTTCACCGTCACTTTCGCGGCGTCCAGCTCTATGTCGCCGGCGCTGAGCTTCTCCGGCGCCGGAGCCGGGGCGGCGGCGGAGCGGCGCAGGACGGCCTGCACGCGGGCCAGCAGCTCCTTGAGGCTGAAAGGCTTGGTGACGTAGTCGTCGGCGCCGAGGCCGAGGCCGAGCACCTTGTCGGACTCCTCGCCCTTGGCGGTGAGCATTATTATCGGGATGGCCGCGGTCTTCGTGTCGGCCTTGAGCCGGCGGCAGACCTCGAGGCCGTCGAGGCCGGGCAGCATCAGGTCGAGGAGGATGAGCGCCGGTCTCTCCTTGGCGGCGGTGGCGGCGGCGAAGGAGCCGTCGTGCAGCACCAGCGGCCGGTAGCCCTCCTTCTTCAGGTTGTACTCCACCATGCGGGCTATGTCGCGTTCGTCCTCGACCACAAGGATCTTTTCGTTCATGCGGCTCTCCTGGATATATTCTATAACAGAGCGGCCCGGCAAGGGGTAAATTCCTTGTAAATTGCGCCCGGCGCCGCTTTGCTATAATCTCAATGACCTATGGACAAGGCGGTGACGCTGGGATTCTGGAACCGGGTGAACGCGAACGCCCGCCGCGGGCGCCTGTTCGGCGACGGAGACTCTATATTGCTGGCCGTTTCCGGCGGGCCGGATTCCGTGGCCATGCTGCACTTCTTCGCCGGCCAGGCCCGCTCGCACAGGCTCAAGCTGCATGTCTGCCACGTCAACCACAAACTGCGCGGGAAAGCGGCCGATTCCGACGCCGCTTTCGTGAGGAAACTGGCCGCGGGCTACGGCATAGGAGCCTCGGTGCTCTCGGCGGACGTCCGGAAACTGGCGAAGACGCGCGGCGAAAGCATCGAGCACGCCGCCCGCAACGCCCGCTACCGCCTGCTCTCCGCCGAAGCGCTGAAGCGCGGATGCCGCCTGGTGGCCACCGCCCACCACTCCGACGACCACGCCGAAACTGTGATACTCAACCTGCTGAGGGGAACCGAACCGAAAGGGCTGCTCGGCATACCTGAAAAGCGCGAGCTCTGCCGCCGCGGCGGGAAGCGCGTGGACCTGATACGCCCCCTGCTGGCGGTCCCGCGGGCGGACATAGAGGCCTACCTAAAAGCGAACGAGCTGTCTTCGAGGAAGGACCACACCAACGAGGACGAGCATTACACCCGCAATTGGATAAGGAAGACCCTGCTGCCGCTGATGCTGAAGAAACAGCCGCGCCTGCGCGAGCACCTGGCCGAGCTTTCCGCCAAGCTTTCCCCCCTGCTGCCGGGGAATTAGCCCCTACCTGCCGTTCCCGCAGTACCCGGCGCGCAGCCCGGAGGCCGCGGCCTTGTCCCCGCGCTCCTCGAGATAGCGCGCCGCCGCTTCCGCGTCCGTGCGGCTCGGGGCGGCCGGGTCCGCTTCGGCCGCCTTCAGAAAAGCCTCCGACGCTTTCTTCCCGTCGCCGTTCTCGGCCCAGACCAGCCCCAGCTGGGACCAGCCGGAGCCCTCGGCCACCCGGAGGTCGAGCGGCGTGGGCAGCAGGCAGAGCAGCATCAGCGGGGCGGCCAGCAGGAAAGGCCGTGCGGCGGCGGCGTACTTCCCGGCGGTCAGCAGGGCCGCGGCGTGCTCCAGCGCGCCTGCCGCCAGCGGCAGCAGCAGCGCCGCCGCCGGCAGGCGGTAGCGGTCGGCCATCCAGAAAGGCAGCAGCGAAAACATATACGCCAGGAACAGCAGGCCCGCCAGCCCAGAGGCCTCGTCCTTCCGGCAGAGGAACAGCCCCGCCGCGCCCAGGCAGCCGGCCAGGGCGAACGAGACCAGCGGCCAGGAAAGCAGCGTGCGGAAATTGCCGCCGATGAACTGCAGGTCGTAATTGTCCGGTATCTCGTAGCGGTTCCAGAACAGGTACAGCTTGGCCGCCGTGAGCTTCAGCCAGCGCCAGGGCTCGGCGGCGATGAAGGAAAGCCCGCGGCGCAGCCAGTAACGGGATATCTCCGAAGGCTTCAGCTTCCTGCCGGCGGCCAGCTCCGCCAGCGCGGCCGGCTGGCTTTCCTCCAGCAGCGGGTTGGAGCTGAAGCCGGCAGGGTAGATGCCGACGCCGGTGGCGGAGGGGTTGTTGCCGAGGAAGAAGGTGAAGCCGCCGTTGTAGTTGATCAGCACGAAGTCGCGGCTGGCCGCGAGATTGTGCAGCGTGGCCGGCAGCACCGCGAGGCCGGTGCCCAGCAGCAGCGGCAGGGCAGCGGCCCTGGCCCTGGCGGCCCCGCAGCGGAGAAGGACGTGGAACAGCAGCGCCGCCGGCAGCAGCAGCGCGTTGCTGCGCAGCAGGGCGGCCCATCCGCCGGCCAGACCGCAGAAGAAGTAGTCCCGGCCCCGCCCGCTTTCGGCCCCCTTCAGCGCCAGCAGCGCGAAGAGCAGCGTCGAGAAGACCGCCAGCGTCTCCTTGCCCGGCACGGCCGCGGCGAAGATGAACGGGCGGTAGAGCGCGCAGAGCAGGCCGGCCCAAAGCCCGGCGCGGCGGCCGAAGGCCCGTTCGCCCAGCAGCATGGCCAGCACGCAGGAACCCGCGTCGAAAGCGGCCTGCAGCCACAGCACGGCCGCCGGGTGATGCCCCGCGGCCTTATAGACGGCCGCCAGGAAATACGGGTAGAACGGGGACTGGTAGAAGGCCGCGCCCCTGAGCAGGCCGCCGGAAAGTATCTCCATGGCCTGTTTGTCGTAGGCCCAGGCGTCGGAACTGAGAGCTGAAAGATAAGGCAGCGCCGACCACTGATACAGGAAGACGGCCCGCAGGACCAGCGCCGGCAGGAACAGCGCGGCATAGCGCCATTTGCTTTCGGACAGTACTGTTTTCATACGGCCAGGGCGGCCTCAGCTCCAGGCGTGCTTCAGCTCCAGGAAGCCGCCGGCGGGCAGGTGCCTGAAGTGGGCCGGCCGGTTCTCGTAGAACAGCCCGCCACCCCGCTCGTCCTCGACCATGAACTTGTAGGCTATCGGCCTGCCCTCGCTTTCCTTCACCGGCAGGTGGCCTATCCACATGTTCTCGTTGATGTACTCCAGCGGGAAAGCCTTCTCGCGGTCCCAGCCGCCGAGCTCCGGGCAGTTGCCGATCACCTTGACCCGCTGGCCGAAGGAGGTCCTGAAGCCGTTCAGGATAAAGGTGAGCTCCAGGCCGTTGTGCCGGCGCGGCGTCCCCTTGTACTGGACGACGAGCGCCGAATCGCGCCCGAGCTCCAGGCCCTCTATCCTGCCGCCCCTTACGGCGAGCGCCCTCCCGGAGAGGACGTCGAGGTGCTCCCCGTCCGGCAGTTCCACCCCCTCCAGGTTTATCCGCGTCTGCGGGCCCCTGTTGAAGACGGCCAGGCAGCAGTTGTCGCGGTAGACGCGCGTGTAGGCGTAGACGTCGGGAGAAAGGGATTTCGTGCGGTGGCTGCCGTACTGCACCGCCGGGTTCTCCTTCCTGACCGCGGCCAGCTTTTTGATCAGCAGGAACGCCGGGGTGTCGGTGCTCCAGCGCTCCATCATAGGCCGGTTGTAGGGGTCAGCCCCGCCGTTGGTGTCGTTATGCAGGTACTGCTCGGTGCCGTAGTAGACGCACGGCGTGCCGCGGCAGGTCAGGATCAGCGCGAGCGCCATGTCCACGCGGCGCTCCGTGGCGCCGGCGGACATGAAGCGCGGCATGTCGTGGTTGTCTATGAAGGTGACCAGGTGGCGCACGTCGTCGAACAGCGCGTCGCGGCCGAACACCGCGTCCACGGCCCCGAAGCCGGCGCCGGAGTTCCTGGCCAGGCAGTCCTCGAGCGCGCGCTGCAGGCCGAAGTCCAGCATCCCCATGCCGCTCTTGTTGGCGAACTGAACCGAGAGGTCGTCGTAGCAGCCGCCCTGGAACCATTCGCCGAAGATGAACAACTCCGGCTTGTGGAAGACCATGTCGGAGACGAACTCCTGCCAGAACCACTGCGGCATGTGCTTGACGGTGTCCACGCGGAAGGCGTCCGCGCCCTTGTCCAGCCACAGCCGCATCGCGTCCTTGATGTAGTTGCGGTAGCCGATGCGGCTCTCGTTGAAATCGGCCAGGCCGCAGAGTTCGGAGCCTTCCACCTGGGCCTTGTCGTTCCAGTTGTTCACGCCGCCGTTGCGGTGGTACCAGCCCAGCCTGTCGTCGTCGTAGGAGGTCAGCAGGACCCCGTCGTCGTAGATCTCGCCCTTCGTCGGGCGGCCGCCGGTGTCCACGCGCTGGGCCGGGCTCGAGTGATTGCAGACGATGTCCAGCACCAGGCGCATGCCCATGCCGCGCATCGCCCGCACCAGGCGGTCCACCACGGTATTGTCCGAGGCGAAGACGCGCACGTCCTCCGGAGAGCCGGCCAGGTGTTCGTCGAGCCGCTTGAAATCCTTGGCCCAGTAGCCGTGGTAGCCGGCCATGCCGCGCCCCTCCACGTCCACCAGCCCGTCTATCTGGTCGAAGATAGGAGTGAGCCACAGCGCCGAGGCGCCCAGCTCCCGCAGGTAGTCCAGCTTCATGATCACGCCGTTCAGGTCGCCGCCCCAGTAGCGGAACCAGTCGGAGCGGGAGGGATCGTAGGAGCCGGGGCTGCGGCCGCGGTCGTTCTCTGGATTCCCGTTGTAGAACCGGTCCACCACCGCGAAGTATATCACGCTGTCGTTGAACGGGCGCATGGGTCTCCTCCGGGGCCGCCGTCAGCGGCGGGCCAGGTCTATCAGTTCCTGGGGATAGCCTATCGGCAGGACCTTTATGGCTCCGGTGTTCTTCTGCGCGTGGGCCGCCATCAGGCCGGTCTTCGCCAGGCCCAGCGTGAGCGTGAGCCTGGCCGTTATGAACACGCCGCTGTGGTGCCCGGTGTCGGGGCTCAGGCCCGACGGTATGTCCACGGCGATTATGGGCCTGCCGCTCTTGTTCATCAGCTGGATGACCCGGTGCACCGGGCCGGTGGGCTTGCCCACCGCGCTGACGCCGAGCAGCGCGTCGAGCAGCAGGTCGGAGGCGGCGAGGTCCGCCGCCAGGGCGTCGAGCTCCTCCTTGCGGGTCAGCGCCACCGTCACGCCCGCGGACCTGGCGGCCTCGAGGTTCTTCACCACGAGCTCGCCGTAGCCGGCGTCCTTCGGCGGCAGGATGAAGGCCTTCACGGAGGCGCCGGCCAGCCTGAGATGGCGGGCGGCCACGAGGCCGTCGCCGCCGTTGTTGCCCCTGCCGCAGCAGACCGCGGCCTTCAGCTCCGCCGGCTTCCTGCCCAGCTCGGCCGCGGCGAATTCCAGCGAGGCCGCGGCCACGGCGGCTCCCGCGTTCTCCATCAGCTTCTCGGCGGGGATGGAATACTCGGAGACAGCCAGCTCGTCGAGGCGCTTCATCCCGGCGGCCGTCAGCACCGGCAGCCCGGCGAATTCCTTTACCTGCGGGATCTTCGACATGGCTACACCATCAGCCAGATCAGCCACGCCACGGAATAGACCCAGGCGAGGAACAGGAACACGAAAAGCCCGGCATACGGCAGAAGCACCGAAAGAGAGGCCTTGTTGGCCGAGACCGGGTAGAGCCTGCGCACCAGCCGCACCCTGGCGTAGATCAGCAGCAGCGCGCAGAGCGTGTACCAGAGAAAAGGCCCCAGCAGCCCCGCCTTGGCCAGGAATCCCGCCGGCACAAGGGCCGTCATCAGGAAGTCCGTGAGGCCGAAGGCCTGGAACAGCCGGCCGGCCCGGCCGGAGGCGCCGGTGAGCTCCATGAACAGGTGCACGGTCCCCGCCACGAAGAACTCCAGCGCCAGCAGCAGCAGGAACACGACCGAGAAGGAGAAGAACCCGGGCGGCACCGCCGAGTACATGCGCAGGAAGACGAACAGCCCCAGCGCGCCGGCGAAGTAGCCCAGCATGCCGGTCCTGCCCAGCCCCTCGGGCTTGGCTTCGGCGCCGAGCAGCGCCGGGTCGTCCACCACGGCGCCCAGCGTATCCAGGAAGATCATACGCGGCCTTCCCAGCGGTACTCCAGCCTCGGGGCCTGCACCGCCTCAGCCGCGGCGCCGAGGCCCGGCAGGGAGAGCTTGGTGTCTATCAGCGAGAAGAACTCCTCCAGCGGGTCCGCGTCGGTGATGACGCGCGGGTTCTTGCCCAGGCCGGCGGCATCTCCCGCCAGGTCGAGCGCGTCGCGCAGGTCGCCCAGCTTGTCCACCAGGCCGTTGCCGATCGCCTGGCGGCCGGTGAAGATGCGGCCGTCGGCCAGCTCCTTGACCTTCTCCACCGGCATCTTCCTGCCTTCGGAAACGGCCGTCACGAACTGGTCGTAAGAGTCGTCTATCATGCCCTGCAGCAGCCTGCGCTCCTCGGGGGTCATCTCGCGGGACATCGAGCCTATGTCCTTGAACTTGCCGGACTTGATGACCTCGCTCTTGTAGCCCACCTTCTTCATCAGGCCCTCGAGGTTGCCGACGCTGAAGATCACGCCGATGGAGCCGGTGATGGTGCCGGGATGGGCGATGATCTTGTCGCAGGCGGAGGCCACGTAGTAGCCGCCGCTGGCCGAGACCTCGCCGAAGCGGGCGATGAACGGCTTCTTGGTCTCGGCCTTGGCCTTAAGCACGGCCGAGTAGATCTCCTGCACGGCGCCGACGGAGCCGCCGGGGCTGTTGATGTCCAGCACTATGGCCTTGACGTCCTTCTTCTCCGCCAGTTCCTTGATGCGCTTGGCCGTCTGCTCGCTGCCGCGCTCCCAGGCGCGCGACGAGTTGGACTGGGTGATCACGCCGTATATCGGGATCACGGCGACGCCGTCCTTCTTCTTGGCGAGGCCGGCGAGTTTGGAGAGGTCCATCTCCTTGGGCGCGGCCTTGCGGGCCGCGTCGGCCCGGTAGATCACCAGCACCGCCGCCGCCAGCGACAGCGCGTACAGGCCCGCCAGCAGCTTCAGCCAGAAGGCCGTGCCGCCCCGCGCGGCCGGCTTGGGCGCCGGAGGCTCCTGCCGCGCGGGCGGCGGGGTCTCGGGGGGTAAAGTTCCGCTGTTGTTCTGTTCTTCCATTTTTCCTCCAGGCTACAGGCTGCCCGCGTCCACTACGCGGTTGCGGCCGCCTTCCTTGGCGGCGTAAAGCGCGGCGTCGGCCCGGGCTATAAGTTCCTCCGGGGTCCGGCCGTCGCGCGGGAAATGTGCTATGCCTATGGACACCGTGAGCCTTACCCGCTCCAGGCCCTGCGAGAACGGCTCGGCCTCTATGCGGGCGCGTATAGCCTCGGCCTTGCGCAGCACGCCGGCGGGCTCGGCCCGTGGCAGCACTATGCCGAACTCCTCGCCGCCGTAACGGCCGACGAAGTCGGTCTCGTACACGCCGGCCTTCAGCAGCTCTGCCACGCGCCTTATCACGGCGTCGCCGAACTGGTGGCCGTAGGTGTCGTTGAGGCGCTTGAAATGGTCTATATCGGCTATCATGAAGGCCGCCGTGCTCTTGAAAGCGGCCGCGCGGCGCAGCTCCTCGCGCACCTTCTCGTCCAGCGCGCCGCGCCGCCACAGCCCGGTGAGACCGTCCGTCTGCGACAGCCACTCCACCTGGCGGAACAGCATCACGCGCTTCAGCGCGAAGGCTATCTCGGAGGCTAACTTCCCGGCGGCCTCCTCGGCGTCGTCGGCGCCGCGCACCGCGAGCAGGCCCAGGGCCAGGCCGCCGGCCGCCACCGGCGCCAGCACGGTGCCGCCGGCCGTGACCGGGGCGGACGGAAAGCCGCCGGCCATGGCCGCCAGTTCCGCGGGGGAGGGCAGGCCGCGGCTTCCGGGGACCTGAGCGAAGGGCTCCAGCGCTCCGGCCGCGCCGTAGACGTACAGAGCCGCCTCCTGCGTGCCGAAATAATCCGCCAGGTACTTGCCCAGCTGCTTGGCCGCCGACGGCGGGTCTATGGTCTCCGAGAGGAGCTTGACCGCGGAATAGACCGCCAGCGAGCGCTTCTCCCCGGCGGCGTTGGTCGTGGTCTCTTCCTTTATCCGGACCAGGTCCGCCTCCAGCTCCGCGGCCCTGGCGAGGGACTTCTGCAGGGCGGAGCGGTCGCGCGGTTCCCCGACGCTGCCGTTCAGCAGCAGCGAATGCGCCAGCGCCGCGGCCACCCAGAAGAACAGCGCCAGGTACGGCGCGCCGGCGTAGATCTCGCCGCGCAGCATGAAGGAAGAAAAGGCGAACAGGCCCGCGGCCGCGATCAGCCCGGCCGCCCGGCTCAGGCGGCCGATGAAATAGGAGAGCAGCGGCGAAGCAGCGGCGGCCGCCACCCAGAGCTCGGAGCCGTTCATGCGGCCACCACCCTGTTGCGCCCGCCCTGTTTGGCGCGGTAAAGCCTCTCGTCGGCCGCGCGCACCAGCTGGCCGCCGGCCGCCGCCTCGGCGGGGAACTCGGCCACGCCGAAGCTGGCCGTCACGCGGGACGGCCGGCCGCCGAACGTGAACGAGCGGGCCTCGAGGGCGAGACGGACGTTCTCGGCCGCGGCCGCCGCGGCCGCCTTGGCTGCGCCCGTTATTATCAGCGCGAACTCCTCGCCGCCGTAGCGCGCCGCGAAGTCTATGTCGCGCACGCCGGCCGAGAGCGTCTCCGCCACGGCCTTCAGCACGGCGTCGCCGGCCTGGTGGCCGAAATTGTCGTTGTAGGACTTGAAGTGGTCTATGTCGGCCATCACCACGCAGAACGGCACCTTCGTGCGGGCCGACCGGAGTATCTCCTCCTCCAGCCTGGATTGGAAGGCGCGGTGCGTGTAAAGCCCGGTCAGCGCATCCTTTATGGCCAGCTCGTTGACCTTGTCGAAGAGGTAGATGTTCTCCATGCTGACGCCGGCCAGCGTGCAGGCGAGCTCCGCGCCGCGCAGGTCCTCCGCGCGGAAGCGGTCGGGCTCGGGAGCGGAGGCCCGGACGAAGCCGACCAGCCGGCCGAACAGGTGCAGCGGCAGCGCCATTAAGGAGCGCTCCGCAGGGCCGAGCAGGCCTTTAGGCAGGCGGGTATCCCCGTCGGCGTTCCTGACCAGCAGCGGGATCTTGCGCTCCGCCACCCAGTTGTCGGCGAAATCCCTGGGGGCGCCCGAACGGAGCTCCACCGCGGCGCCGGGGAAGTAGTTCTTAAGCAGCACCTCCAGCCGCGCCTTTACCTCGTCGGGGGTGGAGGCCAGCCCCATGTCCTGCATGGCCGAGGAGAGGGCGCCCTTGTCCCTGATGCGGGCCAGCGTTCCGGCCAGGTGCATGCGGTAGCGGGAGAGCTCGTCCTCCAGGGCGCGGATCCTGTCCTCGGCGGCGGCCTCCTCGTCCGCCAGCTTCTCCCCGGCCGACTTGCTGGAGCGTTCCGCCAGCGAGAGCGCGAAGAAGAGCAGCCAGACGCAGAGGGTCTCCGCTATGGCGGCCAGGTAGAGTTCCAGCGGGTCCCCGGAGCGGCCGGCCAGCTTCGGCAGCGTCAGCCCGGCCGCGGTGACCAGGAAAAGGAAGATGTACTTGACCTCCTTCTCGCCGGTCCAGGAGAACCACATAAAGAGGAGGCCGCAAAAGGGGTAGATCCAGAGGAAGTGCGAAGGCCACTCCCAGAGGGACAGCCCGGCCCCCAACATTATGGCGGCCGGAACGGCCGCCTTGGTCAGAGCGCTGGGCCTGTAGGCTTTCACATTGTAAACGATATTATATTATTCGCCGCGATTCAACGCGGAGCAGGAACCGGGATAGCCGGCGAGCCAGAGCCTGAACAGGTCAGCCTCGTGAGCGGAGGAGGCGGGCGAACCGTAATAGCGGGAAAGCTCTTCGTAGACAGCAGCCGGCTTCAGCGTCCCGGCGCAGAGCGAGAGCTTCAGGCTTTCGGCGTCGTCCGGGCGCAGGTACCGGAACTCCGGCGGCAGCGGCCCGCCCCGCCTGCCGAAGACCATCGAGAAAGCGTCCCAGTAGAGCAGCGCCCATTTATTCTCCGGCATGAAGACCAGGTACGACGGGCGCTGCACCGTCACGCTGGCCTTCCCGGCCTTCTGGCTATAGGGGAGCATGGCGTAGTCGCGCCGGAAGACAACGATATCGAAGCCCTCTTCCGCCGCGAACCTGTCCCATGTGTCCTGGTCCCTCATCGCCTCGCTTACCGGCACCAGATACTCGTGGAAGAGATACCTGCCGTCGGTGAAGACCCTGTACTCCGGGGCCAGCGCCCAGCCCAGGTAGCCGCCCCAGGTCCACGGGTTGTACATTCTCCGGCCGCCCAGCACGGCGGCCTCGGAACGGAGATAGGCGGCCGCGCCGGAAGCTTCGGCCCCGATGTTCCTTCTGAAGGAGAGGTAGCGCGGCCAGACCAGCAGCGCGAGATAGGCCAGGCAAAGCGCCAGCAAGGCCTTTCCGCGCCTGACCAGCAGGCCCGGCTCCCACAGTCTAACGGCCGAGTCCAGCGAGAACACTACGGCGGCAAGGCCGAAGAACACTATGTGGCGGGTATGCCGGGAGGCCTCGAAGCCCAGCCAGCCGAGGCAGAGCAGGTGCGCCAGCGGCAGAGAGCGCTCCTTAAGGAAACGCCGGAGAAGGAGCAGCAGGGAGGCCGCCAGCAGCGCCATGAACGGCCAATGCCAGGGGTTCGACAGCGACGGCGGCGCCCATTCGGACAGGTATCTGGAAAGCGCGGCCGAGTCGGAAGCATGCCGGTAAAGTATGCCGTAGAGGCCGAAGCCCCAAGGATTCAGGGCCGCCCCTATGGCCGCGGCCGCCGCGCCGGCACCGGAGCATCTCCAGCCAGCGGAGGGACTAGAAGGCCAGAGGCGCGAATCCGCCCAGGCCCCGGCGGAATAAGAGGCCAGCAGCAGCAGGCCGTAGGCGAAGCCGGCGTGCAGGTTGGCCCACAGCGCGAAGAACAGCGCCAGGCCGAAAGATCCCGCAGGAGAGGAAGGCCAGGAGCGCCCGGAAACGCGGGCCCGCTCCAGCCGCAGCAGCAGCAGGGCGAAAAAGAGCACGCTGAAGTTCTCGGGGCGCAGATCGCAGTTCGGCATGACGGCCAGGCCCCAGAGCGGCAGCGCGATAAAGGCAAGGCCTGAAAGCCTCCCTTCGGCCATGAAGAAGTAGAGGGCCGGGAAAAGCGCGGAAAGCAGCAGCATCTTCAAGAGATAGAGACCTGTGACGCCGGCCGCGGAATGGACGAGATAATATATGACCTGGGCAAGCCACTCGAAATCAGTCCACTTGGCCCCGTATCTGGTCCAGGACAGGAAGTCCGCGGAGGGCAGCCTTAGATTGGCGGCCATGTATTTACCGGCCGAGAGGTGCCAGTACAGGTCGGGATTGAGCACCGGCATGGCCGCCGCGCCCAGGGCGGTCAGCAGACCCGCCCAGAGCCAGAGCCTGTCGAAAGGTCCCGGCCTGTCTTCCATACAGCGATTATAGAAAAAAGGCGGCCGGGCTCCCCGCGGATGTATCAGGATATACACAGCCGTCCCCTTGAAAATGCCCGAACCGTCTGCTATAACATAGCAGCGATAATAGCAAACCCGGGACGAAAGGCCGGGGGCGCAAAGCCGCGGGGCTAAAAAGACCCAGTGTCTTAGCCGGACGGGCTGCCGAAAGTGGAAGTTGGGTCTATATTGCCGGCCAGGCTGCCGAATAACGGAGGTCATCCAAGGACTTCAGTTATCGGCTTTTTTTATTCTGTACCCGGGGATTTATGGCGAGGATATACACCAGACTGGTACTAGCGGCGGCGGCGGCGATAATATCGCCGGCGGCCTTCGCGCAGTTCCAGCCCACCATGCCCCTCCCCCGCTCCCTCCTCTCCCACACCGCCGTGACGCTCGACGGCCGCGTCTACGTGGCCGGCGGCATCAGCAGCGACTCCGCCCCGAACTACCTCAACAACGTCTATTACTGCGCCCAGATACTCCCGGACGGCCAGCTGGGGCCCTGGCTGGCAGCCAGCCCTATGCCGGAGTTCATGGGCCTCGGCATGCACGCGGCCGCGGCCTATAACGGCAGGCTGTACGTGCTCGGCGGGACCAACCGTTACGGCTCGCGCAACACGGTATACTTCTCCGGCGTGAACGCCGACGGCACCCTGGCCGGCTGGCAGCGCGGCACCTGGCTGCCGGAGCGGCTCTACGCCCACTCCGCGGCCGTTCTGAACGGCCGCCTTTATATCACCGGCGGCATCTCGGTCAATTCCGGCGCTACCTCCAAGACCTGGTCCGCTCCCGTGAACGCCGACGGCAGCCTGGGAGCCTGGCGCGCCGAGAAACCGCTGCCGGTCACCCTGTTCGGACACACCTCCTTCGCCCGAGGCGGACGGCTCTTCGTGCTGGGCGGCTCCACAGGCTCCTCGCTCTACTCGGCCGGCGGCGGCGCCACCGGGCTGTCCGGCGCGGTCTACTCGGCTGCCGCCAACGCGGACGGCACTCTCGGCGACTGGCAGCTGCAGCCGTCCCTGCCGGACTCGGTGGCCTTCTACGGTCTGGCGGTCAGCGACAAGAGCGTCTACATGCTCGGCGGCTTCGACGGGGCCATCTCCAACGCCGTCTACTTCGCGCCGTTCGCGCAGGACGGGACCCTGGGCTCCTGGGTGGCGCTGAACACCCTGCCCAAGGGCCTGCTCTCGCTGGCCGCGGTATCCAACGGCGACTATCTGTACTCCATAGGCGGCGGGGTTTCCTATATAGACAACCCGGTCCCGGACATCTACTTCTCCAAACTCAAGACCGACCTGCGGGCCTTCGTGCAGATGACGCCGGACGTTATAAATAAAAAGGCCAGCGGCAAGTGGGTGACCGTGATAATGGGCCTGCCCGAGGCGGACGCGGCCTCTGTGGACCCGGCCAGCGTGAGGATCACTTCCCTCAACGGGCAGGCGGTGGCCCCGATACTGCCGGACCCTAAATGGACCGCCAAGCTCTACACCGGGGACAGCACGGAGTTCACCGGCCTGCAGGGCGTCACCTACCTGATGATAAAGTTCAGCAGGCAGGCCGTGGCCAGCCTCATACCCGAGGGTGATTTCTCCATAGGCATAGAGGGCCTGCTCGCGGACGGCCGGGCTTTCCGCGGCGAGAGCATGAACAGGGCGCTCAAGGCCGCCAAAACGCCCGTCGTCCCGCAGGAGAACGGAGCCGGCCTGCGCATGGGCCAGGGCGGGGCGAAGGTGAACATCCCCAAGGGCGCTTTCAAGGGCAACCCGGACCTGCTGCTGGCGGCCGCCCCGGAGGATCAGGAAGCGCTGACGCAGGACGAGAAGGACAGGCGGGGCCGGAACATGGGCGCCCGCGGCCTCAAGGCCGCCTCGGCGCCTTTCGAGTTCGGCCCGCACGGCATGGTCTTCGACAAACCGGTCACGATCTCCCTGCCCTACGATCCCGCGTCCCTGCCGGAAGGCGCCGACGAGAACGCGCTGAAGATAGCCTACTGGAACGACTCCACCGGCGAATGGGAGATACTGCCTTCGGCCGTCTCTAAGGCCGACAGGACCGTCAGTGCCGACGTGGCGCATTTCTCGGTATACCAGGTCCTCGCCGACGCTCCGGCCCCGGCGCCGGTAGCGGCCGACACCAGCACCGCTGCAGTGGCCGCCCCTGTGGTGACCGACACCACGACCACGACAGTGGCAGCGCCAGTGGTGACCGACACTACTACCGCGACAGTGGCAGCCCCCGTGGTGACCGACACCACTACCGCGACAGTGGCAGCGCCAGTGGTGACCGACACTGCGACCGCGACTGTGGCAGCGCCAGTGGTGACAGACACCACGACCGCGACTGTGGCAGCGCCAGTGGTGACAGACACCACGACCGCGACTGTGGCAGCGCCAGCGGTGACCGACACTGCGACCGCGACTGTGGCAGCGCCAGTGGTGACAGACACCACTACCGCCGCCCCGGCGGCTCCGGAGTCCCCTGCCGCCCCGGCGCTCCCGGCCGTGCCGGAAGCCTTCGCGGTCTCCGAGGCTTACGCTTTCCCCAACCCCTCCCTGCCCGGCCAGTCGCCGAAACTTCACCTGACGGTCACCGGGGGGAGCAAAGCCTCGGTCCGCGTCTATACCGCCTCCGGCCGGCTGGAGCGCGAGACCTCCGTGTCCGGAGGTCCCGCCGCCTGCGGCGCGGCGCAGTGCTACGAGCTGCCGCTCGGCTCGGGACTGCCCAGCGGCGTCTACTATTATTCCGCCGAGGTCGACGGCGGCGCGAAGAAGATAAGGAAAGCCGGCAAGTTCGCCGTGATCAGATAAGTTATGAAATGCCTGGACTCGGGAACTAAGAAGGACGTCCTCAACAGCATAATATACTGGCTGTCGAGGCCTTACGCCCTGCTGCTCGCGGCGGCCTTCCTGCTCACCCCCTCCTCCAGCCTGCTGCACGCGCTGGAAAGCGGCGCGGACTTCCTGAACATAGGAGCGGCCTCCCGCGCTTCCGCGATGGGCTCGGCTTACACCGCGATGGCGGCCGACCCGACCGCCATGTACTACAACCCCGGCGGCCTGGCCCTCTCCGCCCGCGGAGCCGCCATAACCCACTCCGCCTGGGCACTGGGCGGCTCTTACGATTTCGCTGCCGCGGCCTTCCCGGTGGCCGGCCTGAAGGCCGGCGTCTCTTTCACCCGCCTGGACCACGGCAGCCTGGACGGCAGGGGCGCCGACGGCAGCAGCTCCGGCGGCTTCTCGGCCTCGGACAAGGCCCTGGGCCTCGGCCTGGCCGGCAGCTCCGGCGGCTTCAGCCTGGGCGCGGCCGTGAAATTCCTCTCCAGCGACATAGCCGGCTACGGCGCCTCCGCGGTGGCCTTCGACCTCGGCGCCGTGCACAAACTGGCCTCCTCGCCGCTGAAGCTGGGCCTGGCGGTGAGGAACCTCGGCAGCGGCTTCAAGTACGCCGAGAAGCGCGAGGCGCTGCCCCTTTCCATGAGCGCCGGCGCCTCGCTGGCGGTGCTGCCGACCATGAACCTGGCGGCCGAGTTCACCCGCATGGTCAACGAGCGCCGCAACACCTTCTCTATAGGCACCGAGTACGCCCTGCTCGGCGGCCTGGCCCTGCGCGGCGGCTACGCGGCCTCCGCCTCCGGCTCGCAGGGCGCGATGTCGGGCGGTATCGGCTTCAGCGCCGGCTCGATGAAGCTGGACTATTCCTTCAGCCCGTTCGGGGATTTCGACACCACCAGGAAGCTCAGCCTGGCGATGGCCTTCTGACGCGCCTGCCTCAAGGACCCAGCCCTGGCTGGGTCCTTTTATTTTATATTCCTGCCTTTTCGGCCCTAGGGGGCTTTCCAGCCTCATTTATAGAATAATAGGCATGAAGAATCCGCTCCCAGTCCTCATTATCCCGTTGTTTTTCATGCCCGGGCAGGCCCTGCAGGCGCAGCCGGCACCGGCCGCCGAACAGGCCAGGCTGGACCAGTCGCGCCAGAAGATACTGCGCACCGCCGAAGCGCTCGGGATCGCCGTTTACGAGGACCTGCCGGCCGTCTCCGGCGGCCCTTCCGCGCCCCGGGCGCAGGCCCTGCCCGCCACGGTGCCGCCGGCGGCGCCGGCACTGCCGCCGGAGGTCCCGGCTCCGGCGCAACAGGAGCCCCCGCCCGGCAACACCATGTCCAAGGGCAACAAGCTGGGCTACCTGGTGCTGGCCTGGCATTCGGTGGCCGCGCAGGTGGCCGATTCCGGCCTGCTCTTCTGGCGCCACGCCGCGCCCGGCTTCGACGCCATCTCGGAAAGCGTGGAGACCTCGGTCAAAAGGTCCGCCTATTCCCCGCGGCGGGCCGGAGAGTCTTCCCTGCTCGAGGACCCCGGCTTCGCGGCCGAGATGGAAGACCTGACCGGAGCCAGGTTCAGCGGAGGCGGCACCGCCAGGGCCCTGATAGACGGGCCGGCCTCCTTCGCGGTAAAGGACGCCCTTATCCGCGGCGCCAAACGGTCCATTTACATAGCCTCCTACGCCATCTATGACGACGTGACCGGCTCCGAGCTGACCGCGATGCTCCTGGCCAAGAAGCGCGAGGGCGTGGAGATAAAGGTGATGGTAGACGAGAAGATGTCCCACATCTTCGGCGGCGGGCAGCTGAAGGAGCTGGACAAGGCCGGCGTGGAGACCGTGCTCTACCGGGACGCCGGCCGCCCGCACGATTACCTGCACGTGAAGCTTCTGATCGTAGACGGGGAGAACGCCGTGGTAGGCGGGATGAACTACGGCGACGAGTACTCGCACAAGGGCCCTGGCCTGAAGTGGCGCGACACCGACGTGCTCTACACCGGCCCGGCCGTGGACGATTCCGTCAGGGCCTTCGCCGCGCTCTGGAACCCGCTGGCCGGAGGCCGCGGCCGCGTGGAGCCTCCCTCCGCGCCGCAGCGGGCCTCGGGCCCCGCGCGCATCGCGGTCCTGCCGCAGAACCCGCCCTCGATGAAGCCGCCGATACTCGCGGCCATAATAAAGGCCATGTCGGGAGCCACCCGCAACATCAATATCGAGAACGCCTACATCGTGGCCATACCGGCGGTCAACAGGGCCGTACAGGAAGCCCGCGCCCGCGGCGTGGAGGTCAACATCCTGACCAATTCCAAGGAAAGCATCGATTCCGACGGGAAGTCCATGGCCGACACCATAGTGGAAGGGACCAAGGTCTTCGCCGCAGCCGGGGCCAACGTCTACCTGAAGCGGGGCCAGACCCTGCATTCCAAGTTCATGACCGTTGACGGGGTGTTCACCTGCGTAGGTTCCTACAACCTGCACCCGCGCAGCGAGCGCTACGACACCGAGATGAACATAGCCGTGCTCGACCGCGGCGCCGCGGCCGAATTCGACGAGGCCTTCTACCGGGACATAGCGGAGGCCAAAAAGATGACTTTGGAGGAGCTCAACAAAAAGAAGCCGGGCTGGTTCTCGCGGCTGGTGGGCAGGGTGGGCTTCTCTCAGCTTTCGCGCGGCCTGCGGCCGGGCGAATAAGGGCCCGCGCCGCGCTCAGAGCCGCCGGCTGAAGCCGAGGGAAAGACCCACGGACGGGCTCCCCTCGGAAAGTCCCAGCAGCAGCCCGGCGCTCAGGATATCGCCGTCGGCTTTGGTGTAGGTGAGCAGGCCGCGCAGGTCGCGCGGGTCGTCCGTTCCATCCGCCAGCGCGCTTCGGGTCTCGTAAAGCCCTTCCAGCGACAGCGCCCCGTTAAGGCGCTTCCTGAAGCCCGCCGACAGGGCCAGCTCGTTGTTGAAATTCACGTTCTTCGGGTCCCCGATGATCGTGTAGTAGCCGTTCAGCAGCAGCGTCCACCTCCCGGCTATATCCTTGGCGAACTCCAGTCCCGCGCCCTGGTCCAGCTCGCCGGTGCCCAGGCCCTTGTCCTTGTTGGCCGTAGGCAGCTTAAGCCTGCCGACCAGCGCCAGGTCGAAGGCGTCGTCCTTCTCCGTCTTCAGGGCCAGCGTGCCGCGCAGCAGGATATCCCCTGGGCCCGACTCCGAGGAGGAAGGCCCTCCCGCGCCGGGAAGCCGCGCCGGCAGCCCCCAGACCCGCGTGACGCGGCCGGAGCTCTGCCGCAGCCAGGCGGCCGCGGCGGACACCTCCCCGAAGCGGTAATAGCGGGTGAGGATGAAGGGAAAGCTCAGCGAATCGGTACGGCTGCCCGTCCCGTACTTGCCGGAATCGTAGGCGGCGCCGGCGCCGAAGCGCCAGTCCCTGGCTTCGGCCGACAGGGCCAGGGAGGCCAGCAGCGTCATGGCGATGGTTATAGCTCGCGTCATATTCACCTTATGAGGCATAGTACAATTTTTTTCGGCCCCGCTTAAGGCCCATGACGCGCCCCCCTGCGCCCCGCAGCTTCCCGGAGCGGCCCCCCCCCCGCGCGTCCGGGGCGGCTTGACGGCGCCGCGTTAATCTGGTATAATTATACCAGAATACTGCATGCCCCGCTCCCGCGGGGACGGAGGCAAGACCATGAACGACGTGAACGAGAAGCTGAAGAGCAGGGTGGAGAAGGCCCTGGCGCAGGTACGCCCCTACCTGGAGGCCGACGGCGGCGGCGTGGAGCTGGTGGACGTGACCGCGGCGACAGGCAAGGCCAGGGTAAGGCTCACCGGCGGCTGCGCCTGCTGCCCCTCGGCGGGTCTCACGCTGAAGAACGGCGTGGAAGCCGCGATAAAGAAAGAGGTCCCGGAAATCAAGATCGTAGAGGCGTTATAAGGGGCCGCGCGTGGAAAAATACCTGGACCGCAACATCAAGGACATCATCGCGGAATTCCCGGCCGCCGGGACCGCCCTGCAGGCGCGGGGCATAGCCTGCGTCTCCTGCGGGGCCGGCACCTGCCGCCTGCGCGACATAGTGGACATGCACGACCTGGCGCCGGAAGAGGAGACCTCCCTGATGCGGGCGCTGGCCCTGGCCATAGACCCCTCCGGAGCGCTCCGGATACCCGAGCCCGCCCCCAGGGCCAGGCCGGCCGGCGGCCCCCGCTATTCCCCGCCGCTGCGCCGCCTGGTGGACGAGCACGCCCTGATAAAGCGCGTGCTGGGCGCCCTGCCATCCTTCCTGGCCGGCGCCGACCTGGCCTCGCCGGCTGACGCGGCCCGGGCCCGGGAGGTCATAAGGTTCATCCGCTCCTACGCCGACAGGCTCCACCACGCCAAGGAGGAGGAGATCCTGTTCGGGCTCTTCGACCCTTCCCTGGACGTGCTCAAGGCCATGCTGGCCGAGCACGAGACCGGGCGGGCGCACGTGCGGGCGGCCGCGGCGGCGCTGGACGCCGGCGACGGGCCGGCCGCGGCGGTGGCGCTCTCCGCCTACCGGGAGCTGCTGCTGGACCATATAAAGAAAGAGGACGAGGTGCTCTACCCCTGGATGGACAGGAACCTGTCCATGACGCAGGTGGGAAAGCTCTCGGAAAGCTTCAACGAGGCGGACGCCAAAGCGCCGGACGGGGAGATCGCCGCCTGCGAACGCATAGCGGAGGAGTTCCCGGCCGGTTACGCCAGGGCCTCCTGACCGAATGGCGGCGCGGTAAGGAACATAAAAGCCGGCCCCTAAGGGCCGGCTTTTAAATGGTGGGGGCTGTTGGTCGATGTTAGACGCTTCTTCGACGAACACCCTGACGGGATCGAATGAGTCCCGCTCTTATCCGCGAGATGTCGTCGCAGGCGTGGCCACTGCGCGGCCCCGCACTGCTCCTTGACAATCATATAGAGGTCCCCTCCAGCAGGTTGTGTAAAATTGTTTTGTCTAGGAACAAAGTTACAAACCTGAGGAGGGAACACATATGAGATTATACGTCGCAATCGACCTGCATTCCAACA
>JAJZOZ010000203.1 GCA_021811405.1 bacterium | reverse complement strand
GCCGTGATGCGCGCTGGGATAAAGGTGATCAACGGTTCCGTGGTAGGGGACGGGAGCGCGTTCGACAGCGTTCAGCCGGGCTCCTGGGCCTGGGAAGATATCGGGAACTACTACGCGGCCCAGCCGTCGGCGCTGACGGTCAACGACGGGCTTTACAAGCTTTACCTGAAGCCGGCGGACGCTGTAGGCGGCGAAGCGGCGGTGCTGCGCACGGAGCCCTACGTCGAGGGGCTCGAGTTCGAGAACCACATGAAGACGGGGGCGAAGGGCTCCGGGGACAACGGCTACATCTACGCTTTCCCGGGACAGTCCCTGGCCGTCCTGCGCGGCACGATCCCGCAGGGCGGCCCGGAGTTCGTGATAAAAGGCGCGCTGCCCGACCCGGCGCTGTTCGTGGCGAAGGATTTCGGCGCGTACCTGGCCAGGGCCGGGATAAACGCCAACAAGAAGCCGTACGCGGGCGCTCCCGCGGCGGGCGAGAAGCTCACGCCGATAACGGAGACGGCCTCGCGGCCGCTGAAGGAAGTGGTGTTCGTGACCAACAAGCGCAGCTTCAACCTTTACGCCGAGCTGCTGCTCCGTCAGCTGGGCGGCGGCGACCCGGAAACCGGGCTCGCAGCGGTGAAAAGCTTCCTTAAGGAGTCCGGCGCCGACGTCTCCGAGCTGAAACTGGCCGATGCCTGCGGCCTTTCCTGGAGGGATACCGTGAAGGCGGAGAACTTCACGGACCTGCTGCGCTCGGTGCGGGGAAAGCCTTATTTCCAGGCCTTCTACGACTCGCTGGTCTTCCCCGGGGACCCCGACGCCACCGGCCACGTGAGAAAGCTCGGCGTAGGGACGCCGCTGGAGGGGAACCTGAGGCTGAAGTCGGGCTCGCTGAACGGGGTGCGCTCCTACACCGGTTACCTCAGGACGAAGAAAGGCAGGATGCTGGCCTTCACCTCCATCCTCAACAACTATTCCATGGAAGGCGGCGCCTCGGACAGGATGCACGAGGAGCTGCTGCTGGCCCTCTACAGGAAGTACTGAGGGCTATTCGTAGCGCAGCGCCTCGATGGGGTCCAGCATCGCGGCGCGCAGCGCGGGCCAGAAGCCGAACCCCACCCCGATGAAGGTGGAAAAACCGAAAGCGAAAGCGACGGTCCCGGCGCCGAGCGCGGGCGGCACCTTCGTGACCAGGTAGGCGGCCCAGGCGAGGGCGTACCCCAGCCCGATGCCCAGCGCCCCGCCGAGCACGCAGAGCACCACCGCCTCTATCAGGAACTGGCTGAGTATATCGGAGTTGCGCGCGCCCAGGGCCTTGCGCAGGCCTATCTCGCGGGTGCGCTCAGTCACGCTGACCAGCATGATGTTCATGATGCCGATGCCGCCCACCAGCAGCGAGATGCCCGCTATGCCGTAGACCACGCCTGAGATCTTGCCCATCGCGCTCTTGAACTGCTCTATCTGCACCTCGAAGGTCCTGACGTCGAAATCCTCCTCGGCGTCCTCGCGCAGGCCGCGCTCCTCGCGCAGCGCGCCGATGATCTGCCTGCGGGCCTCCTGCGCGTCGCCCGGGGTGGGGGCCGTGACCTCCACGTAGTCCAGGCGGCTGGAGCCGAAGACCCGCTTGGCGGCCGTGTTGAGCGGTATGTAGGCGTTCGGCTGGCCGCCGAAGATGTCCTCGGCCTTGTGGTTGTCCGCCACGCCCACTACGGTGAAGTCTATGCCCTTGATCCTGATGTCGGAGTTCACCGCGTTCTCGTCCCCGAACAGCTCCTTGGCGAGGGATCTGTTGATTACCGCCACGCGCGCGCGGTCCAGGTTCTCGGCCCTGGTGAAGAAGCGGCCCTGGACCTTGCGGTTCTCGAAACAGAGCGGATCGGCCTTCTGCTCCTCCGGCGAGTAGCCTTCGCGGCTGTTGACGGCGGCCTCCACGTGCTTGTCTCCGGCGGAGACGTCCACGCCGCCCCTGGCGAGCATCGGCACGACCTTCTCGGCCAGCGGCGCGCGGCCGCGTATGGCCTCCACCTCCCCCATCGTGAAGCGGCGGCGCGGCTTGCCGTGCTGCCAGCGCGGCGTGACCCAGACCTTCCTGGCGTCGTCCTCGCTGGCGCCGGAGAGCAGGCTCTTCATAAAGCCCTCGCTGATGGTCATCAGCGAGATGATGGCCCCCACGCCGATGAAGATGCCCAGCACGGTCAGCGCGCTGCGCATCTTGTGGCTCCAGATGGCCTTGAAGGCGACTTTGAGCTGCTCGAGGAACTCGGAGGGGGAGAAGCCGAGCCTGGCCGGGGGGAGCTCGGAGCCGGCGGCCCCGGCGGCGGACGCGCTGCGGCGGCTCTCGTCGGAAACTATCACGCCGTCCTTCAGGCGGACCACCCGGTCCGTCATCGCGGAGACTTCGTCGTCGTGGGTGACGATGATGATGGTAAGGCCCCTGGCGTTGAGGCCCTTTATGACCTGCATCACCTCCTGACGGCTGACGGCGTCCAGGTTGCCGGTGGGCTCGTCGGCCATGACTACGAGCGGGTCGTTCACCAGCGCGCGGGCTATAGCCACGCGCTGGCACTGCCCGCCGGAGAGCTCGTTGGACTTATGCCGGACCCGGTCGCCGAGGCCTACCAGCTTCAGGCACTCCAGCGCCTTGGCCGGCTTGGCCCCGAGGCCGGTATAGACCATCGGCAGCAGCACGTTGTCCCGGGCCGTGGTCCTCTTCAGCAGGTGGAAGGACTGGAAGATGAAGCCTATCATCCTGCTGCGGACCGCGGCCAGGCGCCCCTCGCCGAGCTTCGCCGTGGGGTGGCCCGCGAAATAGTATTCCCCGGAGTCGGGCCTGTCCAGGAAGCCGAGGATGTGCAGCAGCGTGCTTTTGCCGGAGCCCGACGGGCCCACCAGCGACACCAGCTCGCCGGGATATACGCGCAGCGAGACCTTCTTAAGGGCCTCTACGCTGAAGCTCCCGGTGACGTAGGTCTTGGAGACCTCGCGGATGTCTATGAGCGGGCGCATCAGAAGCCTATGTTTATGCCGGAGCGTTCCTTTGCTATGCCGGTGGAATAATAGACCGTGTCCTTCTCGGAGAGGCCGGACTTCACCTCTATGCGCTTTTCGTCGGCCTGGCCTACGGAGATCTTCCTGTCCTCCAGCCTGCCGGCGGCGTTCTTCAGCGAGACCATCGCGTCCCCGTCCTTGTACTTGACCGCCTTCTTGGGTACGGTCAGCGCGTCCTTCTTGCTGCCGGTGACTATCAGCACGTCGGCCGTCATGCCGGAGCGCAGCGAGGCCTCGCCGCCGGAGGGGAGGATCTTCACCTCGTAGACCACCACGCCGTCCTTCTGCGTGGACTCGTGGGAGATGGCTATCACCCTGCCTGCGCGCTTGTCCTTCGGGAAGGCGTCAAGGTAGTATTCCGCCCTCTGGCCCTCCCTGACCGAGCCGATGTCGGTCTCGTCCACGAAGGTCTTGACTATCAGCCGGTCGGAGACCACGGCGAGCTCTTTCGACGGGCTGACCGACTGGCCCGGCTCCACGGAGCGCTTCACGATCATTCCCCCTATAGGGGCCACTACGGGGGTCAGGTTGTAGGCCTCCTCTACCATCCTGC
>JAJZOZ010000202.1 GCA_021811405.1 bacterium | reverse complement strand
GGGGTAGACCAGATCTACCAGGGCGAGCTGCAGGAGGGCACCAGCGTGACCTCCTCGGTGTACGTGGAGCTCACCAGGGACACCCGCGACAACGTCTGGGACCCGACGAAAGGCACCAAGACCTCGCTGGGCTTCGAGTACGCCGGCGGACCGCTGCAGGGCGACGTTAACTACTACAAGCCCACGCTCTCCTACAGCTATAACCTGAAGCTCTTCTCGATTGAGGACTACCCGTTCGTGATGTCCTTCGCCAACCGCTTCGGCTTCGTGGGCCGCTTCGGCGACACCAACAAGGTGCCGGTCTACGAGCGCTACTTCCTCGGCGGCGCGGAGACCATCCGCGGCTACTCCAACAACGGCCAGATAGGCCCGCTGAACGGCGGCCGGGTCTACGACGTGGCGAACCTGGAGTTCAAGATACCGCTGGCGCGCGAGAAGCGCAGGACGATAGTGCAGTGGGGCTTCTTCCTGGACGCCGGCAACTCGTGGGACGGCTTCGACAAGATCAGCGGGCGCTTCGGCACCGGGACCACGAACATGAAGACCGGCGCCGGCTTCGGCATACGCTTCACCACGCCGGCCTTCCCGATACGGCTGGACTGGGGCTACGGCTTCAACCACAAGGCCGGGGAGCAGCGCTCCGATATCTACTTCACGCTGGGCAACCTGTTCTAGAAGGCGACGAGAGTACTGGAGGATCGGCCGGAAGTGTACGGCCCTAAAGCTATGAAAAAGCTCCTTATTGCCGCGCTGCTTGCGCTGCCGGCGCTTAACGCCGGCGCCCTCGAGCTGCTGCTCGAGGAGAACCGCGGGGAATCCGGCACGATAGGCTACGTGGACATAGACCGCGTCTTCAAGGAATATTCCGGCACCTCCGGCGCGCGCGAGGACTTCCTGGCCGAGATAAAGAAGAAGGAGGACTCCCTCAACGCGAGGAAGACCGAGATCTTCACCCTGAAGGCCGAGATAGCCAAGCTGCGCCAGGAGCGCGAGTTCGCGCTGACGCTGCCCTCGCTGATGGAGACCCGCCAGAGCGTGGTGCAGGCCGCGGCGGCGGTGCAGGCGGCCGCGCAGGCCTCCACCGTTACGGCCCCCTCCGCGGCGCCGCAGCCCGACGCCGCCCAGCCCGCGGCCGTGCAGCCTTCTACCGCGCCCCTACAGGCCTCCACCGCCGCCGTTACGTCGCAGCAGCAGGCGCCTGCCGCGGCGCTGCCGGGTATGGGCGGGATAGACATGCCCGGAATAGCGAAGGTCCCCGTCTCCCATTTCAAGTTCTCGGTCTCCACGTCCGTGCCGGAGATAGACGCGGCCATCGCCGGCAAGGAAAGCGACCTGGCCCGGAAGGAAGAGTCCCTGCGCCAGGCCCAGAAACAGGCCGAGCGCGAGCTGCTGGATTACGAAAGCCGCAAGAGCGAGCTGCTGCTGGGGCGTATCTACGTGGCCCTGAAGGAGCTGGCGATCAAGGAGGAGGTCAGCGTGGTCGTGGACAAGCGCAACATCCTCTACGGCCAGCGCGCGGTGGACCTGACCGACAAGCTGATGAAGAAGCTGGAAGAGGGCGGCATATGAGCCTTACCGCCGCCGAAGCGGCGAAGCTGGCGCAGGGAACGCTGCGCGGCGACGCGGGCCTGAAGCTGCAGGGCGCGGCCCCGCTGGAGAAGGCCGGCCCCTCCGATCTCGCGTTCCTTGCCGACCCCTCTTTCGCCGGGGCCGCGGCCGCTTCAAAGGCCGGCTGCCTGCTGGCCCCGGCCGGCAGCGAGGAACTCCTGGCGGCTTTCAAGGGGACCGTGGTCTTCACCAAGAACCCGAAGTACGCCTTCATGCTGGCCCTGCGCCGCTTCGAGGCCGACCTGCGCCCGGCGCCGGAGCGCGGAAGGCACCCGACGGCCGTCATCTATCCCTCGGCGAAGATCGGCGCCGACTCGCACGTGGGCCCGGGCGCCGTGGTAGAGGAGGGCGCCTATATAGCCCCCGGCGCCTCCATAGGCGCGCAGTGCTATATCGGCCGCAACGCCAGGGTAGGAATGGGCTCCCGGCTGTACCCCGGCGTCAAGGTGATGGACGCCTGCGAGATAGGCTCCGGCTGCATAATCCACGCCGGCACGGTCATAGGCTCCGACGGCTACGGCTACGTCTCCCCCCGCGGCAGGCACGAGAAGATCCCGCAGATAGGCAAGGTCGTCGTTGAGGACGACGTGGAGATAGGCGCCAACTGCGCGATAGACCGCGCGGCGCTGGAAGTCACGCTGATAGGCGCCGGCACCAAGATAGACAACCTGGTGCACGTAGCGCACAACGTGAGGATCGGCAGGAACTGCCTGATCATGGCGCAGGCGGCCATAGCGGGCTCCACCGAGGTAGGCGACAACGCGATAATCGGCGGCCAGGCCGGCATCTCCGACCACGTGAAGATAGGCGAGAACTCGGCGGTCATGGCCGGGACCGGCATCATGAGCGACCTCGCCCCGGGCCAGGTCGTTTTCGGCCATATCGGCCGGCCGCGCCTGCAGGCCATGAAGATAGAAGCCCTGCTCTCCAAGCTGCCGGAGATGCACCGCGCGCTCTCCAAGATAAAGAAGCAGCTCGGGATATAGCGGCAGGAGAAGGGTATGGGCCCGTCAGGCACGCGGTCGCGCACACCGTGCGCGCCGCTCATCACGAGGAACTGGCCGCTAGCGGCCATCCCCTCGCCGCGCTGCGCAAGCGGCTCGGTCCGCGAAGGCCTTCCGAACCCATACCCTTCTCCTGACGGGCAACGGCTCGATTAACAATGAGAACTACGATAAAGACAGCGGCGACGATAGAGGGGATAGGCCTTCATAAAGGCAAGCCCTCCAGCGTGACGTTCAGGCCCGCGGAAGGCCCGACCGGGTACAGGTTCCTGCACCCGGCCTTCTCCGCGCCGCTGCCCGCCAGGCTCGACCGCATGGCCGGCACCGCCAGGGGCACCAACATCACCGACGGCACTACAACCATCTACACGGTGGAGCATCTGCTTTCCGCGGCGGCCGGCCTCAGCATAGACGACCTGGATATCGAGCTCACCGGAGAAGAGCCGCCGGCGGCTGACGGCTCCGCCCTGCCTTTCGCGCTGGCGCTGAAGGGCGCGGGCGCGGCCGCCAAGCCGGGCCAGGAGCGCAGGACGCTTTCCCTCGCCGCGCCGGTCGTCTTCGAGGGAGCCGGCACGCGCATAGCCGCCGCGCCGCGGCCGGGCGGGGTCTCCATCAGCCTCGTCTACGACTACCCGCACAAGCTGGTGGGCCGCCAGGCCGTGGAATTCTCGCTTTCTCCGGAGGCTTACCTGAAGGAAGTCGCGCCGGCGCGCACCTTCGGTTTCTCCCACGAGCTGGAGGCCCTGAAGAAGGCCGGCCTCGCGCTGGGCGGCTCGCTGGACAACGCGGTGGTGATCGCGGAGGAGGAGGTGCTGGCCAGGGACGGCCTGCGCTTCCCCGACGAGTTCGCCCGCCACAAGCTGCTGGACCTGATAGGGGACCTGGCGCTGGCCGGGCTGCCCCTCGCGGACGTCCACATAGAGGCGGTGCGCCCCGGCCACGCCGCCAACGTCAATTTTGCTAAACTGTTATCGGAGAAGGCCA